>NZ_DATJJK010000148.1:0-3073 GCF_035492295.1 Acidisoma sp. | reverse complement strand
CGAAATTGCGCTGGCACCCTGCCTCGCAGGCTATGCCGAAATCGCAGAGCTGCTGCTGGGAGACCCAGAGACAGTGTTGGAGGGCAATCCCTACGAACCGTGGATTCGCAGCTATGCGGGGGAGGAGTATCGGGCGACCGTGGCGCAGGCGATCATCGACCTGGATGATTTCGGACGCCGCCGAGGCGCTGAGGCGCGCTACGCCTCGCTGCTCGACACCTTCCGCACCGCGAGCCTGCTCGAAGCGCAGTTCTGGGCCATTGGCTGGCAGGACGGGGCCGAGGGATGACCACGGCCCCTTGCCCGGGCATCGTCATTGAAGGACTGGCGCTTCGCTTCGGTGAGCGTACGATTTTCCAGAATCTCGACCTCACCATCGCGGGCGGCCAGTTCGTGGCCCTGCTCGGCACCAGCGGCGTCGGCAAAAGCAGCCTGATCAAGATCCTTGCGGGCCTGTCGCGGCCTACCGCGGGCCTGGTGCGGTCGACCGACGGCGCGCCGTTGCAGGGCCGTATCGCCTATATGGGCCAGACCGATCTTCTCTATCCCTGGTTGACCGTGCAGCAGAATGTGATGGTCGGCAGCCGCCTGCGCGGCCAGAAGCCGGATCTGGACCGGGCGATGCATCTGCTGCAGCGCGTCGGCCTCGGGGAGCGCGCGAAAGCACTGCCGATGGAGCTTTCCGGCGGCATGCGTCAGCGCACCGCCATCGCCCGCACCTTGTACGAAGATCGGCCCATCGTGCTGATGGACGAGCCTTTCTCGGCGCTCGACACCATCACGCGCGCCCGCATTCAGGAATTGGCGGCCGAGTTGCTGCAGGGACGGACCGCGCTGCTGATCACCCATGATCCTTTCGAGGCCTGCCGGCTGGGCCACCATCTCGTGGTGATGTCTGGCCACCCGGCGACGCTCGGCGCGCCGATCCTGGTGCCGGGCAATCCGCCGCGCGCGCCGGACGATCTGCATTTGCTGGAGACCCAAGGCCATCTCATGCGCGTGCTGACGGAGCCCGAAACCGAATAATGAAACAGGTTCTTCGCCCGCTCATCACGCTCTTCGGCCTCATCCTGATCTGGTGGGCGATCACCGCCTTCACCTCCATCCCGCCCTATATGCTACCGAGCCCGATCAAGGTTGCGGAGGCACTTGTGGCGCAGCGGCAGACGCTGGTGGGTGCTACCGCCACGACCTTCGCGGAGATCATGTTGGGCCTTGCCTGCGGCACCATCCTGGGCGCGGGTCTTGCCCTCGGCATGGTCTTTTCGCCATTGCTGCAGCGCTGGCTGATGCCGCTGCTGCTGCTGAGCCAGGCGATCCCGGTTTTTGCCCTGGCACCGCTGCTGGTGCTGTGGTTCGGCTTCGGCATGGCTTCTAAAGTCGTGATGGCCGTGCTGGTCATCTTCTTTCCCGTCACCGCCTCCTTCTTCGACGGATTGCGCCGCGCCGATATCGGCTGGCTCGACCTTGCCCGCACCATGAACGCCTCTCCATGGGCCATCCTGCGCCATGTCCGCCTTTATGCCGCCCTTCCGGCCTTCGGCTCAGGCCTGCGTGTTGCCACAGCCATCGCGCCGATCGGCGCCATCATCGGCGAGTGGGTTGGTTCTTCGGCCGGTCTCGGCTACGTCATGATGAACGCCAATGCTCGCATCCAGACGGATGTCATGTTCTCCGCCCTCGCCATCCTCTCGGTCATGGCGATCCTGCTCTGGGTCGTCGTCGACCGGGTGCTGAAGCGCATCCTCTACTGGGCGCCCGATACGGTGCCAGAACAATGACCGCCGATCTTGATCAGTTGCTCGCCGCTGTCGAAGCGCGGCAGGGCGAAATCGTCGATCTGCTCTGCAGGCTCGTGTCTTTCGAAACGCCGGCACCGCCGGCGCGCAACACCGCCGAGGCGCAGCAGTTCGTGGCGCAGTATCTGCGCGAGCTTGGTGCCGAGATCGACATTTGGGACGTGCATCCCGGCGACCCCAATGTCGTCGGCATCCTCCGCGGCAGCGATGCCGGCGCGCATCACAGCCTCATCATCAACGGCCATGTCGATGTCGCCGCCGTGGAACCGGGCGAGGCCTGGGAGACGGGCCCCTTCCGGCCGATTGTCCGTGATGGCGTCATCATCGGGCGCGGCACGGCGGATATGAAAGGCGGCCTCGCCGGTGCGCTGTTCGTGCTCCGCATCATGGCCGATCACGGCGTCGCCCTTCCCGGCGATCTCATCTTCCAATCCGTGATTGGCGAGGAGGTGGGCGAGGCCGGCACGCTGCAATGCTGCGAGCGTGGCTATACCGCCGATATGGCGGTGGTCGTCGATACGTCGGATCTGCACATTCAGGGCCAGGGTGGCGTCATTACCGGCTGGATCACGGTGAAAAGCCCGCAGACCTTTCATGACGGCACGCGCGGCCACATGATCCATGCCGGCGGCGGCGTCTTTGGCGCCAGCGCCATCGAGAAGATGGCCAAGATTATCCAGGGGCTTGGCGAATTGGAACGCCATTGGGCAGTGACGAAGCAATATCCAGGTTGCCCGTTGGGTTCAACCACCATCAACCCGGCGGTGATCGAAGGCGGGCGGCACGCGGCCTTCATCGCCGACGAATGCCGGCTCTGGATCACTGTGCACTACTACCCAAACGAGAATTTCGCGGATGTGATAAGGGAGATCGAGGAACACATCGGCGGCGTCGCCTCTGGCGACCCCTGGCTGCGTGTCAACCCGCCGACCTTCGTCTGGGGCGGGACCTCGATGATCATCGACCGGGGCGAGATTTTTCCGGCCCTTGAGGTCGATCCCGCGCATCCAGGCACCATTCTGCTTGCCACGATGCATGAGCGCGTGGCGGCGCAGAAGGCGATCGTGGATGTGTCGCCAACCGTCACCGATGGCGGCTGGTTCGGTGACGCCGGCATTCCGGCGGTGATCTACGGGCCGGGCGAACTTCGCCATGCCCATAGCGTCAACGAGCAAGTCTCGATCGACCAGCTGGTGACCTTCACGAAGGTGCTGCTGGCTTTTGTTCTCAACTGGACGTCCACCCGGAAACAGTGAGCGCTTCGGCTTATTCCG
>NZ_DATJJK010000147.1:0-8890 GCF_035492295.1 Acidisoma sp. | reverse complement strand
CATTGCTTATTGTAAGATCGCAACAGACACGATAGTTTTTTCTTTCATCGGCAGAATAAGCCGAGACAAATGGGGGCGACAAGAATGCTGAGGAAATTGGCACTCGTCTATTGCGGCGTGATCTTCTCGCTGCTGACGCCGGTCGTGGCGCAAGCCAAGACCTATTACTGGATCTCACATGGATCACCGGCGGACCCGGTCTGGACCTACTTCCTGGCGGGGGCAAAGCAATGGGCGGCCGATACCGGCAATACCGTCAAAACCTCGTTCTTCAACGGCGATGTGGCGGCGCAGCAGGAGGCCGAGCGCGAGGCCATTGCCGCCAAGGCGGACGGCATCGTCACCAGCAGTCCCGATCCCGGCAGTTTGGTGAAAATTGCGCAGGAAGCGAACGCCGCACATATTCCAATCATCAACTTCAACACGCCTGACCCCACTGCCAGCTTCAATGCCTATGTCGGCGGCGACAATGTTGTTTTCGGCCGGCACTGGGCGCAGTATTTGGTCGATCATCACCTGATCAAAGCGGGTGACTTTGTCTGGATGCCAGTCGAGGTTCCGGGCGCCACCTATGGTGTGCAGGAGGAGCAGGGTGCCGCGTCGGTTCTGAAACCCCTGGGCATAACCTGGGAAGTTACGGATTCGACCTTGGACCAGGCTGAAATCATCAGCCGCATGTCCGATTACCTTACGGCACACCGTCAGAAGATCAAGGCAATCATCGGCTTGGGCGATCTTGTTCAAGGCAGCATCAAGCGAGTTTTCGATCAGGTCGGCGTCAAGCCGGGTGAAATCCCGGTTATTGGCTGGGGTGACTCGCTCGATACGACGCAGGAAGTGCTCGACGGCTACGTCGTAGCGGCGCAATGGCAGGACCCGCAGGCAACGAGCTACGTTGCACTGTCCCTCGCTGCCATGGCGGCCAGCGGCATTCCACCCGGCTTCAACGTCATCACCGGGGCGCTCTACGACAAGACCACCGCAAACATCTACGCCAAGATTTTGTCGGGCAAATAGCTGAGGCGCGAGGCGGATGGTTCTGGCACCGTCCGCCTCCACATTGTTCATCCCCAACGGATCACGGACCTCATTGTGGAAAATAGCCTCGTCCGACGCCTGATCGGCACGCCCGAATTGGGACCGCTGATCCTCCTCATCGTCGAAATTGCCGCCTTTGGCACCCTCAACAACGACTTTCTCTCTCCCCTCAACATTAGCAACATTCTAGCCTTCACCGTCGAGCTTGGGCTCATCGCCCTGGCAATGACCCTGCTGATGACATCGGGGGAATTCGATCTATCCGTAGGATCGGTCTTCGGCTTCTCGCCGGTCCTGTTATGGACTCTGCACAATAGCGGCTCGGCGTCGCTTGTGGTGTCTTTCATCATCGCCATGGCGGTGGCCGCACTCATCGGCCTCGTCAACGGCCTATTCGTGACCCGACTGAAGATCCCTTCCTTTCTGGTGACGCTCGGGATGTTATTGGTGGTGCGCGGCACTGCCCTGATCATGACCAGCGGCTTTCCTCAACGCACCTGGAGTGCCAGTGGTAATTGGCTGGCTCAAATTCTGGCAGGCGAATTCCGCATCGGTGACTTTCGGATTTACGCGTCGCTGTTCTGGTTCGCGGGCGTGGCCCTGCTCCTCGGCTATGTGCTGACGCGCACGAAGGTCGGCAACTGGATCCAGGCGTCTGGCGGCAACGCCAATGCGGCCCGCGCCCGCGGTGTGAACGTCGATCGTACGAAGGTTGCGCTGTTCATACTGTGTGCCCTGGTTGCCTCGCTCGCCGGCATCATCAGCTCGATCCGCACATCGGCTGCCAATCCCAATAGCGGTACCGGCTATGAGCTGGAGGTGATTGCGATGGTGGTTATCGGCGGCACTGCGCTGACCGGCGGTCGCGGCACGATCGTCGGTACCGTGCTCGGTGTTCTGATTTTGCGGGTCATGCGGAACGGCATCATTTTCGTCGGTGTTCCCGGCCTCGCCTATAATCTCTTCATCGGCGCCATCATCCTCGGCATGATGGCGCTGCATTCCGGTCTCGAACGCCGCCACAACGCGGGGACTTAGTTTATGGTCGAACCCTTGATTCGCATGGCCAATGTCAGCAAGTCCTATGGGCACATCCAGGCGTTGACGAGCGCCAACCTAACGGTTGGAGAGAGCGAGATCGTTGGCCTGTTGGGGGATAACGGCGCCGGAAAATCGACGCTCATCAAGGTCATGTCCGGCGCCATTCCATTGACGAGTGGTGAGATCTTCGTTCGTGGCAGGAAGGTCGACATCCGTAGCACAAGGGACGCCATCGCCTGTGGCATCGAGACGATCTATCAGGATTCCGCGCTGGTCCCGCAGCTGTCCATTGCGCGAAACCTGTTCCTCGGGCGTGAACCGCTCAAGGGCCCGCGCTTCCTCAACCTGATGGATCACGCCACCATGGAGAGCGTGGCGCGCGACCTGCTCAAAAAGGTCGGCATCAGCAAGAACATCCCGCCCAGCACACCGATCGGATCGCTTTCTGGCGGCGAGAGACAAGCGGTTGCCATTGCGCGCGCGATGTATTTCGACAGTGAGCTGATCATTCTCGACGAGCCAACCAATAATCTTGGCGTCGCGGAGACACAGGGCGTCTTGCGCTTCGTCCGCGGCGCGCGGGATTCCGGTCATTCCTGCATCTTCATCGCCCATAACATCCATCACGTTTTTCAGGTAGCCGACCGGATCGTCGTCATGCGCCGCGGCAAGGTGGTAGCCGACGACATCTACCCCAAGCACTCAACGGTCGAGGCGGTCGAACGGGTCATTACCGGCGTCGCGGAATTTGGCGACGGCTGAACCGCAGGGTGGCGGTGCTCCGCTTCCAGTATTTGTCGTCAGGTTCCGAAACCCGATTATCTTGAGTTCGGAATGCCAAAATGCTATAGAGAAGGCATAACCGAGCGATCTGTTCCATAAGGCAGGCGGGTTCTAATTCCCCGCGGTGGCAGAACTCGGCGGCCTGTGGCAGCTAGCCACTCTCACCGCAATTCTTCAACGATCTAGCGCGTCGTTCACGCTCCAGATCCATTGATGAGTTTTGGGTGGGCCAAGCTAGCTGCCCCCATTGCCGACCTTATAAAGGCAATCTCGCCCAATAGGCCAAGAAACAGACAGGAGACTGCTATGCCAACCTATGATCTACGCTTGTACAAAGAGGAATCGTTTCAGTCTACCGCGGGAATCTTTGTTGAGAGCAAGATCTTTGAAGCTCCAAACGATCCCGCTGCCATTGATATGGCTAGAAATTCGAAGATATTCCCCTTCGACAACAGCGATTTTTACATAGTCTACAAAGGAAAACAGATGATCTATACTGAACATCTCTGAGTGCGATGTATTGCGGCTCCGATGGCCGCCGCATCCTGTCCTCGCGTTGCGAAGGCGTCCGGGGTCCAAGTGAACGGAACTCGAGAGGCTGTAGCTGGCTCACCCGGTGGTTGTATCGTGACATTCGATCCTGCGATTGCCCTGGGTCACTCCGCGGCATGGTCCCAGCTGAACACCGCTCAATCGGCAACTCCGCGTATCGCGGCCATCACATCCCTCTGAATGGCGACAAACTCGTCTGAGCCGATCATTCTTTGATGTCGCGGTCTCGGCAACGCCACAGGAAAACTTTGCTTGATATAGCCTGGCGACATTCCCATCACCACGATGCGATCGGAGATATACACGGCCTCCTCCACGTCGTGGGTGACGAACAGTACTGTCAGTCTGTGTTCTTCCCAGATGCGGGTCAGCAACTGCTGCATTTGATGCCGGGTCAACGCATCCAGGGCGCCGAAGGGCTCGTCCATCAGCAGCATTTTCGGTCGATAGGAAAGCGCCCGGGCAATCGCTACGCGTTGCTTCATGCCACCGGAAAGCTGACTGGGATACGCCTCCGCAAATTTTTCAAGATTGACAAGTTTCAGGTGCTCATCGGCTAAGTCGCGAGACGCATTTTTCTTGTAGCCCGCCGCCTTGAGTGCGAATTCGACGTTCTGTCGCGCGGTGAGCCAGGGAAGCAGGGTGTAGGACTGGAAGACCACACCCCGATCCAGCCCCGGTCCTTTGATCGGCGCGCCGTCTACGAGAACGGTTCCTTCATCATAGTCCTGCAGACCTGCGACGATGGAAAGGATCGTGCTTTTGCCGCAGCCGGACGTGCCGACGAGTGAGACGAATTCGTTATCTGCAAGAGTGAGACTGATGTCTCGTAAAGCAACGGTCTGCGAGCGGCCGCTCCCGAAGGTCTTGCTCAGGGCGGTGATTGCGAGCTTCGGGGCGGTGTTCACCGAGACACGCTCAGATAGCGAAAAAGGACCTTTTCCAAAGCTTTCATCACCTGGTCCGTGATCAGTCCGAAAATACCAAGAAGAAGGATATATCCGATGATCGTCTGAGTTTGAAAAAAGCGCTGCGACACAGTGATGCGGTAGCCAAGACCGGAGGTCGCCGCGACCAATTCCGCCAAGACAAGCCAGGTCCAGGCCCAACCGACGCTGATACGCAGCGTATCCCAGATACCAGGCAAGGCCGATGGCAAGACGATGCGCCACAGAATACGTCGCTCGGGAAGACCGAGTGTGCGGCCGAGGCCGATGTAGTCGGCCGGCACGCGCTTTACGTTGTCCATCACCATCAGCACTTCCTGAAAGAAGGTACCGATCCAGATAATGAGGAACTTCTGCCAGTCACCCGTGCCGGACCACAGGATCGTCAACGGTACAAAGGCGACTACGGGCATGTAACGCACGAAATCGACCAGCGGCTCGATCGCCGCTTCCCAAACCCGGAAACAGCCGATCAGGATTCCAACGGGAATGGCCATCGCGGAGGCCAGCGCGAAAGCGATGGCTATGCGGTAGAGGCTGATGATGGAGTCCTGCCAGAGCGTGCCGTCGAGTGCGAGCGACACCATGCGATGCCAGACGGCACCTGGGGCGGGCAGAAACAGCGGTTGCACGAGGCCACTGAACGTCACCGCCCACCAGGCAAAGCCCAGTGTAAGGAAGACAGCGACGGCGATGGCGAGATGCAGCTTTCCATCGAGTTCCGCACCAATGCGGAAAAGGCGCCTTCGCGGGCGGCGCCTTTTATCGGCGTCAAGCATGGTCGAGGCGTGTCATCAAAACCCTATTGCGCGGACTGCACGAAGCTTGGGTCGATGAGCGTATCAGCCGATACGCCATCCGTGGGCAGGCCGGCGTTCTTGGCGGCCTGCTTGACGTCAAGGAAGGTCTTGTGAGCGAAATCGCCTGTCAGGGCGGCTTTATTCTCGCTGACAGAGTAGTAGCGTACGCCATCGAAGGCGGTCGCCAAATCCGCCGGCGTATCGCCGACCGCCTTGGCGATGATCGCGCGATCCGCTGCGGTATGCGCCTGATAGTCTTCCAGCGCGGCACCCCAGGAGGCGATCAGCGCTTTCACGGCATCGGGACGTGATTTAAGGACATCATCGCGTACCACAAGCACGTCGCTGATGAGACCGGGATCGGTGCCGGCCGTATAGAGCAGCTTCACATTGGATCCGTGCGCAAGCGCAGCACTGATATAGGGTTCATAGGTTACGGCAACGGGAACGCGCCCCGCGATAAGGGCAGTTCCCGCATCGGCTGCGGGCATAGGCACGACATTCACGTCCGAGATGGTCATTCCATTCGCGTGGAGCGCATAGTTGAGCAGGATGTCGCTTGTCGTTCCCTGTTCGAAGGCGACCTTCTTGCCCTTCAGCGCAGCGATGGAGCCGATATCCTTATCGGCGAGAATGGCATCGGCCTTGAGGCTGAAATCCAACAGCATAACGATCTTGATGGGCAGGCCGGAGGCTGCCATCACCATCGCCGTATGGGTCGCGACATTCGCAGCATCAAGCTGGCCACTCGCCAATGCCGCGTTGAGATCCTTGTCTTCCGTGAAATTGATGATCTTCACGTCGCTGAGGCCATTGGCAGCGAAGATGCCTTTGGCCGACGCGACATCCCATTGTCCGTAGCCGAGCCAGGGTTCCGTGCCCATGCGGATGGGCTTGCTGTCGGCCGCCTGAGCTTGCGCAATACCGAGTCCCAATCCGAGAATAGCCGCCCAGCCTGCCGTCTTTGCCATTCGTCTCTTCGCCATGTGACGTCTCCCAATGCAAAGAATTACGGCCCCAGCCTTCCGTTGCCGACAGTCGGGCGCTCGTTCGGCCTGCAGGATGCAAGCCCCAAACCCGGCAACTGTCAATCATATGATTAGACATTATTATGCCTAATTCGACGTCGAGGAGGGGGCGAGATGGCTATACGGCGCGTGAAGCACGAGGCGATGGCCGCGGCCGGCTTTGTCGAGCCATGGAGCATTCGGGCCGGAGCTTCGGCCGGGCTCCACCTTACCTGCTGTGATCCATCAGCTCGTGTTCGCATCGTGCAACTGGATAGGCCGGAGGGGCCGCGGCCGGTATCCGGCTGGATCGTGATTCCGGGGGCTCCAGTGGCTGCAAGAGATCTTCGCCTGGGGTCCTGGATAGAAATCCCATTGCCGGAGGCGAGGCTGCACGCAGCGCAACATCTGCGTTTCACGTTCGAGTGCCTGCTGACGACAAATCCGACGCCACGAACCCTGTTGCGGCTCGGAACAATTGCGCTGCAGGTCCTCCCTGAAGGTGTTGTTCTACAAGAAGGGCCCGCCGAAGCTCGTGCCGAGCACCCCTTATGGGCCGACCGCTGGATGCGCGTCACGCTCTCCATCGACGACCATGCTATCCGTCTGATGATCGATCAAGAATCGAAGACAACAATGCTCACGCTGCCAGTCACACGGAACTGGAGAGCGACGAGCATCAATCTGGGTGGCGATGACGACGAGATCACCGTCAATGCCTGCTGGGCTCGGCCAGTGTTGACACTCGACAACATCGATGTCGCCGTATGGCACTTTCCCCCGGGACCGCCGGTTGCGAAGCTATCGCCTGTTAGGGGCGACTGGCCGCCACTCGCGATCCACAATCTTCCAACGTTCGCGATGGCGTCGATGCGATGGGACGGGACAATCCACGATCCTCGGCTGGACCCCACGCAGTATGACGCGATTCACTGCCATGATGACGACATGGCTGGGCTCGACTGGCCTGTCACCCATCACATCCAGTCGCCAGAGGATGCTGAAGCCGGTATTTACGCCGCGGAGATTACGACAGTGCAAGGCATCGAGCGGATTCCGTTTTTCCTACGCGCCAAGGCACGCAGCGCTCCGCTGGTTTTCCTTGTGCCGACCCTCACCTATCTGGCCTATGCCGATGAAAATCTGCCCCAGGCGCTCTTCCCCTGGCTGTGCCATGATCGCGGCAATCGTTTTGCTCAAGACAATGGTTTGCTCAGCCTCTACGATCGCCATAGCGACGGCAGCGGCGTCAGCTTAACCACGACGCGTCGCCCGAAGGCGACGCTTCGCGATGATCATCTCTACCCGCTGTCCGGCAGTCCGCATCTTCTTCCCGTTGATCTGCAGCTGCTGCGATTTTGCCGGAATGAAGGCATCGCTTTCGATCTCGTGACGGATCATGATCTGCATCAGGAGGGAAGGACAGCGTTGGTCGGCTATCGCGGCGTCTTCACGGGGAGCCATCCCGAGTATTGGACGACGCCGATGCAGGATGCGCTGCGCCATTTTATCGACAGCGGCGGCTCACTCGCCTATCTCGGCGGCAACGGGTTCATGTGGGTCACGGCTGTGAGGGCAGACCTTGTGGAGGTTCGCCGCGGCCAGGGGCTTGGCGCACGGACTTGGGATGGTCATCCGGGCGAGATCAACCTGTCGCTCACAGGCGAAATTGGTGGTCTATGGCGAGAGCGTGGCCGCTCCGAATTCTCTGTCGTTGGTACGGGTATGACCATGATGGGCTTCGGCCCGGCTCGCCCCTATCGCCGCCGCATGGCGAGCGATGCGGCGGACTATTTTTGGGTTTTCGAGGGGGTCACCGAGAATAGATTCGGTCTCGCCGGCACCGTCCTTGGCGGGGCGGCAGGATACGAGGTAGATCGCACGGACCCCGCGCTCGGGACGCATCCGGAGACTGTCGTGCTTGCGGCGGCGACCGGCTTCGATGAGAGCTATGCGACCGATCCGAACGAGTTTTTTGCTACGCCTCAGGACCGCGCCCGTGCGCGCGTCGCTGAAATGGTGATCCGACGCACGCCGCAAGGCGGCCTGATCTTCGGCGCAGGGTCTGTGGCTTGGTGCGGCGCTTTGCCCTCTGGGGGTGAGGTCACATCGGTCGGTCAGATCACCGCGAATGTTTTGCGACGGATGGCGTAATTCGAAGCGACGTGTTCCGGAAGCTGCGCTGTTACGGCCGGCGGCGCTTAAGGGCAGTGCGGCTGTGACGATGCCCTACGCTGCCACCCTCGGCCGGACATGTCCTCTGACCAAAGGGGATAAAGGACGGCGGAGCAAGACACCGTAACTCGCTGATTTGCTTGATTGTGATCCAGCCTGCCATGACCGGAAAAAGGTGGGGCATGTCCGCGGCGGGATTCGAACCCACGGCCCCAGGATTCATACCACTTCGGCTTTCGCCGCCCGGCCCGTACAGGGGCCGGTTCGTGGTCTGGACTGTCCCTTCGCCCTAGGCCCGAAGGCCCTTAGGCGCCGCCCATCCAGTCTCTACACCTTCCCGCATCTGGCGATGCCGGCTTGGCTCGGGATTGGCACGGCAGCCAAGTGTGGCCACCAAGCTTTCCCCGACTTTGAGCAGATCCGCCGCGTGGTTTCCCGGCGCGGCGCCCAGTTCGAAACAAGGAATCCTGTGCTCTATCCTGCTGAGCTACGCGGACATGGAAGCTCCTCTTTACTGAAGCGGCGGCCAGGCGGCAAGCACTGCCCA
>NZ_DATJJK010000146.1:0-7175 GCF_035492295.1 Acidisoma sp. | reverse complement strand
GCCGGAACCATCTGGTCCTTGGTGAACCAGCCGAGCTCGCCGCCATTCTTGGCGCCCGGATCGATGCTGTCCTTGGTCGCCAGGGTGGCGAAATTGGCGCCATGGTTGAGCTGGTTGATGATCGCCTCGGCTTCGGCCTTGGTCTTCACCAGAATATGGCGGGCATCCACCTCTTCAGGGCCCGGCTTGCCGGCATAATTTTTGTTGTATTCGGCCTGCACGGCGGCGTCGGTCACGGCGCTGGTGACATGTTGCTGCACATAGGCGTTTTCCAGGCTGACATTGGCGGCATGCGCCATGGCGGCGGCGACGGTCGGTTGCTTTTCCAGGTCTTCCTGGTGCGCGGCCACCAGCAGCGCGGCGCGGTCGATCTCCTGGTTGAGCAGCAGGGGGAAGAGCTGGTTCGGCGGCAGCTGCTGCAGCTGCTGCGGCGCGTCCTGCGCGGCTTTCTGGATGTCGCTGAGATGGATTTGCATGCCGTTGACGGTGGCCACCACCGGGTCGGTCGAGGCGGGAGCGGCGGCGGGGGCATCGGCAAAAGCCGCCGGGGCCATGAGGCCGGCGGCGAGGGCGAGAGCGGAAAGCGTGGTACGACGCATAGAGGGGGAACCCTTCCTGTGTTTTTTCGATCCTATGAGCTAACTGTCGAACCGGGGCAAGGGTTTGACCACCCGGGGGGCGGCGCTTATGTGAGCCGGAGACGACGACTTATAGTAAGGTACGCGGTATCCGCCCGCTGCACCAGGAAGAGAGAATGTTCGCAAGCCTCGCCCGAGCCGTTTTTGGTACCAGTAACGACCGCGCCCTGAAAGCTTTTCGGCGCAAGGTCAATGCGATTGCCGCCTGGGAGCCGGAATTGGCGGCGCTGGACGACGAGGCCCTACGCGGCCAGACCGCGAAATTCAAGGCCCGCCTGGAGGAAGGTGAGACGCTCGACGATCTGCTCGAGGAAGCCTTCGCCACGGTGCGCGAGGCGGCCAAGCGGGCGCTGGGGATGCGCCATTTCGACGTGCAGATGATCGGCGGCATGGTGCTGCATTCCGGCCGGATCGCGGAAATGAAGACCGGCGAGGGCAAGACCCTGGTGGCGACCCTGGCGGTGTACCTCAACGCGCTCACGGGCAAGGGCGTGCATGTGGTGACGGTGAACGACTACCTGGCAAGGCGCGACGCGGAGTGGATGAGCCGGCTGTACGGCTTCCTCGGCCTGACGACCGGGATCATCGTGCATGGGTTGGATGACCCGCAGCGCCGCGCCGCCTATGCGGCGGACATCACCTACGGCACGAACAACGAATTCGGCTTCGACTATCTGCGCGACAATATGAAATACCGGCTGGAGGACATGGTCCAGCGGCCGTTCAATTTCGCCATCGTCGACGAGGTGGACAGCATCCTGATCGACGAGGCGCGCACGCCGCTGATCATTTCGGGGCCGACCGAGGATTCCTCCGAGCTCTACCGCGCCGCCGACCGCCTCATGGCCTTCCTGACGGATGCCGATTACGAGAAGGACGAGAAGGCGCGCCAGGTCACTTTGACCGAGGATGGCGCCGACCGCATGGAGCAGCGCCTGCGCGACACCGGCCTCCTGAAGACCGGCAATCTCTACGATCTCCAGAACGTCTCCCTGGTCCATCACCTCAACCAGGCGCTGCGCGCCCATAAGATCTTCGCCCGCGACGTCGACTACATCGTCAAGGACGACAAGGTCGTCATCATCGACGAATTCACCGGCCGCATGATGGAAGGCCGGCGCTATTCCGAGGGGCTGCATCAGGCGCTGGAGGCCAAGGAAGGGGTCACGATCCAGAACGAGAACCAGACCCTGGCCTCGATCACCTTCCAGAACTATTTCCGCCTCTTCCCCAAGCTCGCCGGCATGACCGGCACGGCCATGACCGAGGCCAGCGAGTTCCAGGACATCTACGGCCTCGAGGTGGTGGAGGTCCCGACCAATCTGGATTGCGTGCGCATCGACGAGCATGACGAGGTCTATCGCACGGCGGCCGAGAAATACGATGCCATCATCGGGCTGATCGAGGAATGCAAGGCGCGCCAGCAGCCGCTCCTCGTCGGCACCGTCAGCATCGAGAAATCCGAGCTGCTCTCCGGGCTTCTGAAGAAGAAGAAGGTGCCCCATCAGGTGCTGAACGCCCGCTATCACGAGCAGGAGGCCTACATCATCGCCGAGGCCGGCGTGCCGGGGGCGGTGACCATCGCCACCAACATGGCCGGCCGCGGCACCGACATCCAGCTCGGCGGCAATCTCGAGATGCGCATCTGGCGCGAGACCGCCGATATCGCCGATCCCGCCGAGAAGGAAGCGCGCATCGCCGCCATCCGCGCCGATGTCGCCGCCAAGAAGAGGGTCGCGCTGGACGCCGGCGGGCTCTATGTCATCGGCACCGAGCGCCATGAGAGCCGGCGCATCGACAACCAGCTGCGCGGCCGCTCCGGCCGCCAGGGCGACCCGGGCGCGTCGCGCTTCTTCCTGTCGCTCGACGACGATCTGATGCGCATCTTCGGCTCGGAGCGCATGGATTCCATGCTGCAGCGCCTCGGCCTGAAGGAGGGCGAGGCGATCGTCCATCCCTGGATCAACAAGGCCCTGGAGAAGGCGCAGCAGAAGGTCGAGGCGCGGAACTTCGAATCGCGCAAGAACATCCTGAAGTTCGACGACGTCATGAACGATCAGCGCAAGGTGATCTACGAGCAGCGCCGCGAGCTGATGGTGGCGACCGACGTCTCCCAGACCATCGCCGAGATGCGCCAGGAGACCGTCGACCATATGGTCGAGCAGCATATCCCGGCCAATTCCTATGCCGAACAGTGGAACGCCCAAGGGCTGCATGAGGAGGCCTTGCGCATCTTCGGCCTCGATTTGCCGGTCGTCGATTGGGCCAAGGAAGAGGGCGTCACCGAGCAGGAGATCCGCGAGCGGCTGACCGCGGCGGTCAATGCCAAGATGACGGAGAAGGAGGAGCGCTCGGGCAGCGAGGTGATCCGCTTCGCCGAGAAGAGCATCCTGCTGCAGCTGCTGGACCAGCAGTGGAAGGACCATCTGCTGAACCTGGATCATTTGCGCCAGGGCATTTGGCTCCGCGCCCATGGCCAGCGCGATCCGCTGAACGAGTACAAGCGCGAAGCCTTCGAGATGTTCGACGAGATGCTGACGCGGGTGCGCGAATCCGTGACCGTCGTGCTGTCCCATATCGAGGTCCGCCTGGGGCCGCCCCCGGAACAACAGCAGGAAGCCCCGCCCCCACCCCCGCCGCCCCAGGCCCGGATGCGGGAATCCCGTCCGAGCCCGGCGCTGGCGCTGGCCGGTGCGGATGCCTTCGCCCCGCCGAAGGAAGAGTTCGGCAAGGTCGCCCGCAACGCGCCTTGCCCCTGCGGGTCGGGGAAGAAGTACAAATACTGCCACGGGCGGGTTTGATTCTTTTCGTTCGGCGGCCGCTATCCGCTTGTCCCCTTAGCTTCCCCTCGCCCTCAAAGGGGCGGGGGTTGATCGCAAGCCTCGCTTTACCATTCCGTCATTCCCGCGAAAGCGGGAATCCAGGGCAAGCGACGAGCCCTCGGCCCTGGATTCCCGCTTTCGCGGGAATGACGGCGGAAGAAGTTACGCCTCTATCCCACCTGCAATCGCCCTGCCCGGAAAGGGGTCGATAGACGCCGAGCGCGATGCTCTCTCTACTTCTTCTTCGGCTTCAGCGATTCCCAATCGGCGTCGGTGAGCCGCTCCAGGAAGTTGAACTGGCCGGCGCCCTGCAGCCATTCGCCGCCGTCGATGGTGACGACCTCGCCGTTGATATAGCCGGCGAAATCGCTGAGCAGGAAGGAAGCGAGATTGGCGAGCTCGATATGCTCGCCGACGCGCTTCAGGGGGTTCTTGCTCTCGAAGACTTGGGCGAGCTCGGGCCGCGGCACGAGGCGCTCCCAAGCGCCCGCCGTGGGAAAGGGTCCCGGCGCGATGGCATTGAGCCGCACGCCCTTGCCGCCCCATTCCACCGCCAGGCTGCGGGTCATGGCCAGCACCCCCGCCTTGGCCATGGCCGAGGGCAGGACATAGGCCGAGCCGGTCCAGGCATAGGTGGTGATGATGCTGAGCACGCTGGCCTTGTGGCCGGCTTTGATCCAGCGCCGGCCGCAGGCGGTGGTGCAATAGGCGCTGCCGCGGAGCACGATGCCGAGCACGGCGTCGATGGCCCGCGGGCTCAGCTCCTCGCTGCGGGCGATGAAATTGCCGGCGGCATTGTTGACCAGGCAATCCAGCGGCCCCTCGGCCCAGATCGCCTCGGCCATCTTTTCCACCGCTTCGGCATCGCGCACGTCGCAGACCTGGGTCTCGACCTTGCCGCCGGTCTCGCCACCGAGCTTGGCGGCGGCGGCCGTCAGCACCTCGGGGCGCCGGCCGCAGATCACGAGCGAGGCGCCCAGCTCCAGGAAGCGCCGGCCCATGGAGAACCCGAGGCCGGTGCCCCCGCCGGTGATTAGGATGCGCTTGCCCTTCAGGAGATCGGTCTGGAACATGGGGATCCTCTCGTCATGCTTTCTATTCGTAATCCGCCCCGGCCAGGCAGCGCAATCGCATGTGGATGCCGTGCTCCTTCCTGCGTTATCCCGCGAAAGCGCTATTGCATATACATAACTCGGGAATCGCCATGGCCGTTTTGAGGGCAGGGCAAACAGGCGGGAAGGGGTACAATTTTTTGCCGTCATTCCCGCGAAAGCGGGAATCCAGGGCCACAGGCTGCAACCCATCCAAGGAGACACGAAGGCATCTTCTTTCGTGGCGTGGCATTATTGCCGCCATGAAGGCGCCCTGCGTCTACATCCTCGCCAGCAAACCAAACGGCACGCTGTACATCGGTGTGACGGCCAACATCGTGCGTCGGGTGTGGGAGCACAAGTCGGATGCGATGGTGGGCTTCACGAAGACCTATGGCATCCATCTTCTCGTCTACATCGAGTTCTTGGGGACGATGCCCGAGGCGATCCAGCGCGAGAAGCAGATCAAAAAGTGGCCGAGGGCCTGGAAGGTCGAATTGATCGAGCGCACGAACCCTCAGTGGCGCGATCTCTACGAAGAGATCCGACGCTAATGGGCAGCAGTCCGTCGCTTGCCCCCCGCTTTCGCGGGGGCAGGCTCTGGATTCCCGCTTTCGCGGGAATGACGGCAAAAAAATTGTGCCCCTTCCCGCCTGTTTGCCCTGCCCTCAAAGGAGCCATGGCGAGACTCGCCGTCGAAAAAGCGGCTAGTTCAGGCCCTTCTTGCCCATGGCGAGGAATTTCTCGCGGCGCTCGGCGCGCAGCCGCGCGCCGTCCTGGCGGCTGAGCTCGGTGAGGGCGGATTCGATCGCGTCGCCCAGGCTCTGGATCGTGCGGTTGCGGTCGCGATGGGCGCCGCCCAGGGGCTCGAGCACGATCTCGTCGATGATGCCGAGCTTCAGCAGATCATCGGCGGTGAGCTTCAGGGCCTCGGCGGCCTCCTTGGCCTGATCGGCGCTGCGCCAGAGGATGGAGGCGCAGCCTTCCGGCGAGATCACGGCATAGACGGAATGCTCGAGCATGAGCACGCGATTTCCCGCGGCCAACGCGATCGCCCCGCCGGAGCCGCCCTCGCCGATGATGACGGCGATGAGCGGAACGCGAATCCTGAGGCAAGTCTCGATCGAGCGCGCGATGGCCTCGGCCTGGCCACGCGCCTCGGCATCGATGCCGGGATAGGCGCCGGGCGTATCGACCAGGGTCACCACCGGCAAACGGAAGCGATCGGCCAGATCCATCAGCCGCTGGGCCTTGCGATAGCCTTCGGGCCGGGCCATGCCGAAATTATGCTGGACGCGGGAGGTGGTGTCGGAGCCCTTCTCCTGGCCGATCACCACCACGGAGCGGCCGCGGAAACGCCCGAGCCCGCCCTCGATCGCATGATCGTCGGCGAAATTGCGGTCGCCGGCGAGCGGCGTCCATTCTTCCACCAGCGCCCCGACGTAATCGCCGAAATGCGGCCGGTCGGGATGGCGGGCGACCAGGGTCTTCTGCCAGGCCGTCAGCTTGCCATAGGTCTGGCGCAGCAGCTTGTCGGCCTTGCCCTGAAGCTTCGCCACCTCGTCGGCGATATTCATGTCGTCGGCATTGGCGAGGTGGCGCAGCTCCTCGATCTTGCCTTCGAGCTCGGCGATCGGCTTCTCGAATTCGAGGAAGGTGGGCATCAGGGTCTAGGCGGCCCCGCCGATCTGCTCGGCCTTGCGGACCAGCACCTCGGCCTGGCGGATCGAGGCCAGGTCGATCAGCCGGCCATCCAGCGCCACCGCGCCCTTGCCCTCCTTCTGGGCCTGGGCCATGGCGGCGAGAATGCGCTTGGCCTTCTCGACCTCCTTGGCGCTGGGGGTGAAGAGCTCATTGGCAAGGGCGACCTGGGAGGGATGGATCGCCCATTTCCCCTCGCAGCCCAGAACCCCGGCCCGATTGCCCGCGGCCTTGTAGCCATCGGCATCGGAGAAATCGCCGAAGGGGCCGTCGACCGGGCGCAGCCCGTTGGCGCGGGCGGCCACAACCATGCGCGCGATGGCGTAATGCCACATGTCGCCCCAATGGGTGGCGCGGTTGCCGGCAGAATCCTTGTCGGTCAGCACGGCATAGTCCGGATTGACCCCACCGATGTTGGTCGTGCGCGCCTTGGTCGAGGCGGCATAATCGGCAACACCGAAATGCAATGATTCGTTGCGCCGGCTGGCGGCGGAAATCTCATGCACGTTCTGCATGCCGAGCGCGGTCTCGATGATCATCTCGAAGCCGATGCGCTTCTTTCGGCCCATGGCGGCCTCGCATTGGGTCACCAGCATGTCGACGGCATAGACATCCGCCGCGGTGCCGACCTTGGGAATCATGATGAGGTCGAGGCGCTCGCCCCCCTGCTCCATGACATCGACCACATCGCGATACATGAAATGGGTGTCGAGGCCGTTGATTCGCACCGAGAGGGTCTTGTTGCCCCAATCGATGTCGCGCAGCGCCTGGATGACGTTCTTGCGCGCCTGGGGCTTGTCGTCGGGAGCAACCGCGTCCTCGAGGTCGAGAAACACGACATCGGCAGCGGATTTCGCTGCCTTTTCAAAGAGCTGGGGCTGGCTGCCGGGGACGGCCAGCTCGCTGCGGTTGAGACGGGCCGG
>NZ_DATJJK010000145.1:0-2866 GCF_035492295.1 Acidisoma sp. | reverse complement strand
TTCCCCGAAGGCACCAAGCTCGTCATCGTCTTCCGCCCGATCGCGGATGGGCAGGAGGCCGGCGGGGTCGAGGTTCCGGGCGAGATCATCGCTGGCGAGGGTGATGTAATACTCAATGAAGGCCGCTCGCGGGTGACGATCGCGGTGCTCAATACCGGCGACCGTGATATCCAGGTGCGCAGCCACAGTCATTTTTTCGAGGCCAATCCGGCGCTCGATTTCGACCGCCGAGCCTCCTTCGGCTTCCGCCTGGATGTCCCATCGGGGTCCGGCTTGCGCTTCGAGCCTGGGATTCGCCGTGAGGTCACGCTCGTCGCGATGGCAGGGGACCGCATCGTGCAGGGGCAGGCCGGGCTCACACGGGGCGCGCTCGACGATCCGGCGATCCGCGATGCCGCCATCGCCGCCGCTATGGCGCGCGGCTACCGGGGAATATGAGCATGGCTCGGATGTCTCGCGCCGATTACGCGGCGACCTTCGGCCCCACGACGGGGGATATGGTGCGCCTGGGTGATACCGGGCTGCTCGCCGAGATTGAGTGCGATTACACGCAGTACGGGGATGAGCTGACGACCGGCGCGGGCAAGGCCATGCGCGACGGCGAGGGCTTCCAGACGACAGGCACGGCCGCCTCCGGCGCGCTGGACGTCGTCATCCAGAACGCGACCATCATCGACGCGGTCCAGGGCATCGTGAAGGCCGATATCGGCATCCGCGATGGGCTGATCGTGGGTATCGGCAAGGCGGGCAATCCAGACATCATGGCCGGCGTCGACCCGCTGCTGCGCTGCGGCCCCAATACCGCCGTGCATCACGGCGAGCCCTTCATCGTGACCGCTGGCGCGGTTGAGGCGCATGCGCATTTCCTCTGTCCTCAGCAGAGCGACCAAGCGCTCGCCGGTGGCACGACGACGATGATCGGCATGTCGCCCGGGCCGCATTTCGACGTTTCTTGTTCAGGTCCCAATGTGCTCGGGCAGCTCATCCAGGCAGCGGAATTCTCGCCGCTCAATTTTGGCTTCCTCGGCCGTGGTTGTTCAGATCCGGGCGCGGTCGAGGAATCGGTCTCGGGCGGCGCGCTCGGGATCAAGATCCATGAGGATTTCGGCGCCTCCGGCGCGGTAATCGACGGCGTGCTGATAGCCGCCGACCGCCATGATTTTTCGGTCAGCGTGCATACCGACACGATCAACGAGTTTGGCTTTTGTGAGGACACGCTGCGCAGCATCGCCGGTCGTTCGGTCCATATGTTCCACACTGAGGGCGCCGGCGGCGGCCATGCGCCGGACCTGTTGCGGGTCAACAGCGAGCCCTATGTCCTGCCATCCTCCACCAACCCAACCAATCCCTTCACGCCCTATGCGCTGAATGAGGGATTGCCAATGACGATGCTAGCCCATGCCATGAACTGGCGGTTGACGGAGGATCTGGCCTTCGCCGAATCCCGTGTTCGCCCGCAGACCATGATGGCCGAGGATTTTCTGCACGACATGGGCGCGATTTCGATTTTCGCGACCGACAGCCAAGGCATGGGCCGCTTGGCGGAGAATGTCGCGAAATGTTGGCAGCTCGCGGGCGTGATGAAGCGGCGCATCGGGCGCCTGCCGGAGGAGCGCACGGCGCGGGCGGATAACGAACGCATCAAGCGCTATATCGCGAAACTCACCATCAACCCGGCCATCGCGGCCGGCATCGCAGGCCATGTCGGCAGCATTCAGCCCGGCCGCATGGCCGATCTCGTCTTCTGGCCGCGCGCGAGTTTCGGCATCAAGCCCAGGGCCGTGATGAAGAGCGGCTATATCGTCTGGGCGACGGCCGGGGACGGCAATGGCAGCATGTTGGACAGCGAACCCAATATCCAGCGGCCGATGTGGGGCAGCATGGGCGGTTCGCCGGCCCGGCTTGGCGTCACCTTCGTCTCGCGGCTGGCGATCGAGGCGGACCGGCACCACAGGCTCGGTCTGCGAAAAGCCTTCGTGCAGATCGACAATGTTCGCAGCCTCGGCAAGCGCGACATGCTGCATAATGATGCGATGCCGAAGATCGAGGTTGATTCCGAGACCTTCGAAGTCCGGGCCGATGGCGCGCTTCTCGCGGCCGAGGCCGCAACCCATGTGCCGCTCAGCCGGAGTTATATGCTGCGATGACTGACATGATCGCTCCCGATGCGAAGGCGCGTGGTGCCGCGCGCGTCGGCATTGGCGGGCCGGTGGGCTCGGGCAAGACCGCGCTGCTCGAACGTCTCGTCCCGGTCCTGCTCGCGCGCGGGCTGGAGGTTGCCGTCGTCACCAATGATCTGGTGACGCAGGAGGATGCCGAGCGGCTGCGCCGCGCCGGTATCCTGGCGCCTGAGCGCATCCTGGCGGTGGAGGCCGGCGCCTGCCCGCATACCGTGATCCGCGAGGATCCGACGCTGAACATGGAGGCAGCGGCGTCTCTCGACCGCACCTTCCCCAATCTCGATCTCATCCTGATCGAAAGTGGTGGAGACAACCTTGCTTCCACCTTTTCGCTCGATCTCGTGGATTACTGGCTGTTCGTGATCGACGTGGCGGGCGGGGACGACATTCCCCGTAAGCGTGGCCCGGGTGTGATCCAGGCTGATCTTCTCGTCGTCAACAAGACGGATCTGGCGCCGCATGTCGGCGTCGATCTGCCGCGCATGGCAGAGGAGGCGCGCGCCGTGCGAAAGGGCCGGGCGACGCTGCTGACCAATTGCCGCACCGGCGAGGGCGTGGAGGCGGTGGCCGAGGCGATCTGCGGTGCCGTGCTATATGGGGCAGGGGCGTGGACGACGGCTGCCAGTTAGACCTCGCCTTCGCCCCCGGCTCGGCCGGCCGCACCCAGCTCGTCCGTCGGCATATCG
>NZ_DATJJK010000144.1:0-28369 GCF_035492295.1 Acidisoma sp. | reverse complement strand
GGCCCGGTCATCAGCACATGGCCGTCCGCTTCGCGCCATTCGATGGTCAGGCGCCCGCCGTCCAGGATCATCTCCGCCCGCCGGCCGGTAAGGCCCCGGCGTGCGGCATTGACGAGCGCGGCACAGGCACCGGACCCGCAGGCGAGCGTGAGCCCCGCGCCGCGTTCCCAGACGCGAAGTCTGATCCGTTCGGGGGACAGAATCTCCGCGAAACCTATATTGGCGCGGTCGGGGAAAAGCCCGTCGGTTTCAAAACGCGGCCCAAGGGTCGCTACAGGGGTTGCCGCGATACTGGTCACAAAGAAGGTCGCGTGCGGATTGCCCATGGAAAGAGCTGCGGGATCGGCAACGGCGCCATCGGCGAGCGGCAAGTGCAGCGTGTCCATCGCGGAGGCCAGCGGCACCTGATCCCAAGCGAAGCGCGGCAGTCCAAGATCGACCGTCACGGAACCATCGCCGTGCAGGACGGAAAGGAGATCGCCGGAGATCGTGCGGATCACTACGCGGTCACGGCCCGTCTCCTGGCCGATCAGCGCGGCGACGCATCGGGTTGCATTGCCGCAGGCGCCGGCCTCGCTGCCGTCCGGGTTATGGATGCGCATGAAGACATCAGCGCCATCGCGCCCTGGTTCCAGGCTGATCAGCTGGTCGCAGCCGATCCCGAGCCTGCGGTCCGCCAGATGGCGGACGCGCGGGGTGGTGAGGCCGAGGGCGCGGGTCCGACCGTCGAGAATGACGAAATCGTTCCCCGCCCCATGCATCTTCATGAAGGAGATCTGCATTCCTCGGGTTATAGGAGCCCCCCGCCCCGGCCGGAAGAGCGATTGCCGGGTGCCAGTTTTGTCTCGAGGGAGGAAGAGGATGCGGAGACGCGCATTTGTGACCGGAGCCTTGGGGCTCTCCATGGCCCTGGGTGCCGGCCCTGCTTCCGCGGCCGGTCCCTCCTCGCCGGTCGGCGACTGGCGCACGATCGACGACCACACGCACAAGCCCCGCGCCATCGTCCGCGTCTATGAACAGAACGGATTGCTGTATGGGCGGGTGACGCAGATCCTCGACCATCATTACGACGGTGTCGTCTGCCAGCATTGCGCGGGCTATGCCGCGAACAAGCCGGTGCTCGGCCTCGTCATCATCCAGGGGCTGAAACCCGATGGGAATCAGTGGGATGGCGGCACCGTCCTTAATCCGGAGGACGGCAAGGTCTATCGCTGCCGCATGCATCTCGCCCCCGGCGGTGATACGCTCCTCGTGCGCGGCTATATCGGCACGCCGATGCTCGGCCGCACCCAGACCTGGCAGCGGGTGGGCGGGTAAGATCAGGTCCCGCCCCTTCCCATTCATACGGAAATTCCGTATATAGCGTCATGTCAGATCGCTTCGATCCTGCGAAGGATATGGCCAATCAAGCCAAGCATGGGCTGCCACTGATATTTGGCGACGAGATATTGAAGGACGGGAACTATCGGATCTTGCCAACGATCCGTCTGGAGGATGAGGAAGAGCGCTTCAAGTTGATAGGGATGGTAAGAGATCGTCTTTTCACGGCGGTCTTCGTGTGGCGGGGCGATCTGCCAAGATATATCTCCGTAAGGAGGAGCAACAATGCGGAAGAGCGAGTCTATCGCAATCCCGGCTGATCGGAATGATCCAGAGGACCGCGATGTGAGTGTCGAGGGGTTGGAGCGTGGCCAGCGCGCCCGGCTGGTCCGTGTGACACGGACGAAACTCGGCCTGTCCCAGCCGGAATTTGCCGCGCGCTTCAATGTGCCGGTGGGCACGCTGCGCGACTGGGAGCAGGCGCGCTCGACAGCGCCGGATTTTGCGATCGCCTATCTGCGTGTGATCGCCCGGCATCCTGACATGGTCGCCGACGTCTTGTCCCGGGAGACGGCATAGGACGCTGTCGGCGAGGGATCGCCGGAGCGGTGCCGCCCGCGCGGGCGGCCCGCGCATTCCAGCCGGTCGCCTCCGCGCTTGCGGCGGGGCCAGGGGTTCGCTATACGCCGCGCCTCGTTCGTCTGTGTGCCGGGCCTGAAATGGGCATGCCCGGCCGCGACACCTGTCCGGCGCCGCAGATCGCGGCACCATCGGCCAGGGTAATTTGAAGGAGACCAAAATGCCCAAGATGAAGACCAAGTCGTCGGTCAAAAAGCGGTTCAAGATTTCCGCGACCGGCAAGGTTCTGGCAGGCCCGGGCAACAAGCGCCACGGCCTGATCAACCGCTCTCAGAAGATGAAGCGCACCAACCGCGGCTCCCAGACGCTGACCGAAATGGACGGCAAGACGGTGAAGCAGTGGGCCCCCTACGGGCTGGCGTGAGAGAGAGGATCTGATCAATGGCACGTGTTAAACGCGGCGTTACCACCCACGCCCGGCACAAGAAGGTCCTGGCTCAGTCCAAGGGCTTCGTTGGCCGTTCCTCCACCAACTACCGCATCGCGCTCGAGCGCCTGGAGAAGTCCCTTCAGTACGCCTATCGCGATCGCCGGAACAAGAAGCGCGAATTCCGCGCGCTCTGGATCCAGCGCATCAATGCGGCCGTCCGTGAACAGGGCCTGACCTACAGCCAGTTCATCTTCGGCCTGAAGCAGGCGAATATCGAACTCGACCGCAAGGTTCTGGCCGCCATCGCCTTTGATGACGCCGAGAGCTTCGCTGGCATTGTCAGCCAGGTTAAGGCCGTCCTCGAAGCCGCGCCCGCCGCGGCTGCCTGATCCCGCGCGCCCCGCCCGGGGTGCCGTGACCCAGGTGACTTGAATGAGAGGGCTGCCGATCCACGGCGGCCCTTTTCTTTTTTCGGAGCCTTCCATGTCCGACGATCTTCTGGCCCTTCAAGCAGAAGCCGAGGCGGCGATTGCCCAAGCCTCCGACCCACGCGCGCTGGACGCCGTGCGCGTCGCCTTCATGGGCAAGCAGGGCCGCATCACCGGCCTGCTGCGCAGCCTGGGCCAAGTGGCGCCCGAGGAGCGAAAGGCCCGGGGTGCCGCAGTGAACGCGCTGCGCGACACGCTGGAAGGCGTGCTGGTTGGCCGCCAGGCGGTGATCGACCAGGCGGCACTCGCGGCACGGCTCGCCGCTGAACGCATGGACGTGACCCTGCCGCCCGCGCCGGACGCGCGCGGCTCCATCCATCCCATCAGCCGGACGATGGAAGAGATGGCGGCGATCTTCGGCGCCATGGGCTTCACGGTCGCCGAAGGCCCGGAAGTGGAGGCCGACTGGTACAATTTCGGCGCGCTGAACATCCCGGCCCACCACTCCGCACGCAGCGACATGGATACCTTCTATCTGCCGGGAACCCATGAGGGTTATCCGCTGGTGATGCGCACGCATACGAGTTCGGTACAGATCATCTCCATGCTGTCCGAGCCGCCGCCGCTGCGCCTGATCGTGCCCGGCCGCACCTACCGCGCGGATCACGACGCGACGCACAGCCCGATGTTCCATCAATGCGAAGGGCTGGTTATCGACCGCGGTATCACGCTTGCGCATCTCAAAGGCTGTCTGACCGATTTCCTGCGCAGCTTCTTCGGCATTTCCAATCTGCCGGTGCGTTTCCGCGCCAGCTACTTCCCCTTCACCGAGCCTTCGATGGAGGTCGATATCGGATGGAATCGTCGCACCGGCGAATTGGGCGGCGGTGGCGACTGGCTGGAGATCCTGGGCAGCGGCATGGTGCATCCGAAGGTGCTGGCCAATTGCGGCATCGACCCGCGGGAGTGGCAGGGCTTCGCCTTCGGCATGGGGATCGAGCGGGTGACCATGCTCAAGCACGGCATTTCCGATCTGCGGCTATTCTACGAAAGCGATATCCGCTGGCTGAAGCATTACGGCGCCTCACCCTTCCAACCGACGACCCTGCACGAGGGGGTGTGAGACGATGAAATTCACCCTTTCCTGGCTGCGCGAGCATCTCGACACCACGGCTTCCCTCGAAACCATTACGGACCGGCTTACCGGCATCGGTCTCGAACTCGAGGGCATTGAGAACCCCGGCGCGGCACTCGCTCCCTTCCGGGTCGGATACGTCATCGAAGCGGTGCAACATCCGAACGCGGACCGGCTACGGGCCTGCACGGTGGATGCGGGCGAGGGGCCGGTTTCCGTCGTCTGCGGCGCACCCAATGCGCGCACGGGCATCAAGGTTGTCTTCGCACCCGTCGGTGCCACCATCCCCGCCAGTGGCATGGTGCTGAAGGCGGGCGAAATCCGCGGCGTCGCGTCCAACGGCATGCTGTGTTCGGCCCGCGAACTGGGCCTGGGCGAGGATCATGACGGTATCATCGAACTGCCCGAGGATGCGCCTGTCGGGGCGCGCTTCGTGGACTACAAGGGGCTGGACGAGCCGGTGATCGAGATTGCGGTGACCCCCAATCGCGGGGATGCGCTCTCCGTCCGCGGTGTCGCGCGCGACCTCGCCGCCGCCGGTGTCGGCATACTGAAGACCTGGACGCCGGATACCGTGCCGTCCAAAGGTTCCAGCGCCATTACCTGGGCCATCGACGGCACGAAAGCCTGTTCCTGGGTACTCGGCCGCACGGTGCGCGGCGTGAAGAACGGGCCGAGCCCGGCCTGGCTGCAGGATCGTCTGCGGGCCATCGGCCTGCGTCCGATCAGCGCCCTGGTCGATATCACCAATTTCTTCACGATCGACCTCGGCCGCCCGCTGCATGTCTTTGATGTGGCAAAGGTGAAGGGCAACATGCTGACCCTGCGCCCCGGCGCCGGCGAAACCTTCCTCGCCCTGAACGGCAAGGAGGTAACGGTCACCGCCGATGACTGCGTGATTGCCGATGCCGAAGGCGTCGTTTCGCTGGCCGGTGTCGTGGGGGGCGAGGAGACCGGCTGCACCGAGGAGACGACGGACGTCTTCATCGAATGCGCCTATTTTGACCCCATCGCGATCGCGCTGACCGGCCGCCGCCACCAGATCGCCTCCGACGCGCGGGCGCGGTTCGAGCGTGGCATTGACCCGGCGCTGATGCCCGCGGCGCTGGAAGCGGCGACCCAGATGGTGATCGAACTCTGCGGCGGTGAGGCTTCCGAACCCGTTTCGGCCGGGGCCGAGCCCGATTGGCGCCGCACGGCGACACTGCGCTTCGAGCGGCTGCGCGGCTTCGCCGGCGCCGATATTCCGCGCGACGAGGCCGAGAAGATTCTCCGCCGCCTCGGTTTCGGTCTGGCGTCGAGTGACGAGGACAGCATCACCGTCCATGTGCCCTCCTGGCGCAACGACATCGCCGGGCGTGGCGGCCTGGAACCCGCCCGCGCGCTGAGCCCTGAGGTTCTGGCGAAGGTCTCGGCCGGTGTGGCCGAGATCGAGCCGGAAGTGGATCTCGTGGAAGAGGTGCTGCGCATCTGGGGCATCGACCGGGTGGAACCCGTTTCGCTGCCGCCCCTGGGGGCCGTTCCCGCCGCGTCCTTCACGCCGCGCCAAGGCCGCGCGCTGGTCACGAAACGGCTGCTCGCGAGCCGCGGTCTCGCCGAGGCGGTGACCTTCAGCTTTGCCGACCATAAGGTGGCCGAGCTGTTCGGCGAGGCGCCGGAATCCTTGCGTCTGGTCAATCCGATCGCCTCCGATCTCGACCAGCTGCGGGCGACGCCGCTGATCACCCTGGCGCTCGCCGGCGCCCGCAATGCGGCGCGGGGCTTTGCCGATCACGGCCTGTTCGAAGTCGGACCCGCCTTCCATGAAGGTGTCCGCGGCGGGCAGCAGGTGGTGGCGGCCGGTCTCCGCTTGGGCGAAACGCCACGCAGCTGGCTGGAGCCGGCGCGTGGCGTGACGGCGATGGACGCCAAGGCCGATGTCTGGGCGGTGCTCGCTGGGCTTGGTCTGCCGCTGGAGGCTTTGACGGTGACCGCCGATGCGCCGGGCTATTACCACCCCGGCCGCTCCGGCACCGTACGCCAGGGTCCGAAAGTGATGCTCGCGCGCTTCGGCGCCCTGCATCCGAGCCTGATCCGCGCGCTGGATCTGCCGCAGAATGCCGTCGCTTTCGAAATCTTCCTGGATGCGATCCCGGAGCCGAAGCGCCGGAAGAAGGCAGCGCCGGAGCTTTCGGCCTTCCAGCCGCTGCGGCGCGATTTCGCGTTCATCGCCACGAGCGACGTGGCGGCAGACGCGGTGCTGCGGGCGGCGCGCGGCGCGGTGCGGGAGCTCATCACCGGCGTCACGCTGTTCGACGTTTATGAGGGCGAGAAGATGGAGCCGGGCCGCAAATCGCTGGGCGTGGAGGTCGTGTTCCAGCCGAAGGAACGCAGCCTGACCGACGCCGAGATCGAGGAGGTTTCGGCCAAGGTGGTCGCCGCTGTCACCAAGGCGACCGGCGCCACGCTGCGGTAACCCGACCGCCTCAGCGACCCTTCGATTGACTGCGGGATATACGGTTCATATATGGACCGTATATCCTGCAGCCGCGAGGGACAGGCATGGGCATCGTGAAAATCGACGAGGATCTGCACGAGGAGGCGCGCAAGGCCAGCGCCGTCATGTGCCGGTCCATCAATGCGCAAGCGGAATTCTGGATGAAGATCGGCATGCTGGCCGAAACGAATCCGACGCTCTGCTTCAACGACATCGTCAAGGCGCAGTTCGCGGCGGCGGATATTCGCCCGGCCGAAGCGGCCGCCGCCTGACATGGTGAAGACGCGGGACGAACTCGCGTTGATGCGCGTGTCCGGCAGGCTCCTGGCCTCCGTCTTTGAGATGCTGGACGGGCTCGATCTCGCCGGCATGTCCACCTTGGAGATCAACGATCTGGTGGAGCGGTTCATCACCGTCGACCTTGCCGCGCGCCCTGCGAGCAAGGGCCAGTACGGCTTCGGATTCGTCCTCAACTGCTCGATCAATCATGTCGTGTGCCACGGCGTTCCGGATGCGCGCGCGATCGTCCGGGACGGTGACATCATCAATCTCGACATCACGCTGGAGAAGAACGGCTTCATCGCGGATTCAAGTAAGACCTATCTGGTTGGCAACGCACCGCCGGCCGCCAGGCGGCTGGTGAGGGTCGCGCAGGAGGCGATGTGGAAGGGGATCGGCGCGGTGCGGCCGGGCGCCTATACCGGCGACATCGGCTTCGCGATCGAGCGGCACACCAAGGCGCACGGCTATGCGGTCGTGCGGGAGTTCTGCGGGCATGGCATCGGCCGCGAGATGCACGAAGAGCCGCAGGTGATGAATTTCGGGCGGCCCGGCACCGGTCTGCGATTGCGCGAGGGCATGGTCTTTACGATCGAGCCGATGGTGAACCAGGGCACGCGCAAGGTGCTGACCGAGGATGACGGCTGGACGGTGGTGACCAATGACCGCAAGCTCTCGGCTCAGTTCGAGCATACCGTGGCCGTCACCAGGGCGGGCGTCGAAGTCCTGACCCTTCGGAGCGATGAGAGGCCGATGCTGAGCAGCGTATAAGGTCTGGTCCTGATAGGGAGACGGCGATGAACGCGCGGAAACTGGCGCTGATTACGGGCGCCTCCAGCGGATTAGGCGTGGCCCTGGCCGAAGATCTGGCTCGCCGCGGCTATGACCTGATCCTGACGGCGCGCTCCGAAGCGCCCTTGCAGGACCTCGCGGAGCGTTTGCGGCAAAGCCTCAAGGTGGCGGTGACGGTCGCGGCGTCCGACCTCTCCGTTCCCGGCAGTGTCGCGGGCTTGGCGGCCAGGCTGGACGGGCAGGGGCTGCAGCCCAGCGCGCTCATCGCCAATGCCGGTTTCGGTATCAACCAGCCCTTCGTCGATCACGACCCGGCGCGGCTGACCGCCATGCTGCAGCTCAATATCGTCTCGCTTTCCGAAATGGCGCGGGTCTACGGCGCCCGCATGGCGCGGGCCGGCTCCGGCCACATCATGCTGGTCGCGAGCATCGCCGCCTTCCAGGCGACACCGCTGCTGGGCGCCTATGGCGCGTCGAAAGCCTTCGTGCTCTCGCTCGGCGAGGCGCTGCATGTCGAACTCGCGCCGAAAGTCGGTGTGACGGTGCTTTGTCCCGGCTTCATGGAGACGGGGTTCGGCGCGGTCGCGGGTTTCAATCCGAACGAAATGACGCGACGGACGGCTCTGCCGGCGGCCAAGGTCGCGCGGATCGGGGTGGACGCCATGCTGCGGGGCGAAGCGGTGGTGGTCGCGGGTGGCGCCAACAAGGCCATGGTCGCGGCCTCCCGCCTTATTCCGCGCATGACCGCGGCTCGCATCGCCTACAAGGCGAGTGGCGGGGGCTCGTTCAAGCGATGATACGGCGACGTCGGATCAGAAAGGGCGGTGGCGTGTCTCCCGCTCCCGCTCATGCCGGGTGCGCGCCCCGATGACGTAATGGGCGCCGGTCCAGCAGAGGATGCCCAGCAGCGCGGGGATGCCGAAGAAGGCGACGACGCCGTACCAGTTTCCTCCAAGCCAGCTCATGTCTTGTTCCTTTCCAAGACCGGCCGCGAGGGCCGGAAGCGGGAGTAACAGCAAAGCGAGCCAAGTCTTGCCTTGAACGGTCTTGTTTCTGTTCCGGGACGAGTGTGCGCCGTTGCGCGCGAACGGTAAAGCAATTGCCCGCGCGCATGCGGGTGCCGGCACCTCAATTCTCATCGCTCCACTCCATCATGATATAGCCATTGACCATGGCGGGGGTGGCACGGCAGCGCATCGGCCGACCGCTGGCCCCGGGCGTATTCGCCGGGTAGGCCGATCCCATCGAATAAGGTTGGCCGTTATAGTAACAGAACTGCCGGGGATCAGGCGGCGCCTGTTGCATCAGGATGGGTGGCCCGCCCGCCTGGGGCGGCGGCTGGTAATTCTGGGCCTGGCAGGGCAGGGCGAGCACCGCCTCGCCCAGGACCCATGCCGCCAGAAAGGCCGTTTGCCCTTTCAACCGTGCCACGCTCCCCTGCCGTTCTCCCGGGCAAGCAGGATTGCATGGAATTGGTGAAGATTTCCTGGCCGCAAGCCGGACCGGGCGCTCCCCTATGCGGCTCCGGCGCTGCCCTTTATGCTGCTCGCTCCTTTGCCGAAGGACGTGCCTATGCCGAACGCGCTCCATGTCGCGGTCCAGATGGACCCGATGAACACAGTCAATATCAACGCGGATTCCACCTTCGCCCTGATGCTGGAGGCGGAACGCCGCGGCCACAGGCTGTGGCACTACGAGGTGCGGCACATGGCCCTGCGCGGCCAGCGCCTGACGGCGCGCGCCCATCCGGTCTCGGTTCGGCGCGAGGAGGGGAACTTCTACAGCTTCGGACCCGAGGAACTGCTCGACTTGGGGACGATGGATGTGATCCTGATGCGTCAAGATCCGCCCTTCGACATGGCCTATATTACGGCCACCCATATGCTGGAGCATATCCACCCCAAGACGCTGGTGGTGAACGATCCGGCCGCGGTTCGCAATGCGCCGGAAAAGCTGCTCGTCACCCAGTTCCCCGACCTTATGCCGCCGACGCTGATCACCTGGGACCGCGCGGCCATTACGGAATTCCGCGCCGAATTCCGCGACATCATCATCAAGCCGCTGTTCGGCAATGGCGGCATCGGCGTCTTCCGGCTGCGCGAGGACGACGAGAATTTCGGCTCGATCCTCGACAGCCATTTCTCGCGCACGACCGAGCCACTGATGATCCAGCGGTACGAGCCGGCCGTGCGGGCCGGCGACAAGCGCATCATCCTGGTGGATGGTGAGGCCGCAGGCGCCGTTAACCGCGTGCCGGCAAAGGGCGACGCGCGTTCCAACATGCATGTCGGCGGCCGGCCGGAGCGGACCGTCATCACGCTACGCGAGCGCGAGATCTGTGAGGCGATCGGCCCCTATCTGCGCGAGCAGGGCCTCCTCTTCACCGGCATCGACGTGATCGGCGATTATCTGACCGAGATCAACGTGACCTCCCCCACCGGTCTGCAGGAGATCGCGCGCTTCGACGGCATCCATATCGAGCAGCGCATCTGGGACCGGATCGAGGCGAAGAAGTAACACCGTGCGATGATCCGCGCAGGCGACATCAGAGGCGGCCGGGCCGTGCCCCTGGACGGGGCCTGGCCTGAGTTTCCGCGCCTGCCGGGCGGGGTTCTCGTATTCCTGCGCGTCGCCGCCTGCCTGCTCTGGACGGTGCTATGCGGCATCCCGCAATCGGTGCTGATTTTCCTGCCAGGCCGGGCCAAGGCCCTGCTGCCGCGTCTCTATTGGTGGGGCTGCTGCCGATGCCTCGGCCTGCGCGTGCGGGTGATTGGCGAGCCTGCCGGCGGCGGCCTGCCGGTCGTCTATGTCGGCAACCACTCCTCCTGGATGGATATCCCGGCACTCGGATCCGTCCTCACCGCCTGTTTCATCGCCAAGGGCGAGGTCGGGAAATGGCCGATCATTTCGATTGTCGCCCGGCTCGGCCGCACCGTTTTCGTCAGCCGCAAGGCCGCGACGGCGGCGAAGGAGAATGCCGATATCCTGCAGCGGCTGCGCCAGAGGGACAATCTCGTCCTGTTTCCGGAGGGCACGACGTCGGACGGCACCCGGGTCATGCCCTTCCGCTCCGCGTTTCTTGCGGTTGCCGAGACCGAACAGCCGCACGTGCTGCAGCCTTTTACCATCGTCTATGACCAACTCGATTTCCTGCCCGTCCGCCGTGAGGACCGCACCCTCTTCGCCTGGTTCGGAGACATGGACCTTGCGAGCCATCTGAGCCGCATTGCGCGCCACCGCGGTCTGCGCGTCACGATCCAGTTGCATCCGCCGCTCGACCGCGGGGCTGGGCTGAACCGCAAGAAGCTCGCCCAACTGACCTGGAGCCAGGTTGCGCAGAGTGCGGCCGAAATCCGCCGCAACCGGAATTCCTGTCCGGGCTGACGCTGGACCTTTCCCGTCCAGAGCGCACATTGAGGGTCGCAATCAACGGAAGGTATCGATGGCCGGACAGCCCAGCGGCTCGAGCGTAACCCCCCATGAAGATACGCTGCGCCAGGTCTTCAACCACAGTGTCGCGGCCGGCCCGTCGTGGATGCCCCATTATGTCTGGAGCACCATCATCCTGCTGGTGGCGGCGGCGGTGGGGCTGCTTCTGCACTGGGCGACGCTCCGCCTCTTCAAGCGGTTTCGGCCGCCAAGCAAGGTGCGGACCTTCTTCGAACTTTTCGTGGAGAACACGCGGGGGCCGAGCCGGGTAGCCTATGTGCTCTTCTTCGCCGGCGCGGCGCTGCCCTCGCTCAGCTACTCCGCCGCGACGACGCTGACCATCGCGCATCTGCTGGCGGTCGCTTTCGTCTTGCTGGTGGGCTGGACGGCGATCCGGGCGATGGAGATCCTCGCCTCCCTTTATCTCGCGCGCTTCCGCACGGATATCGACGACAATCTCCTGGCTCGCAAGCATCTGACCCAGATCCGCATCCTCAAGCGGGCCGGGGCCATCCTTATCGCCGTCGTCACCGTCGGCATCGCGCTGATGACCTTCGATGAAGTGCGGCAATACGGCATCAGCCTCTTTGCCTCGGCGGGTGCGGCAAGCTTGGTGCTCGGTCTTGCCGCACGGCCGCTGCTCACCAATTTGATAGCTGGCGTCCAGATCGCCATCACCCAGCCGATCCGGCTGGAGGATGCGGTGATCGTGGAAGGGGAATGGGGATGGATCGAGGAGATCACCGGCACCTACGTCGTCGTCCGGCTGTGGGACTGGCGGCGCATGGTCCTACCGATTTCCTATTTCCTGGAGAAACCCTTCCAGAACTGGACCCGGGAATCGGCCGCCCTTATCGGCACGGTCTATCTCTACCTCGACTGGCGGGTGCCCGTGCAGGTGGTGCGCGACAAGCTGACCGAGATCGCGGCCGAAAGCGCGCTCTGCGACGGCAAAGTGGTCAATCTCCAGGTCAGCGACGCGCGCGAGGCGGTCATCGAGCTGCGTTGCCTGGTCAGCGCGCGCACGGCGCCGCAATGCTGGGATTTGCGCTGCGAGGTGCGAGAGAAGATGATTGCTTTCCTGCAGCAGGAGCATCCTTACGCCCTGCCACATACCCGCATAACGATGGATCGGGCACCGGATTCTGCTGCAGCGCAGCAACAGTAAACAGTCAAATTTATGTTGCTATGCAGCATAAATCATTCGGTTTTGAGACAAAAATCAGCGGAAACAATCATTTAGAATTTAATTGTCCAAGCAACCCCAGGTCGATGCATAGGTATGTTGCCTATGCGCGCGTTGGGCCGGGCAATTGGCGAGGTTAGAGCCTAGTCTACGTCTTTTGGCATGGGAGCCTGGAATGAATATAGCAGCGCAAACCTCAACAGCGTCGGGTTCGACCGGGGAGCATAGTTTCTTCACCGGCGGCATGGCGGCTCTCGCAGGTCTCATGTTCGGCCTTGACATCGGCGTGATCTCCGGTGCTCTCGGCTTCATCGGCACAGCGTTCCATGCGAGTGACGCGGCTAAGGAGTGGATCGTCAGCTCCATGATGTTCGGCGCGGCGCTGGGTGCGCTTGCGGCGGGTGTTCTCTCCTTCCGCCTCGGGCGCAAGGTTTCGTTGATCCTCGGCGCTATCCTCTTCGTCATCGGCTCGCTCCTCTGCGCCGCCGCCTGGTCAATCGAATCTCTCATCGCCGCCCGCGTGATCCTCGGTCTCGCCATCGGCATCGCGACCTTCACCGCGCCGCTCTACATCTCGGAAATCTCCCCGCCCGAGAAGCGCGGCTCGATGATCTCGACCTATCAGCTGATGATCACCATCGGCATCCTCGCCGCTTTCATTTCCGATACGCTGTTCAGCTACATCGGGGCCTGGCGCTGGATGCTCGGCATCGTCGCGGTCCCTGGCGTGCTCTTTCTCATCGGCGTCACGCGCCTGCCCAATAGCCCGCGTTGGTTGCTGATGCGTGGCAAGGGCCGCGAGGCGCGCGAGGTGCTGACGCAGCTGCGCGGCAACAAGCAGCGCGTCGACGCCGAATACAAGGAAATCGAAGAACAGCTGCGCCGCCCGCAGGTCGGCTGGTCGCTGTTCCGCGCGAACTCGAATTTCCGTCGTTCGGTTTTCCTCGGCATTGCCTTGCAGATCATCCAGCAGCTGACCGGCATCAACGTCGTCATGTATTATGCGCCGCGCATTTTCGAGGCGGCCGGTTTCCACGGCCATATGCAGCTCTGGGGCACGGCGATCGTCGGCCTAGTCAACGTGCTCGCGACCTTCATCGCCATCGGCTTCGTCGATCGCTGGGGTCGCCGCCCGGTGCTGCTGAGCGGTTTCGTCGTTATGGTCCTCGGCATGGGCATCCTCGGCTATGTGCTGAACCTCGGCCATCTGAGCGTCGGCATGCAGATCTTCGCGGTCGTGATGCTGCTGCTCTTCATCACCGGTTTCGCCATGTCGGCGGGTCCGCTGATCTGGGTGCTCTGCTCGGAAGTGCAGCCGACCAAAGGGCGCGATTTCGGCATCGCGGCCTCGACGCTGACCAACTGGGTCGCGAACTTCGTCGTCGGCCTGACCTTCCTCAGCATGCTGAACAGCTGGGGCTCGGGCCTGACCTTTGGCTTCTATGCGCTGCTGAATGCCCTCTTCTTCGTCTTCACGATCTACTTCGTGCCGGAAACCAAGGGTGTGACGCTGGAGCATATCGAGGCCAATCTGATGGCCGGCAAGCCGCTGCGTAACATCGGCGCCTGATCACCGCCCCTTCGGCGGAAGCAAAAAGGGCTGGCCCGGGAAACCGGACCAGCCCTTTTTATGGGCCGCAGAGGATTGGCAGGAGGCGGGAGAGCGTGTCGCTCAGCCGTTGCCGCTCGATTGGGGCGCGTCCATATGGCCCAGCCACAGCACCGGACCCTGCGGCAGGCCCGTGGTCGAGCCGCCCTTCTGTTCCAGGCTGACCATGATCTCCATCGGCGCATGCATCGAGGCGGGCAGCGTGATGGTTTTTCCCTCTGGCGTGATGAGGCCCAGCGGCTTCGGCACCTTCTCTCCGTCCGGCAGGCCCCAGAGTTCCAGGTCGTGCCCGACGGCGACGGCGATCTTCTGCAGCGGCTTGAACTGGACGGCGCCGTTCGGCCCGGCGGCGGCCAGCCAGAAGGGCGTGCTACCCTTCGGGGGTGTCAGCACAGCGCTTGCGAGCGGAATTCCGGGCGCCTGCAGCGGCTTTTCAGGCGGGCTGCGCAGGATGACGAGTGCGGCCATGGCGGCCGCCAGCGCGAAGCCTGCCGCCGTGGTGCCACGCCAGAAGCCGAGACGGCCCCAGATCGAGCCGGCCTGCGCCGGCCGCGCCGCCGCTGCGGGCGCTTCGCTCAAGCCGCAAGTGGCGGCGATCCGGGGCCAGAGCGAGAGCGGGGGAGCAACCGGCGGCACCAGGACGGCCAGCGGCGCGAGCCGGTTCTCCCAGCCGATGATGGCATCTGCCAATGCGTGCTCGCGGTCGGCGCGATGCAACACCGCATCGCGCTCCGAGCCTTCCAGGACCCCAAGCACATATTCGGCGGCGAGAAGATCGTCGTCTTCGCTGGTGCCGCTCATGCTTCCAGGCACCGCTTGAGGCTGGCGAGCGCCCGCCTGATCCAGGATTTGATGGTGCCAAGCGGCGTGCCGGTTTGCGCCGCGATTTCGCTATGGGAAAGGCCTTCGGTAAAGGCCCGCATCAGAAGATCCCGACGGTCGGGCTCCAGTTCCTCCAGGCATCGGTGCAGCGCCGCGCCTTCCGTGCTCGCCTGCAACTGGTCGAGGGCGGATGGCGCCCCGTCCGCCTCCTCGGGTGGCTCGTAGCCCGGCTGTTCGCGGGCTCGCCTGCGCGTGATGTCGAGCGCACGGTAGCGCAGGATGCTGATGATCCAGGCGGCGGCGGCGCCGCGCGCCGGATCGAAGCGCACCGCCTGGTTCCAGACCTGGACGAAGGCATCATGCGTCGCGTCGGCGGCGAGGCCAGGATCGCGGGTGATGCGCATTGCCAGGCCGTGCATCCGCGCCGATTGCGATTCGTAGAGGGTGCGGAAGGCCGCGCGGTCGCCGCTCGCACAACGCAGCAGCAGCTGGCTGAGTTCGGAATCGCCGAGGTCCCGCGGCATAGCCTGAGTCGTCACCAGAGCCGGAACCCTCCCGATAGCGCGCACGCGGCGCGCATAGGCTGCTCCCCGCATATTGCCCGGCCGGTGACGTGTGGCAAGCCGGCTGCGTGCGTCTAGGGCGCCGAAGGCCATCGGTTACTTGTCCTGTTTTTCGGGAATTACTCCCGCCTGTCCCTCCTCTTACGGGCGGCGTGGCCCTGCGGATGCCGCAAGCGCCATCATCGCTCTCATGTCGCAATGGACGGCTAGGTGATCGGCCAACCCGTCGAGGGCTGCTTCCACCGCCGTTGCGTGGCGCCCGGTGCTGGGGGCGAGGGCGAAGCCGGCGCGCCAGGCATTGCGCTGGCGGTCATCTCCGAAAAAGCCGTGGACATAGCTGCCGAGGACGCGGCCGTCGGGCGATTGCGCGCCCTCCGTGCGCCCGTCGCCGAGGCGCAGCAAGGGCCGCGCCGCATCGGGGCCGGTGGTCACGCCCATATGCATCTCGTAGCCTGAAAACGGTACGCCGTCGGCCAGCGTCTCTCCGCGCACCGCGGCCAGCTGTTTCGGGCCGCGCAGCACCGTTTCGACCGCGAGCAGGCCGAGACCGGCGACGGTGCCAGGCGGCCCCTCGATCCCCTCGGGATCGGCAATGATCCGGCCGAGCATCTGGTAGCCGCCGCAAATGCCGAAGATGCGGCCGCCGCGCCGGTGATGGGCAAGGAGATCAGCGTCCCAGCCCAGGGCGCGCAGGGCAGCGAGATCGGCCATCGTCGTCTTGGAACCCGGCAGGATGACGAGATCGGTATCGGGGGGAAGGGGCGCGCCGTCCCGCAACATCACAATGTCGATATCGGGCTCGCCGCGCAACGGATCGAGATCGTCGAAATTAGCGATGCCAGGAAGCACGGGGACGGCGATGCGAAGCGCGCCGCCCCGGCGTTGGGTGTCGGGCGTCAGATCGGCGGCGTCCTCGGCCGGCAGGCGATGCGCCTCGCTGAAATACGGCACCAGGCCGAGCGCTGGCCAGCCGGTCCGTTCGGCGATGAAACGCATGCCCTCGGCGAAAAGACTGGCATCACCCCGCATGCGGTTGACGATGAAGCCGCCGATACGCGCGGCGTCGGCTGGCGGCAGCACGGACTGCGTGCCGACGAGGCTCGCGATGACGCCGCCGCGGTCGATGTCGCCCACGAGGATGACGGGCAGGTCGGCCGCCTCGGCGAAGCCCATATTGGCGATGTCATGGGCGCGCAGATTGACTTCCGAGGCGCTGCCCGCGCCCTCCACCAGCACGATATCCGCCTCTGCCCGCAATGTGTCGAAGCTCTCCAGCACATAGGGCAGAAGCTGCGCCTTGATCTGCTGGAACTCCCGCGCGCGCGCCTGGCCCCAGACGCGACCCTGCACGACGATTTGGGACCCGACCTCGCTCTGCGGCTTGAGCAGGACGGGGTTCATATGAACCGAAGGCGCCACGCCGCAGGCCAGCGCCTGCAGCGCCTGGGCGCGGCCGATCTCCCCGCCATCGGCCGTGACGGCGGCATTGTTCGACATGTTCTGCGGCTTGAAGGGCCGCACGCGCAAACCCTGGCGCGTCAGCAGGCGGCAGAACCCGGCGACGAGCGTGGATTTCCCGACGCTCGACCCCGTGCCCTGGACCATCAATGCACGGGTCACCCCCGCCCGCCTCAGGCGCCGAAACGGCCGTTCTTGGGAAAGCCCACCGGCGGCTGGCGCCCGGTCTGGGCGCGGGCGCCGAGCCAGTCCTTCAGATTGGTTTCGGTCCGCGTGCGCTCGCCCGACTTCCAGGAAAGACCGTCGGCGAGCTTGAAGATGCGCAGGTCGGCAACGCTGCCATCCTTGTATTTCTGCAGCTGCACGCCGAGGCCGCGCGCCATTTCCGGGATCTGCTCAAGCGGGAAGACCAGCATCTTGCGGTTCTCGCCGACGATGGCGAGGTGGTCGCCATTCCCCACCGGCGTGGCGATTGCCAGCTCCTCGCCGGGCTTCACCGTCATCACCTGCTTGCCGGCCTTTCGCTCGGAGAGAAGATCGTCCGCCCCCACCACGAAACCGCGGCCGGGTGAGGAGACGAGCAGGTATTTCGCGCCCGCCTCATGGGCGAAGAGCGCGACGACCTCATCCTCGTTGCCGAATTCGGCAAGCAGGCGGATGGGCTGGCCGTCCCCACGGCCGCGCGGAATGTCCCCCGCGCGCAGCGTATAGGCGCGGCCGTTGGTGGCGAGCAGCATGAGCTTGTCCGTCGTCTCGCAGGGCAGCAGCAGGCGCAGCGCATCACCATCCTTGAAACGCAATTCGGCATCGGGCGCGATTGCGCCCTTCACGGCGCGCAGCCACCCCTTCTTGGACAGGATGACGGTGATGGCTTCGCGCTCGACCAGCGCGGTTTCGTCGATGTCGATGACGGCGGGGGCGGAGCCGATGGCGGTGCGGCGCTTGCCGAGCGGGCCGTCTCCCCAATTCGCGCGGATCTTTTCGAGTTCCGTGACGATCCGGTCCCAGCGCAGCTTTTCGCTGCCGAGGAGCGTGCGCAGATCCTTTCCTTCCTTGGCGAGATTCTTGTGCTCCTTGCGGATCTCCATCTCCTCGAGCCGGCGCAGCGAGCGCAGCCGCATATTGAGGATGGCTTCGGCCTGCAGGTCCGTCAGGTCGAAAGCTTTCATCAAAGACGGCTTTGGCTCGTCCTCCTCGCGGATGATGCGGATCACCTCGTCGAGATTGAGATAGACGGCGAGATAGCCGTCGAGAATTTCGAGGCGCCGCTCGATCGCGTTAAGGCGATGCTGCGAGCGGCGGACGAGCACCACGTGGCGGTGGTCCAGCCAAGCGCGCAGCACCTCTCGCAGCGGCATGACGCGGGGCGTGCGGTCCGCATCCAGCACATTCATGTTGAGCGGGAAGCGGGTTTCCAGCGCCGAAGTGCGGAACAGGCTTTCCATCAGCATGGAGGGTTCCACCGTGCGGGTTTTGGGTTCCAACACAATGCGAACCAGTTCGGCGCTTTCATCCCGAATATCGGCGAGAAGCGGTAGCTTCTTGTCTTCCATGAGCTGCGCGATCTGCTCGATCAGGCGGGATTTCTGCACCTGATAGGGAATTTCGGTGACGACGATGGTCCAGGTGCCGTGCTTGCCCTGTTCCACCGACCAGCGCGCGCGCAGGCGGAAGCCGCCGCGCCCGGTCTCATAGGCCTGCAGAAGTGCCGCTTTCTCCTCGACCAATTCGCCGCCGGTCGGGAAATCGGGGCCGGGCATATAGTCGAGCAGCTCGGCTGTCGTCGCTTCGGGTTTGCGCACGAGGAGAATGGCGGCGGCGCAAACCTCGCCCGCATTGTGCGGCGGAATGGACGTCGCCATGCCGACCGCGATGCCGGCCGCGCCATTGGCCAGGAGGTTGGGAAAATTGCCCGGCAGGACGAGGGGTTCCTGCTCCTCGCCGTCATAGGTCGGACGAAAATCGACGGCATCCTGGTCTATGCCCTCGAGCAGTGCCTGGGAGATTTCGGTCAACCGCGCTTCGGTGTAGCGCATGGCCGCGGCATTATCGCCGTCAATATTGCCGAAATTGCCCTGGCCCTCGATCAGCGGATAGCGGACCGAGAAATCCTGGGCGAGGCGGACCATGGCCTCATAGATCGAGGCATCGCCATGGGGATGGAACTTACCCATGACGTCGCCGACGACGCGGGCGCATTTCTTGAAGCCCGAGGTCGGATCGAGCCTGAGCTGCTGCATGGCGTAGATGAGGCGGCGATGGACGGGTTTCAGCCCGTCCCGCACATCCGGCAGGCTGCGGGACATGATGGTCGAGAGCGCATAGGCGAGGTAGCGGTCGCTCAATGCCCCGGCGAGGGGGGCTTCCTCGATATGGCCGGCGAAATCGTCAGGCATCAGAATCTCCGGGAGGCGGGATGGTCGGCCTCCATAGGCGAACAATACTGGAACGCGATGGGTGTGTCAGCCGGAGCGTGAGGGTGCGTTGGCCTCGGCTATCCGCGTCTCGACCAGTTGATAAAGATGCCGCCGCGCTTCGGGAAGCGGGCGATGGTGATGGCCGAAGGCGTCACGCTCCAGGAAATGGCCGGTGAGGCGCAGCGCATCGCGCCAATCCTCGGGCGCCGCGCCGGTCTCGTTGGCGCCCGGGCGCAGAAAGCCGGGCAGCGGCAGGAGCCGGTCCCGCCATGCGCCGGCGGCCTCTTCCGAGACCGCCCGGCCAGTGCGGGGGGAGACGCGGGTCAGCCCCTGGCTTGCTCCGGTAACGGCGCAGGTCGCGAGATCGAGCCCGTAGCCGAGATCGGAGAGAAGGGTGAGTTCGAAGCGCACGAGATCGGCCGGCGTCGCGTGATGGGTGGCGATTCGCGGCAGCAGATGAAGGAGCGCCGCGAAGCTCTGTCCATGCGGCTCGCGCTCGGGCAGGGCGCCTGCGGCGACCGCGCAGGCGGCCCGCAGCAGCGCGAGGGACAGCGGCTCCTCCATGGCACCCGGGGCGATGGCCTGTATCGATTCGCCGGTCAAATGACCGAGCTGTTCCGGCAGTCGCCCGGTCCAGCGCAGCGCGAGAAGATTGCCGCTCTGCCAAAGAGCCACCTGACGGCGGCTGGCGCCGCCGCGTACCAGGCCTTTATGCAGGCCCTGGCCCGACGTGAAGACCGAGACGATGAGATCGGCATCCCCATAAGCGCGAGCTTCCAGAAGAATGCCGGGCTCTTCCCACTCCATCGGGGGTTCAGAGATGCTCCTTGAGGCGGGGCATGAGTTCGACGAGGTTGCAAGGCCGCTGGCGGATATCGAGCTGCGTCACGAGAATGTCGTCCCACCCGTCCTTCGCCGCGCCGGGACTGCCGGGCAGCGCGAAAAGATAGGTGCCGTTCGCGACGCCGCCGAGTGCGCGGGACTGGATCGTGGAGGAGCCGATCTTGGCATAGCTCAGCATGCGGAACAGTTCGCCGAAGCCGACGATTTCCTTTTCAAGCACGCGCGCAAAGGCTTCCGGTGTCACGTCCCGGCCGGTGATGCCGGTGCCGCCGGTGGAAATGACGACATCGACGGCGGGATCTGCGATCCAGGCGCGCAGCTGCGCTTCGATGGCGCCCACGTCGTCCTTCACCAGTTTGCGATCGACGAGCTTGTGCTCGGCCAGTTCGATCCGGGAAACGAGCACGTCTCCCGAACGGTCCTCCGCCAAGCTCCGGCTGTCGGAGATGGTGAGGACGGCGATATTGACCGGCACGAAGGGGCGCGAGAGGTCCATGGGCCTCTTCTAATGGATCGTCGCAGAACTTGCGATAGCGACGCCGACGCCGGAGGGGCCGGTGAGGTGCGGGAAACTGCCCTGGACGAGCGCCTCGAGGCTCGGCACCGGCAAATTCATCTGGGCGGCGTAGGCCCAGCTGTACCGCAGCACGCAGAAAACAAAATTGCGTGTCTCGCGATTTGGGATCATTTCGATATAGAGAAGAGGATCATGCTCGGCGACCTGATCGTTGCTCCAGCCGGATGTTTCTGAAGGTCCGGCATTATAGCTCGCGAGAATGCGAATGAGGTCGCCGTTGATGTTGGACTGCGATGCCAGATATCTGAGGTAGCGCTGACCCATTTCGAGATTGAATTCAGGATCTGAGAGGCCCTGCCGCTTCAGCTGCGTGGCACCCCATTTGTTCATGAAGGCGGCGGTCTGCGGCATCAGCTGCAACAGGCCGCGCGCGCCTGCGCCGGACACTGCCTTGGGATCGAAATTCGATTCCACCCGCACCAGCGCGTAGAGCAGCGCCGGATCGACATGGAGGCCATGCTTCGGGAAGAGCGAGAGCGGGGGGATCACCACGCTGCCCGGGGGATGAGCCGGGTCGAGCGAGGCAATCTGACTGGCGAGCGTCGCCATGCCGGCCTTCCAGGCGACCAGCATGACGGCGCGCCGCATGCCCGGGTCCTGCGCGATCTTGGGATAGAGAGCACGCAGCTCCTGTTCCGCCAGATGAGTCTGACCGACTTGCAGGAGCGCGAAGGCTCGCTCGCCATGGGGATTGGAAGCGACGGCCTCGAGATCGGCGAGGCCGAGCATCTGATGATCGAGATCGTGGCTCGGGCTGTCCTGGCCCAGAATGCGCTGCGCGAGGGTCGCGTAGAATCCCGATCCGCTGGCAGCGGCGCGGCGGAGCCAGGTCAGGTAGAGCATCTGTTTGTCTTGGCGCAGTGCGCTGCGCGCCGCCCAGAAGGATGCCGCCGCGCGGAGCTGACTGGAGGCCTGAGGCGCACCAGCGGCCGCGGTGAAATAGTCCAGAGCCTTGGCATCCTTCGCGACCCAGGCGGCGAGCCCGGCGATGAAGGGCGGCAGACCAAGCTTGCCGTGGGACTCGGCGATCGCACCATGCGCGAGATTGGCCGCGAATGCGTTATGGCCATTGGCGAAGGCGATGTGGGCGACCTCGGCCCTGAGCGTCGCGCCATAAGCCTGGCTAATCTTGGCGGCGCTGATGGCGGAGACCGCCTGAGCGAGCTTGTCGGAATGGGCGAGGTCGAGAACGCGGGAATCCAGCCCCGGCTGGTTTTCGACCCCGGTATCGGGCGGCCCCATGTCGAAATCGGCGCCGTCGGCATTGGTCGGGGGGGAGAGATAGGCCGGCTGCAGCCGTGTGGGCATGGACCCGGCGGTGCCGTGCAGGCGCAGGCTCAGCACATGCGCGATCGCCGGCGCTTCCGGCTGGTCGCCATAGGAGTCGAGCCAGTTCTTCAGTGTCGCGGCGCTAGGCTTGGTATAGGGGCCGGTGTAGCGGTCGGCCAGGATGGCGCCGAGCAGCATCCGGTTGGAGAGCTGCGCCGTGGCCTTCTCGGCATCCGCGATCTTGCCCTTGGCCTGAAGCGCGAAAATCTGTCGGACCAGAACCGCATCGCTGGGGTTCAGGGGTTGCGGAAACGCAAAAGCATCGCCGCCTTCGGGGGCCGATCGCGGCACCGCGTAAGCAGACTGGTCGCTGAGCTTTGTCTCTGAGCCGGCCTTTTCCTGGGCGTCTGCATGCAGGCCTGGGGCGGCCGTTCCAGCAAGAATCGCGGCCCCCGCGATGATCGCTTTGGGGCTGAAAAGACGGGAGAACGAACTGCCGATCCCTCGCATGGGCAGGGTCGCTAAACAAGTTTCTCCTGGATGGCAACCTCACGGTCATGGGAGCTGCCTCCTATTCACCCATCATGCGCGAGAAATGCGCAGGAATCGGGCGAATCGATGTGGTGAATTTTTCGTCAATCACGTCGCCAGCCGCTCGCGGAGGGCGAGCAGATCGGCCCAGGCCTCCCGCTTGGCGAGCGGCGTGCGCAGCAGATAGGCCGGGTGATAGGTCGGCAGGCAGGGCAGGGGAGCAGCGAGCCCGGGGATCGCGAGCGCTTGCCAGCGGCCACGCACTCGCCGGATCCCCTGGGTCTGGCCGGTGAGCGCGCGCACCGCGGTGGCTCCCAGCAAGACCAGGATGTCCGGCGCCACGAGGGCGATGTGCCGCATCACGAAGGGCAGGCAGGTGGCGATCTCGTTCTCCGTCGGCGTGCGGTTGCCGGGCGGCCGCCAGGGCAGGATGTTGGTGATGAGCACGCGGCTGCGGTCGAGGCCGATCGAGCCCAGCATACGATCGAGCAGCTGGCCGGAGGCGCCGACGAACGGCAGGCCGGCGCGATCCTCGTCCGCGCCCGGGGCTTCGCCGACCAGCATGATGCGGGCTTCGGGATTGCCGTCCGAGAAGACGAGGTTGGTCGCGGTATCACGCAGCGCGCAGCCCTCGAAGCCGGCGATCGCGGCGCGTAGTTCGGCCAGGGTCCCGGCCGTGGCGGCAAGCGCGGCGGCCTGGGCGGCGGCCGGCCGGCCGGCCGTGGGGCGGGAGAGCGCGCGAGTGGGCGACGCTTGCGCCGGCGTCGGCAAAGGCGCCGCACCCACGGCGATAGCCATCGCACCTGACGGCTCGGCGTGCTCGCCGGCCGGGTGCTGAGGCGGCAAGGCGGGCTCGGTCTCGGCCAAAGCGAAGCGGTCTATTCCGAGGTCGCTCAACCCTTCATCCGCCCCCCATTCGATCTGCAGGGCGAGAAGGGCCAGCGCCGCGGACCTCTCCGCTTCCGCGCCGAACAGGGCGTCTTGCATGTCGGGTGGCCTCTGCGTTCCGGGTGGTGTTCTGCCCTACCGGGGCATGACGCGCTTTTTACTGTCAAGCAATGGGTCGGTTCTGCGCGTGTCCCCCGATGGCGCAGCCGCCGCTCGGCTGGTAGCATCCACGGCATGAGAAACGCTCCCATGCTCGGCCGCTCGGTTCTTCTTGCCCTGACTGCCCTTTCCGCCTGTGCCGCGACCACGCCGCCCGGCTCGGCGGGGACCGGCCGGGCCGGCGCCTATGGCAGTTTCCTGGTCGGCCAGTATGCCGCCAGCCGATTCGACTTCCCCGTGGCGGCCGAGGCCATGCGCCGGGCGATGGCGGATGACCCTTCGGCCGGTGCGACCCTCTCGGGCCGCGCCTTCCTGCTGGAACTTCTGGCGGGCAACGCCGGCACGGCTGCGGCGCTTGCAACCCAGGTGCCCAAGGATGCGCTTGCCCAGCTGCTGCTCGCCGGGTCCGAGGCGCGGGCCGGCCATTGGCAGGATGCTCTCGGCCGCTATCAGGCGCTGCCGGAGCAGGACGGGCTGACCCGCATTCTCAAACCCCTCCTCGTCGCCTGGGCGCAGCAGGGCGCGGGCGATACAAGCGCGGCGCTCGCCACGCTGCAATCTCATGCGACCGGCGGCTCACGCACCATTTTCGCGCTGCATACGGCGCTGATCGCCGACCAAGCCAAGATGATCGCGCTGGCCGCCCAAAATTACGGAATCGTGCAGGGCAGCCTCAACGTCACCAATCTGCGCCTCGCCCAACTGCTGGCGAGCTGGGATGCGCGCACCGGGGACACGGCGAGCGCGGATCAGGTGCTGGATGCGCTCTCTCCCGATCTGGCGCTCGCCATGACGGTGCCGGCGCTCAAGCAGCATCTGAAGACGCCGCCCGTCGCCAATGCCGTGCAGGGATTGGCGGAGGTCTATATCAACCTTGCCGCCGCTTTCGAGGACGAGGTGGTGAACAATCCCGGCCGCGAGGGCAACCGGGCGGCGGCGCAGCAGACCGTGCTTACCCTGCTGCAGCTCGGCCTGCAGCTGCAGCCCGATCTCTCCTCGGCGCGGCTCCTGCTCTCCGAAGTCGTGGACCGCGGCAACAACTCGGCCGTCGCTCTCGCTCCCTTGCAGGACATCCCCGCGAGCGATCCGCTCTATCCCCTCGCCGTGCTGCGCCAGGCGGTGCTGCTGACCCGGCTCGGCCAGGGGGACCAGGCGCAGCAGAAGCTTCAGGATCTCGCAAAGCGCTATGCATGGAGCCCGGAGCCGGTGCTTGCCCAGGCCGACCTGCTTCGGCAGCAGAAGCAGTGGCTGCCGGCCGCCGCCCTCTATACCAAGGCCATTCCTCTCCTGCCGACGGATAGCCCGGCCGCCTGGGTGATCTATTACGATCGCGCCATGTGCTACGATCAGGGCGGCGACTGGGCAAAGGCGCAGCCCGATCTCGACACCGCGCTGAAGCTCTCGCCCGGCCAACCCTATGTACTGAACTATCTCGGCTACAGCCTGGCCGTGAAGAAGCAGAACATTGGCCAGGCGCGGACGATGATCGAGCAGGCGCTCAAGGTCGTGCCGAATGACGGCGCCATTATCGACAGTCTGGGCTACGTCCAGCTGCAGCAGGGCGATGCGCGGGCGGCCGTCCGCACGCTGTCCCAGGCCGTGCAGCTCGAACCCGAGGATCCGACCATCAACGCGCATCTGGGGGACGCCTATGCCGCAGCGGGCGAGCGTCTGCAGGCGATCTTCCAGTGGCGGCGCGCGCTGCAGCTTGATCCGGAACCTGATCTCGCAAACGAACTGCTCGCCAAACTGCAGATCAAGCAGGCTGCAGCACCCGCGGTTCATACGACGAACTGACCGGCCGCCCTCATGAGGATGGAAGAGGCAGCGGGCTTCGCGCCCGCGAAAGTGAATCTGACCCTTCGCGTCACCGGCCGCCGGCCGGACGGCTATCATCTGCTGGACAGTTTCGTCGTCTTCGCGGGCATCGGTGACCGGCTTTCTGTCAGCCCCGCCCGCGATCTCTCTCTGACGATCACCGGTCCGTTCGGCGGCGCGCTTGCGGCGGCGGAGGACAATCTCGTGCTGCGCGCGGCCCGGGCGCTGGCCGAGGCCGGCGGGATCGCGCCTCTCGGCGCGGTCACGCTCGAGAAGAACCTGCCCATAGCCTCGGGCATCGGCGGCGGCTCCGCAGACGCAGCGGCCGCCCTCCGCCTCCTCGCCCTCTCTTGGGGGCTGTCGGTGCCGCCCGAGGCTCTCGCCACCATCGCACTCCGGCTTGGCGCCGACGTGCCGGTCTGCCTCCTGCGGCAGCCCGCCCGCATGGCCGGGATCGGCGAGGTGATCTCTCAGGTGCCGCCTCTGCCTGAGGGGCTGGGACTGGTGCTCGTCAATCCCGGTCTTGCCTGCTCGACACCCGCGATTTTTCGTGCCCGCGCGGCGGCCGGGTCCACGTTCTCGCCCAGCGATGCCGTGCCAGGCCGAGGGTTCGAGAGTGCTGCTGCCTTGGCCGAGGCGCTGTCCGCCAGCGGCAACGACCTGGAAGAGCCAGCCATTGGCATGACACCCGAAATCGGCGCGGTGCTGCGTGCCATCGACGGGACGGCGGGCTGCCGCCTCGCGCGCATGAGCGGATCGGGTGCGACCTGCTTCGGCCTCTTCGCGACGGTGGCCGAAGCAGCGGCGGCGGCAGCGGCCTTGCACCATCCGGGATGGTGGGTCTGGGGTGGAGGTCTTTACGAGCCCCCCCGCTCGGCCTTATGAGCATGCCGCCGGCCTGGACCGGCGCAGCATCTTGGGGCGTAGCCAAGCGGTAAGGCAGCGGATTTTGATTCCGCCATGCGAAGGTTCGATTCCTTCCGCCCCAGCCAGTCAGCCTGCCGCAGCCGCGCGATTGGCGATGCGCCGCTCTGCGGCTGCAACGATGGCTGCTCGGAGGTCGGCGGCGGAGGATGCCTCGATGGGAACGGTGAGGCGCTGCTCGCGTGCCAGAAGGCGCAGGTTGTCCGGGCTCTCAATACCTCCAAGCGCCGCAAGGGCCGCCTCCCGACCGCCCGTGCGGACGACGACTACGACGTTGGGTGAGAACGGATCAAACGGCGGAGGTGGGGAGAGAGGACCTTCAACCGAAGGCGGCCGCGCCGCGGGCGCGGGAGCCTCGACCTGCGCTGCCGGAGCCACCCGCACGCGCACCTGCGCAATGTCCTCCCGGAGGCGGCGCACCAGCCGATCGCGTTCCTCGGTGGCGATACCGGGCTGCGTCTTCAGGACGCGGCGGAAATATGCGTCCTGCGAGGCCCCCGACAGCGCTTTGGTCTTCTTGCGCATTCCTGACTAGGCCGCCTTCTCGCGCAACCGCGCATCGCCCAGCACCTCGTCGTGCAAGGCGCGTAGGTACGGCATGGCATCTCCGTACTTGGCTTCCATCGTCTGGCGCGCCTCCTCCCAGTCGAAGGCACGCGCAATGCTGTCCGACGCGGGCAGGCGAGCCTTGAGCAGTGGATGATCGAGGGCCAGTTGCTCGATGAGGAGCCGCTCGTGGCCGCTGCCGTTGAGACAGTTGGCGAGGCAGGCGTAACGTCGCTCGGAGTGCGCGATGGCGGCAAGCTGCTCGGCGGTCTCGACCCGCTCGATCAACATCGCAACCCGGTCAAGCGCGAACTGCGAGACGAAATCGGGACGAAAGGGCACAACGACGTAGTCAGCGAGATCGAGTGCGGCGAGCGCCGCAAACGACAGGCCCGGTGGACAGTCGAGGATGACCAGGTCGAAGTCCATGCCAAAATGCTTCATCAGCCGTTTCATGCGTCCGCGAACCTGCACCGCCACGGCATCGGCGTGGAGGTCCTTCTTGGAATGCTTGAGCAGCAGCTCGCCTTGTATTTCCTCGAGCCGCTGCGAGCCGGGCAGCAGCGAGACGCGGCCGGGCGAGGACCTCGAGTGCGCGACATCGCCGACGTCGGAGAGAACATAGGCGGATTCGTCCTGGGCGACCTTGTCGAAGCGGTCGTAGAAGTAGTCGGCAATGGTGTGCCCGGCCCTGCAGGCGCGCTCCCAGGAGAGGCCGCCCACCAGCATCAGGGAGGCGTTGCACTGGGTGTCGAGATCCATCACGAGAACACGGCGGCCGGACCACGCGGCGGCCGCATGCGCCAGCATGACGGCGATCGTCGACTTGCCGACACCACCCTTTCTGTTCGACACCGCCAGAAACTGCGCCATCCTCCACCCTTTCTGAAATAACACGCGGATGGAGGGGGTTAAGTGATTCGCGGGAAGCGCGCACGCGGCACGTGAGAGCGCAATCGGCGGGCGCTTTCGAACGACTTCCTTTTTCCCCGTGCTAGCGTGCACGCTTTGGATACGGGAACGGTTCGCATGGAAGGATTGCGATACGTGCGTCGGGCAGCGTGGGGCATCGCGCGCATTGCTTGTGCTCTGGCCGTTCTGCTTGTCTGCTCTTTTTGGGTGCATGCGCAAGCGCCCCGCAAAACCGATCCGCGGAGGGAGCGGCTGCTCCTGGGCTGGGACGGCAAGCCGGTCACGCGTTCATGCCACGCCGATGTCGGCGACCTGCAGAGCTTGAAGGCGACTCTGATCGAACACGACAAGGCCCGGATCGGCTTCAAGAACAAGATCCGCCACGGCGTGTTCTCAGGCGGGGAGTTGAGCGGAGGGCGCATCAGGACCGCCAGCCCGCTCCCCCTCGTCGACATGATCGCGCGACGCCTTGCCGATCTGGAAGGCTCCGGGGAGACGGCGGCGCTGCTCTACGATGTCGGTGTCTCGGGTCAGCAGTACGCGCTCTGCGTATGGCTGTTTTCGGCGCGGGGCCTCGAAGCAGCGGCAACGGTGCCCATCGCCGAGCACAGTCCCTTTCGGTCGAGCTCCGCCGCCGCAATCGTGCGCCGCGGTCTCGATGTCGAGGGACGAGCGGCCGTCCGTGCGCCGCGCCTTCGGATTGGGCAGGCGCCAGAACAAGCGGCCCGAGAGAGCGAGCGTGCATCGGAGCAGCTGACGGCGGAGGCTTGGTCATTGCTGCTGCCCGACCCCGTGGCGTCAAGGCTGAAGGCGTCAAACGCCAGGCGCCTCCTCATCCTTCCGGTGTCGGATATCGGCTTCGTGCCGTTCGCGGCCCTGCCGCTGGGCGGCCAGCGGCTGGTCGACCGCTTTGCGCTGGTGCTGCTGCCGGATGTGGAAGCGCTGCTCGGTCTGTCTTCGGATTCGCAAACCTGGAACA
>NZ_DATJJK010000143.1:0-36747 GCF_035492295.1 Acidisoma sp. | reverse complement strand
CTCGGCACGCTATCTGGGGTCATGATCCGTATTCCCCTCAGGCGGCTTCTGGCCGAAAGCAACCGGGCGGGATGAAGCCTGGAGCGACATAGGAAAAATAGAGCGCATCGAGCTGCGACCAGAGGACATCGCATTTGAAGCGGAGCGAAGCGAGAACGCCTTCCTGCTTCTCTGCGTCGGTCGCATGCGTCTTCACGTAGTCGAGCGCGAAAGCGACATCTTTCGGCGCCTGGGTAAGACGGGGCGTGAAATAGGCAAGCGTATCCTCGGTGATGAAATCGTAATGGCGCAACATGCCGGCCACCCTTTCACCGATGATCGAAGGGGAGAACATTTCGGTCAACGACGACGCGATCGCCTCCAGGAGTGGGCGCTCCTGCACAAACCGCACATAGGCATCGACCGCGAAGCGCGTGCCTGGCAGGATGCCTATGCCGGATTCGACATAGTCCCGGTCAAGCCCGACGCCCTCGGCAAGCTTCAGCCAGCGCGCGATGCCGCCCGTGCCCGGGGCATCGCCGTCATGATCGATGATACGAGACCGCCATTCGCGGCGGAGCTCGGCCGTCGGCAGGCGCGCCATGAGACTAGCATCCTTCGCCGGAATCCGACTTTGATAGTAGTAGCGGTTGAGCGCCCAGGCCTGAACCTGCGGTTTCGTCAATTTCCCATCATGCAGCATGCGATGGAACGGATGGAGATTATGGTAGCGCTCGGCGCCGATGGCGCGAAGCGCTTCTTCCAGCTGCATGGGTGACAGGAGCGTCGTCATAGCGTGATCTCCATCCCGTCGAAGGCGACGTCCCATCCAGCCGCGCGGACGGCCGCCTGTTCGGAGGAGCCGCGATCCAGGATTGGATTGGAATTGTTGAGGTGAATAAGGATCTTTCGACCGACGGGAAGAGTCTCGAACGCTTCGAGCGTGCCGCCCGGTCCCTGTACCGGCATATGGCCCATGCGGCGCCCGGTCTTGGGACCGAGGCCCGCCACGATCATCTCGTTATCCTCCCAGAGCGTGCCATCGAACAACACGACATCGGCACCGGACACGCGCGCCCGCACGACGTCATCGATGTGCGCGCAACCTGGAATGAAGACCATCCGCTTTCGTCCGTCCGAAATCTCCACACCGCTGACGTCATCGTCCGAATTCAGCTGCGCCCGCACATTCTCGAGAAACAGAGGAACTTTTCCGGGCACCGGAAACAACGTGGCCTGCAATGCGCCCGCGCCGTTTCCCAGAGCGAAAGGCAGGCTCGGGGCGCAGGCGTGACGGCTGACGAATTCCGGATGGAGCGCATCGAAAATAGGGTTCGCCCTCAGCACGTCGAGCACCTGCGTGGTGGCGAAGAGGGAAAAATGATGGCGTTCGCGCAGACAAAGAAGACCAGCAATCGCATCGACCTCGCCCGACGTCAGAATGACGCCGCGGATCGGTGACGACCGGAGACCTTCTGCAGGATGCAGCGCAGGTGTCGCTAGAATCTGTTGGCGAAGGTCGGGCGACGCATTCAGCAGGAACCAGTCGACGCCATTGCCGGAGACCGCGAGTGCCGCTTGGCTCTGCGGTGGACATGCAGGATCGAGCGCGCGCGCACGACGACAACGTTCCGCATTGGAATTCCATTGCGGAAACCCGCCGCCTGCCGCCGCTCCGAGGACGACAATTGATATCATAGATGAAAAAATCCGCTCCCTTTCGGGAGCGGATACAAATCACGACTTCTTGGCGCAGACGTAGCTGTTGATCTCGGCGCCAAGCGCCACTTCGACGATACGGGGCTTATTCCAAGCCATGATATGACCTCACAAAGATGAACACCCTGTAACTAGAAGCCTGCTCTCCCGGTGGCAAGGCGCACATCCGACCAAAAACGAATGGCACGGCGGCCCGGGGTGGGCTTCCGGCGGTGCCTTGGCCAATCCGCCCCGTAATCAGATAAAAACAGCAGAATCAGCAAGCGCAGCCTACGGCTCGCGCAAGGATTGAAAAAACAAAAAATCAGATTGCAGGTCAGCATCCGATCACGCTTTTGTAACTGGAGCGGCGGGGCGGCTTGCCGCCTGTCAATTTAACCGCCCAACATGGCCGCAGGAAAAACGTAACAAACTGGGAGATCCCGATGTTGGATGTTCTCGTGGTCGGAGCGGGGCCGGTCGGCCTCACCCTCGCCGCCGAACTCGCGCGCTATGGCTTGTCCGTCCGGATCGTCGATAAGGCTGCTCATCCGACCACGACCTCCAAGGCGCTGGCTATCTGGAGCCGCAGCCTCGAGCTCTTCGACCGGATGGGCTGCACGGAGCAATTCCTGGCCGCCGGTATCCAAGGCCATGGCGCCTCGATCCGCAGCGGCGGCCAGGTGCTGGGCCATGCCCGGCTCGACGCTATACCGAGCGCCTATAATTTCGCGCTGATGATCCCGCAGCGAGAGACTGAACGGCTGATGGCTGCGCATCTCGGCCGTTTTGGTCCCGCCGTGGAGCGGGAAGTTGAACTGACCGGCTTCGAGGACCGAGGGGACAGGGTGCAGGCGAGGCTGCACCACGCGGATGGACGGGAGGAGATGGTCGACTGTCTCTGGCTCGTGGGCTGCGACGGCGCCCATAGCACGGTGCGACACAGCCTCGGCTTCGCCTTCGCGGGGGCGCCCGAACCCAATGACTGGGTGCTGGCCGATGTCACCCTCCAGGGTGCTGCGGCGCCACCGGCCGACGAGGTCAGCCTCTATCTGCACCGGGACGGGCTTTTTGTCGTCTTCCCCATGCCGGGGCCCCGCTTCCGCCTGGTGGCGACGCTTGGCGCCGCCGATCCTGACAAGTCGCGGCCCGATCCCACCCTCGAGTCGATCCAAACCCTCATCGCTCAGCGGGCCGGCGGTGGCTTCACGGCCGAGGATCCGCAGTGGCTCGCCAATTTCCGGGTGCACGAGCGCAAAGTCGCCGATTACCGGCGCGGCCGCGTCTTTCTCGCCGGAGACGCCGCCCATATCCACAGTCCGGCGGGTGGCCAGGGCATGAATACCGGCATGCAGGATGCGATCAACCTCGCCTGGAAGCTCGCCATGGTAGGCCACGGCGCGGCCGATCCCGATCTTCTCCTGAGCTACAGTCCCGAGCGCAGCGCCGTCGGCGAAATCGTGCTGCGCAATGCGACCCGCATGACGGAAATGGCGACCCTCGCCAATCCTGCGGCCCAGGGGCTGCGCAACCTCGTGCTCCGTTTCGCGCTGGGCCTCGCCCCGATCCGGGAGCGGATGGCGCTGCAGATGAGCGAGGTCGAGATCGCCTATGGGTCGAGCCCGCTGTCCCGCGGTCTGCATGCCGGCGCCCATGGGCTGGTGGCGGGCGCCCGCCTGCCGCCGGAATTCTACGCGGGCGCTCCGCCCGGCGCGGGCGAGCGGCCCCGTTTCGTGCTCTATGCCGAACCGGGGGCGGACAGTGCCGATCTGCTCAGCCGCTTTCCCGAAATGCTGGAACCCGTGGCCCGGCCGGCGCCGGAAGGCGGGCTCCTCCTGCTCGTCCGGCCGGACGGCTATATCGGCTTCGCGGGGAAGGCGGGCGACTGGGCGGAGGCCATTGCCTATCTGGGCGGGCTCGCCGCCTGATCCTCAATCTTCGCGGCGCGGCACGGCGGAGATGATGACCTGGGCAAAGGCGTAGGGGTATTCGTCCGTCATGGTCAGAGCGACCTGCGCCTCCATGCCTGGGGGCGTCAGCGCCGCCAGACGCGCAGCGGCGCCGCCGGTGAGCTTCAGCGTCGGCGCCCCGGAGGGCAGATTGACGACGCCGAGATCAGACATGAAGACGCCGGCATTGAAGCCGGTGCCGAGCGCCTTGGCGCAGGCCTCCTTGGCGGCGAATCGTTTGGCGAAAGTGGGTGCCTGCAGCCGCTCGGTCCGCCGCATCGCTTTTCGACGTTCGGTCTCCGTAAACACCCGCTCGAGAAAACGGTCACCGAAGCGGGCGATGACTTTCTCCACGCGGCGGATGTCGCAGAGATCCGATCCGATGCCGATGATCATCAGCCTTTCGCCCGTTCCACCTGGGTAATGCCGGTCGTCGCGCGCAGCCCGGCGATCACGGTCGAAAGATGGCGCAGATTGCGCACCTCCACGTCCAGCAGGATCTCGCAGAAATCCTGCTGCCGGCTGACGACGCGCAGATTGAGGACCGAGCCGTCATGCTTGGTGACGGCATTCGAGATATTGGGCAGCAGGTCTCGTTCGTTGGTCGCGATGATGCTGATGCGGCCGGAATAGGCCTGGCCGCCGCGGGCCTGCTGCGGCAGCGTGTCATCCCATTCGACATCCAAGAAGCGCTCGGGCGTCGCCGCGAAGCTCTGCAGTTGCGGGCAGTCACGCGTATGGATGGTGACGCCGCGGCCGGTGGCGACGATGCCGACGATGGGATCGCCGGGCAGCGGATGGCAGCACCCGGCATAGCTCACCACCATGCCCGAGATGAGGCCGCGGATCGGCGGGCCGGCCGGGCTGTCATCCGATTTGGAGCCGAGACGCCCACCCGCGGGCCTGGGCGGCAGCCCCATGCCGGGCAGCAGGCGCGGCGCCCGTGCCGTCTCCCGCATTTCAGGATAGGCCGCGTGAACCACGTCCTTGGGGCCGACATGGCCGCTGGCGACCGCGACGTAGAGATCGTCCATGGTGAGCAGTTTCAGCGTTTTGAGCGCCGGTTCCAGCGCACGTTCCGATCCGTCCAGCCCTTCCTGGCGGAACGCCTTGGCCAGCACCGCCCGGCCCTGCTCGCGATTGATGGTGCGCTGCTGCTGGGCCACGAACCGCCGGACCCGCGCCCGCGCCTTGCCAGTGACGACGAAGCGTTCCCATTGCGGGGAGGGCGTGCCGCCGCGCGCCGTCATGATCTCAACCTGGTCGCCGTTCTGCAGCTCGTAGCGCAGCGGCATCAACCGGCCGTTGATCTTGGCACCGACGCAGGTATCGCCCACCTGGCTGTGCACGGCATAGGCGAAGTCGACCGGCGTCGCGCCACGGGGCAGCTGGATCAGCTCGCCCTTGGGCGTGAAGCAGAAGACCTGGTCGTGATACAGTTCGAGCTTGGTATTCTCGAGGAACTCGTCCGGCGCCTGGCTGTTCTCAAGGATTTCGAGAAGATCCTGCACCCAGCGGAAGCGCTGCAGATCGGCCGCGACCTGCGGGTCCCGGTCCTTGTAGAGCCAGTGGGCGGCGACACCGTTTTCCGCCACGTCATGCATGTCGAAGGTCCGGATCTGGACCTCGATCTTCTGGTTGCGCGGCTCGCGCAGCGTGACCCCGGTATGGATGCTCTGGTAGCCGTTGGCCTTGGGGGTGGAGATATAGTCCTTGAAACGCCCGGCGATGACGGGAAAGGCCGAATGGATGGCGCCGAGCGCGATGTAGCATTCGTCCCGCGTTTTCACGAGAACGCGGAAGGCCATGATGTCCGAAAGCTGCTCGTAGGCGACATTGCGCTTCTGCATTTTCTCCCAGATGGAGAAGGGAGATTTCTCGCGGCCCGTAATGTCGATGCCGATGAGCCCGGCGGCCGCACAGACGCGAATGAGTTCGCGCCGCACCTCCTCGATGACATCCGCCCCCTGGCCGCGCAGGAAGTTCAGCCGCGCCTGGATGCTGCCATAGGCCTCGGGCTCGAGCTGCGCGAAGGAGAGGTTCTGCAGCTCGCTCTTGATCGCATCCATGCCGATGCGGCCGGCGAGCGGGGCGTAGATCTCCATCGTCTCGCGGGCGATGCGCTGCCGCCGGCTTTGGTTCTCCACGAAATGCAGCGTCCGCATATTGTGCAGACGGTCCGCGAGCTTCACCAGGAGGACGCGGATATCCTTGGACAGCGCGAGGACGAGCTTGCGGAAATTCTCCGCCTGCTTGGTGCGGTCTGATTGCAGTTCGAGGCGGGTGAGCTTGGTGACGCCATCGACGAGCAGCGCCACGTCCGGCCCGAACTGCTTGTCGATCTGGGCCTGGGTGACACCGGTATCTTCGATCGTGTCGTGCAGCAGGCCGGTAATGATGCTGCCGGGGTCCAGCCGATATCCCGCCAGGATATCCGCGACCGCGAGGGGATGGATGATATAGGGCTCGCCGTTGTCCCGCTGCTGCTGGGCGTGCGCGGTAGAAGCCAAAGCGAAGGCCGCATCAATCCGCGCAGCATCCGTCTTCGGATCATAGGCGAGGATTTTCTGGACAAGCGCCTTTTCGCGCTCGGCATAGGGCAGAGGCGAAGAGACCTCGGCCCCCGCCGGTCCTACCGCTACGCCATCAGGCGCACGGCAAGGCCCGGTCAGACCATGGACGGCGTGTGCCCGTCGTCCATCATCCATCGGTGCTTATCGCCGACCGCGACCACCGAGCTCAGCCTCGATCGCCGCTTCTATGTCCAGAGAAGGATCATCACGTCCCATCTGGGCATTCTCCTCCTCGGCCGAAACGTCCTGCAAGCCGAAAATATTCTGGTCGGTCGGGATAAGGTCCATGACCTCCTCATCGGCCGGCTCCGGCTCGGGCGCACGGGACAGGGATCGGACCAGATCGCCTTCCAGGCGGTCGAGATCGACATTCTCGTCAGCGATTTCACGCAGAGCAACGACGGGATTCTTGTCATTGTCGCGATCCAGCGTCAGTTCCTCGCCGCGAGCGATGTTCCGGGCCCGCTGAGAGGCCAGGAGAACCAGCTCAAAGCGGTTCGGAACCTGCAGAATGCAATCTTCAACGGTGACACGCGCCATCCGCTCAATCTCCGTATGAAAGATGAGTGAACGCGGTGAGTAGCGGTACCCGGCCCCTGACGCAAGGATTCCCCGCGCCTCCGCGGCTCATGGCAGGCATCAGCCGGGCTAGGACCGAACCTGCGCCATGTCCTGCGGCGGCAGCGACTCGAGGAGTTCCGCCGCGGTCAGGCCGAGCAGCGGATGGCGCCAGTCCGGCGCCACGTCCTTCAACGGCACGAGAACAAACGCTCGCTCATGCGCCCGAGGATGAGGCAGTATCGGGTCTGGCGCGGGCGGCTGGCGGATGAGATCGCCCATCGCGATGAGATCGAGATCGAGGCTGCGGGCGGCATTCGCGACACTCCGGGTGCGGCCGAAGCGAGCTTCGATCGCCAGCACATTGGCCAGCAGGTGGGCCGGGTCCGCCTCGCCCGAGAGGCGCATCACCCCATTGATATAGGACGGCTGGTCGGAGACCGGCACGGGCGCCGTCTCGTAGAAGTGGGAAACGGCGTCGAGCCGCAGACCCGGCAGGGCGGAGACGGCCGCGATCGCCCGCCGGCAGGTCTCCGCCGGGGTCGCGCCGTCCGGTCCGGGCAGGTTGGCGCCGAATGCGATGAGGATCATCGGCGCTCCCTGCCCGAGGCCCGGGGGAGACGCAAGACCGCGGCAAGCATTGGCCTGCCATAAGAGCTGTGCGAGAAGACCCTATTCCTCAGATACACGCGTGAGTTGCAACCCATGCTGGATGTGCAGACGGATTCAGAAGCTCCCCCGCGGGACTGCCCGCTATGTCCGCGGCTTGTCGAATACCGCCGGGCAAACCAGATCGCCAATCCCGACTGGTTCAACGGGCCTGTTCCGAGCTTCGGCCCGATCGAGGCGCCGATCGCGATCGTCGGCATGGCGCCGGGCGTGCGCGGCGCAAACCGTACCGGACGCCCCTTCACCGGGGATCACGCCGGCATCCTGCTCTACAAAACGCTTCTGGAGTTCGGCCTGGCACGGGGCCAGTACGAGGCCCGGCCGGATGACGGGCTGGCGCTGACCGGCTGCCGCATCGTCAATGCCGTGCGCTGCGTGCCGCCGGCTAATCTGCCGACGCCGGCCGAAACCACCACCTGCAACCGTTTCCTGACGCGGGAATTGCAGCTCATGCCCAATCTGCAGGTGGCACTTGCCCTCGGCGTTCTCGCCCACACCGCGGTGCTGAAAGCCTGTGGCATCCGCCAGAGCCATGTGAAATTCCGCCACGGCGCGCTGCACGAACTGCCGGACGGGCTGATCCTGGCCAACAGCTATCATGTGTCCCGCTACAACACGAATACCGGCCGGCTGACGGATGTGATGTTCCAGGATGTCATCCGCAGCATCCTGAACCGTGTCGCCGCGACTGCCGGCTGAGTCCGCAGACCGCGATCAGAAGCGTGCCGAGACGGCGACCGAACCGAAATCGAAAAGGCCGCCCTGCTGACTCGTGAATTCGTGCGTTTGCCACGTCTGGCTGAAGGTCATGCGCACGCCGTGCCAGATCATGGCGAGGCCGAGCACGAACTCGCCGACAAACGGCATCTTGTCGACGCTCGGACCATCGGCGAAGGAATTACCCTCAAGCAGGGTGTTGTAAGCCACCGCACGGCCATCCACGCCGCCGAAGACATACCAGGCGAAGCCGGCATCCGGCAGATAGGCATCTCCCCCGTCCGTCCCGGGCGTGATGCGGCCCGCGCCGAAATCATCCTCCAACCCTTGCCCGATCCGGAGCGTTCCGCCGGCCTGGGCATAGATCTGCTCGGTGCCGACAAAGCCGGTCACATCCGGCAGAACGTCGACCGCCATGGGCGCGGTGTTCAGCGCCGGCAGCGACGCGAGGCTGAGGAGCGGCAGCCGCCACGTGCGGTCCGCGAAAAAATTCAGCACCGGCCGATTGTCGAGCTGATCATCCCAGCCCTGGTTCTTCTCGTCGCCAATGATGGTGTGAAAGCCGTTTTGCACGATCTCACCCCCCGCATCGGGCCCAAGCACGCCGACCTGCGCCCCGAGCCGGGTGCGGGTCAACAGCGTGTCCTGGATGAGCTGGCCGGTCAGCAGGAGCGTGGCCGCATAGGGCCGGTCATTGGGGTCGGGCGGATTGATCTGCGTATCTGAAGGCGTATAAATCTGCTGGCTGAGATCAATGCTGACGCGCTGATCGCCGTCGCCCAGCAGCGCATGGCCCGCACGGGCGATGAAGCCAGGCACCGCGCCGGTCGGCCCGGTCCATCCCAACGCGACCCCGCTGGAATAATATTCGTCGGTTGAACCCGTGACGTCGTTTTCGACGCGGACAGTAACGATGCTGCCCTGGTCCTCTGCGGGAAGCAGGACCTGCGCCTCGCCCGGCGCGCTGAGCCCGAGCGCCAGACTGAAGACGGCTGCTGCCGAGACTATGCATACCAGGGACGGTCTGCCGCTTCGCGGAAGCCGCTCGGCATCATCCAGTTCGAGCATGGCACCCTTTGCGACGGACGAATGACTAACTAAGAGGCACCGAAACCTATCAAAAAAGCAAAGAATTCCGAGAGGAACGAAAGACTTATATCTTCTATCACGGCATTTTGCTGACGCGATCCTTCAATTTTTCCCGAACGGCGCGACCAAGCTCCGTCTGCCACAGCGAGTCGGCGGGCAGCATCACGCGGCGCTGCCAGTTCGGGCGTTCCTGGTCTGTGCCGGGCAGGTTGAGGGCGACGGTTTCCTTCGCGAGGTCATCCGCCTGGACCAGGTCGAGCAGGCAGGATGTGCGGCCGATATAGGCGTGGAAGGCCGCGGCGACGGATGTTTCCATGGGCGCTGACAAATCGACCGCATCAGCCGAGGCAATCAGCCCTTCGCCCGCCAGGGCCGCCAGCGCCACGCGCTTCTCCTCCGCTCTCGCCGTACGGGAGGCCTCGGCGGCGGCCGCATCCGCAAAACCGAGGACCAGCCGCTCCTCGATGTCGGCACCCTCCCACCATCCGGCAAGAGTTGGCAGGTCGTGGGTCGAGACGCAGGCGGCCGCCAGGCGCGGATAAGCGCTGGGCGGCTTGAAGCCCGCCCCTTCCCGTTCAAACCAGAACACTTTGTACGAAAGCAGGCCGCGATCGGCCATCGCCTCCCGCACCCCGTCCGGCACGGTGCCCAGATCCTCACCCACCACGATGCAGCGGGCAGCCTGGGATTCGAGCGCGGTGACCCCCAGCATCTCCGCCAGCGGATAGGCGAGATAGGCGCCATCCGCAGGCTTGCCGCCCTCGGGGATGAGAAAGAGCCGGTTGAGCCCCAGGACATGGTCGATCCGGAGCGCGCCAGCATGGCGCATATTGGCGCCAAGCAGTTCGCCGAAGCCCTCGAACCCTTGGGCACGCATGGCGAGCGGATTGGGCGGCGGCAGGTTCCAGTTCTGCCCCTCGACCGAGAAGGGATCGGGCGGCGCGCCCACGGAGACGCCGGTCATCAGGAGATCCTGCTCCGACCATGCCTCCGCGCCGACCGGTGCGGTGCCGACCGCAAGGTCGCGATAGAAGCCGAGGGACAGACCGGCCTGCCGGCTGGCCGCATCGGCTGTCGCCAGCTGGTGGTCAGCCACCCATTGCAGGAAAGTAAAGAACGAAATCTCGCCCGGATGCCCGGCCGCGAAATCGGTAACAGCGGCGCCGGCGGGGTCGCGCAGCGCCTCCGGCCATGCCTGCCAGGCCTGGTCCGGATAGGTGGCGCCGATCGCCTGGAAGGTCGCGAAGCGGGCGAGACTCTGGCCACGTTCCCGCCGGAACCTTGCGAAGGCCGCCACCGCCGGATGGTCGGCGGGCAGCGTGGCGAGCCTGCCCCCAGCCGCCCGAAGCACCCGGGCTTTGCCGTCCCAGACCGCATGATAGTCCACCGACCGCATCTCGCGCAGCGGCGTGAAGCCTGCCTCCTCCGCCTGGAGTGCGGCACGGATCGCAGGGTCGTCGGACAGGAAAGGCAGGGCCGCGACATCGATATAAAGGGGATCGATAAAGCGCCGGTCGGAGGGCGAATAGGGGCTGACGAGATGACGGTTCTCGGGGAAGAGCGCATGCAGCGGATTGAGACCGACGATGCTGCCCCCTGCGGCCGCCGTCGCCCGGCCGATGTCGGCGAGGGTTGAGAAATCGCCGATTCCCTGATCCGCCGCACGGCGCAGCGAATAGAGATGCGCGGCCAGGCCGAAGCGGCGGCCATCCGCGGCCAGTTCGGGCGGCAGATAACATTGGCGGGGAGCGACGATGACGGCGCAATCGAACCGCTCACCGCCATCCTCACAAACCAGCCGGTGGCGGCCGGCGGGCGGCGATGGCAGCGCGATCCTGCGAATACGGCCGGTGCGGCCATCCGGCGCCGTTATCTCGCCCGCGCCGGACCCATCCGGCGGCACGACGAAACGGCTGCGGCTACCGTCCTGACGCTCAAGCACGAGGGCGATGGCGCGCGGCAGGGAGGCGAGTGCCGGGCCGAGCGTGACGGCGAGCAGCTCACCCTCGCGCAGCACGAGAGACGCGGGCAGCGCCGCGAAGCTGGTGCGGAGCGAGAGATCGTGCAGGCTCCAGGCGACCTCGTCCGGGCTGCGCGCCGGCAGCCGCATGGCGCCGAGCAGGGCGCGCTTGGTGTCCTGCGGCACCCGATGATTGGTGCCGACAATGTCCCACCAATCGTGGGAGAGCCCTGCCGCATCCGCGAGGCGCGCCAATGCCTCGCCTTCGTTCGCACGGACGCGGGCAAGCGTGGTTTCGGGGAGGATGCTGGGCGCCGCGGGCTCAGCCTCCTCGACCAGGAGCAGGACGGCGCGCGGTTCGACGCCGATCATCCGGACAGAGACGATAGGTCCCGCCTCGGGCTGCGCGCTGTCAATCTCGCGCCGCCAGACATGGCCGGGGCGCGGCGGCGGCAGGGTAAGGTCAAAACCCTGCCACCCGGCGTGCAGCACGACCAGGGCTCGGCTCCCCTGCCCGCCCTCGACCGGCCGGTAGAGATCGGCGATCAACGTACGGTAGACCGGGTTGTTCCAGTCCTCCACCCGCATTGCCTCGCCATTCCACCGCCGCCAGGTAACGTCAGGCTGCAAGGTCTCATCCAGCGGTTCGCCGGCCAGGTGGGCCAGCGCTGTCAGCGCCGGACAGTCGCGCCGCGCGCGAATGAGCTTGGTGACGAAGGCCGTGAGCCCGGTATCCGCCTGATCCCAATCAAACCAGGAAATCGGCTTATCCTGGGAATAGGCGTTGTTATTGCCTTGCTGCGTGCGACCGAGTTCATCACCCCCGGCCAGCATCGGCGTGCCATGGGACAGCAGCAGCGTCGCCAGCATGGCCCGCACATCCGACAGGCGCGCCGCGCGGATGCCCGGATCCTCACTCGGCCCTTCGACGCCATGGTTCCAGGAGAGATTGTCGGTCGTGCCATCCCGGTTGCCCTCGCCATTCGCCTCATTATGCTTGGCAACATAGGAAACGAGATCGCGCAGGGAAAAGCCATCATGCGCGGTGATGAAGTTAATGCTGCGCGAAGGTTGATGTTTCAACTGGCCAAAAATATCCGAGGAGCCCGCGAAGCGGGTGGCGACCTCGCCCAGCAGACCGCCGTCGCCGCGCCAGAAGCGACGCATGGTGTCGCGGAAGCGGTCGTTCCATTCACCCCAAGGGGCAGGAAAGCCGCCGAGCTGATAGCCGCCCATGCCGACGTCCCAGGGCTCGGCAATCATGGCGACGCCGTGCAGTGCGGCGTCTTGCGCCAGCGCCTGCAGGAAGGGAGCGCGATGCTCGAAGGCTGCGGGATTGCGCGCGATGGTGGCGGCGAGATCGAAGCGGTAGCCGGAGAGGCCGGCGCGCCGCACCCAGAGCCGCAAGCTGTCCATGATCATGCGCAGCACGATGGGATGATCGGCCGCGAGGGTATTGCCGGTGCCGGTATCGTTCACCAGCACGCCGGGCTGGTTCGGATCGTGGCGGTAATAGCTGCGATGGTCGAGGCCGCGGAAGGAAACGGTGGGGCCCATCACATCCCCCTCGCCCGTATGGTTGAAGACGACATCGAGCAGCGCGGCGATGCCATGCTCCCGCAGCCGATCCGTAACCGCGCGGATCTCCGAAAAACCGCCAGGGGCGAGGCGCGGATCGGGCGCCATGTAGGTGACGGGATTGTAGCCCCAGTAATTGGTGAGGCCGAGCGGCGGCAGGTGCCGCTCATCCAGCCAGGCGGAGGAGGGCAGGAATTCCACTGCGCCGACATCCAGCCCGATCAGATGATCCATCAAGGGCTTTTCGAGGATCGCGGCATAGGTGCCGCGTAGCGCCTCCGGGATATCCATGCGCTGTTTCGAGAAGCCGCGCACATGCATCTCGTAGATGACCTGCCTCTGCCAGGAAAGTGGCGGCGGCGGCAAAGCCGGATCCGGCGCCTCGATGATCGCCTTCGGCATGAAAGGCGCGCTGTCGTCCTCGTTTCTCGGTGCTGACATCTCGGTGCCGGGCGGCCAGTCGAACATCGAGGCATGCAGCTTGAAGGGACGGTCCAGCCGTGTCGCATACGGGTCGATCAGCAGCTTGGACGGGTTGAAGCGGTGCCCTTCCTCGGGCGCCCAGGGACCGTAGGCGCGCAGACCGTAGCGGGCGCCCGGGCGGATGCCGCCAATCTCGCCGTGGAAGATGTCGAAGCTGCGCATGGGCAGCAGGATGCGCTCGATCTCGGTCTCGCCGGTCTCATCGAAAAGACAGAGTTCGATCGCCGTTGCATGGGTGGAAAAGACCGCGACGTTGATACCGTCTTCCGTCAGCGAGACGCCCAGCGGCTCGATCCGTCCCGCGGAAACCCGACGCTCGCTCATGCGCTGAGCGCCCGCGACAGGGCTGGATCGGCAAGCTCTCGGTAAAGCTCCGCATAGAGCCGGGCAGAGCGCCGCCAGGACACGTCCGTACGCATGCCGTTGCGCTGAATGCGGCGCCAGAGGGCGGGCTTGCGCCAAAGGGACGCAACGCGGAGTGCGGCCGATTCCAGCATCTCGACCGTCGGCGGATGGAACTGGATGCCGGTGCCGATCCCCTCCGCGCGCGCCATTTCGTTGACGTCGATGACGGTATCCGACAGGCCGCCGACGCGGGCAACGACCGGGATCGCGCCGTAGCGCAAGGCATAGAGCTGGGTGAGGCCGCAAGGCTCGAAGCGGGAGGGCAGCAGCAGCGCATCCGCCCCTGCCTGCATCAGGTGGCCCAGTTCCTCGTCATAACCGATGACGCAGCCGACACGACCGGGATAGGCGGTCACGGCATCGCGCACGGCGCGTTCCATCGCGCGGTCACCCTGGCCGATGAAGGCGACCTGCGCGCCGGTGCCGAGAATAAGCGGCAGGGCATCGAGCACCATGTCGATCCCCTTCTGCCAGGTGAGGCGGCTGACCAGGCCGAGCAGCAGAGCGTCGGGATCTTCGCGCAAACCGACGCGACGTTGCAGGCTCACCTTGTTGATGCGGCGGGGCTTGATGTGCAGCCGATCAAACTTGGCCGCGATCAGCGCATCGGTGGACGGATCCCAGACCGCCTCGTCAATACCGTTGAGGATGCCCTGCAGCTCGCCGATGCGGTCGCGCAGCAAGCCGCCGATGCCCATGCCACCCTGGCTGGTCGCAATTTCCTCGGCATATTTGGGCGAGACGGTGGTGATGCGGTCGGCGAATTGCAGACCCGCCTTGAGAAAGCCGATGCCGCCGTAATACTCGACCCCGTCGACCCCCATGGCGTCGGGCGGCAGGCCCAGGGGCCCGAGCAGTTCCGGCGCATACTGCCCCTGGAAAGCAAGGTTGTGGACCGTCATGATCGTCGCCGCCCGTCCGCGTTCGCCCATGCGATAATGCATATAGGCGGGCGTCAGGCCGGCCTGCCAGTCATGGGCGTGAACGATATCGGGACGGAAGGCCTCCACCTCGCCCAGTCCCATCGCGGCGCCGGCGGCCGAGAGGGCTGCGAAGCGAAAGGGATTGTCGGGCCAGTCCTCTCCCTCTGGCGTGAGATAGGGCGTGCCGTCCCGGTCGTAGAGATGCGGCGCGTCCAGCACGATCAGGTCAAGGCTGCCGACGGTCGCCCGCCGCAGCCAGGCAGGGCCGCCGAAGAGATCGGGGAAATGATGTATCTCCGTCGTCTCGGCCAGCTTCGTCATGACCTGGCGATAGCCGGGAATGAGCGAGGTGATGGCGATCCCTTCCGCCTTGAGGAACGGCGGCAGCGACCCGGCGACGTCGGCAAGGCCACCCGTCTTGACGAAGGGATAGAGCTCGGACACCACCGAGAGGACGGCAACTTGTGTTTTCACCAAACGTCCACCCGGCCCGAAGTCATCAGCCCTTGCCTTTATTCAGGATCATAGAGGAAATAAATCGTCGCAAGTGGCGGGACGGTTATAGCGGCGGAGGCAGCGAAACCATGGCTTGGAATGGGCTCTGCCCAGATCGTTCCACCATTGCCCTTGTCGCCGCCACCATAGCATGCCGCATCCGTATTCAGAATCTCCCGCCAACGCCCCGGGAAAGGAAGGCCGATGCGGTAGCCTTCCCGCAGCACGGGTGTGAAATGGGAAACAACCGCCACCGGCGCAATCCCCTCCTCGCCCGCAAATCGCATCCATGCGAAAACCGACTGCGCGCGATCGTCTGAGACGATCCAGCGGAAACCCTCAGGCTCGCAGTCCCGGCGATGAAGTGCCAGCGTATTCCGGTAGAGGTGATTGAGATCGCGCACCAGCGCCTGGGTGCCGGCATGAAGAGGCTGGCCGGTCAAAGACCAGTCGAGACTATGCTCGAACTGCCATTCGCCGCTCTGCGCGAATTCACAGCCCATGAAGAGCAGCTTCTTGCCCGGCTGGCCCCACATGAAGCCGTAATAGGCGCGCAGATTGGCGAAGCGCTGCCACTCGTCCCCGGGCATGCGGCCGAGCAGCGACTTCTTGCCGTAGACGACCTCGTCATGCGACAGCGGCAAGACAAAGTTCTCGCTATAGGCATAGACTTGGCCAAAGGTCATGCGGTCGTGATGCCATTGGCGATGCACCGGCTCCTGGGACATGTAGTCCAGCGTGTCGTGCATCCAGCCCATGTTCCATTTGAAGCCGAAACCGAGGCCGCCCAGATAACTTGGCGCGGAGACGCCAGACCAGGCGGTTGACTCCTCAGCGATCATGGTCGTGCCCGGAAAGCTCGCATAGGCGAGTTCGTTGACACGCCTCAGAAAGGCCACCGCCTCGCGATTGTCGTTCGATCCGTCCTCGTTCGGAATCCATTCTCCCGGCCGGCGCGAATAGTCGAGATAGAGCATGGACGCCACGGCATCGACGCGCAGACCGTCCAGATGGAAGACATCCAGCCAGTACATGGCGTTGGACACGAGGGTGGCCGAAACCTCCCGCCGGCTGAAATTGTAGATCGCCGTATTCCAGTCCGGGTGGTAGCCGCGGCGTGGATCGGCATGCTCATACAGATGGGTACCGTCGAACCGGTAGAGGCCATGCGCGTCGGTTGGGAAATGCGCCGGCACCCAATCGAGCAGGACGCCGAGCCCGGCCTGATGGGCGCGGTCCACGAAGCGGGCGAAACCTGCCGGATCGCCGAAGCGCCGCGTCGGCGCGAAAAGCCCCACGGGCTGGTAGCCCCAGGAGGCATCCAGCGGATGTTCGGTGATCGGCATCAGTTCGAGATGGGTGAAACCCATGTCGCGCGCATAGGGGACCAGCCGGTCGGCGAGTTCGTCATAGGACAGGAAGCGGTTCCCCTCCCCCTTCTGCCAGGAGCCGAGATGCACCTCGTAAACCGACATCGGCTTGCGGCGCGGATCGCCCTCCGCGCGCGCCGCGCGGTGCAGATCATCATGCCATTCGAACGCGTCGATCTTCGCGATGACGGAGGCGGTGGAAGGGCGTAGCTCGGCTGAAAAGCCCACGGGGTCCGCCTTCAGCGGCAAAAGCTCACCCTGCGGGCCCACGATCTCGTATTTGTAGGCTTCCCCTTCGCCCAGTTCGGGGGCGAAAATCTCCCAGACACCGGGCCCGTGGCGTTTGCGCATCTGGTGGCGCCGGCCATCCCAGCTGTTGAAATCGCCCACGACGGCGACGCGCTTCGCATTGGGTGCCCAGACAGCGAAATTCACGCCGCGCACGCCCTCATGCTCGATCACATGCGCGCCGAGCCGCTCATGGACGCGATTATGCGTGCCCTCAGCGAAGAGATAATCGTCCATCGGGCCCAGGACCGGCGGAAAGGCATAGGCATCGTAGAATTCCCACACGCCGCCGGCATTGGTCGCGCGGAGCTTGTAGAGCGCGCCCATGGCGAGACGCGGCACCAGCGCCTCGAAAAAGCCGTGGGGATGCTTCCAGGCCAGGGTCGCCAGGGTCTCTCCTTCCGGAGAGACCACGAGCAACTGGTCCGCATGCGGCACGAAGGCGCGAACCGCCATGCCGGCATCGGTCATATGCGGCCCCAACACGCTGAAGGGGTCGGGGTGGCGCGCGCCGAGGATTCCCTGCAGGTCGCTCTGTGAGACCCGCCAATCCCGGACGCGCCTGAGGCCGCCCCTTTCGCGTTCCGTTCCCGCCACGATTGCTTCTACCGGTTGGGCCAGGTCGTCACGTTCCACAGATCGGACGCATATTCGCGGATCGACCGGTCGGACGAGAAGAAGCCCATGCCCGCCGTGTTGAGGATGGCCGCCCGCCGCCATTCGCCCGGCTTCCGCCAACTCGCCGCCACGTCCCGCTGGCGTTGGTAGTACGCGTCGAAATCGGCGGCGACCAGGAAGTAGTCATGATAGCGCACCGCTTCGATCAGACCGCGATAGCGCGCCGGATCATCGGGGCTGAAATTGCCGTTCTCGACCGCCGTCAGGACCTCCTGCAGGATTTCCGACTTGGCAATAACATCGGAGGAATCGATCGTCTGGGCGCGGCGCTGCCCGACCTCTTCCGCCGTCATGCCGAAGATGAACATGTTCTCCGCCCCGACATGCTCCAGCATCTCGACATTGGCGCCGTCCAGCGTGCCGATGGTCAACGCGCCGTTGAGGCCGAATTTCATGTTGCCGGTGCCGGACGCCTCCATGCCGGCGGTCGAGATCTGCTCAGAAAGATCGGCCGCCGGAATGATCATCTCCGCCAGGCTCACATTGTAGTTCGGCAGGAAGACAACCTTCAGCGCGTCACGCAGCGTGGGATCGCTGTTGATGACCCGTGCGACGTCATGGGCGAGTTTGATGATCAGCTTGGCGCGGTGATAGCTCGGCGCCGCCTTGCCGGCGAAGATCTTCACCCGCGGCGTCCAGTCCCGCATCGGCTGGGCGCGGATCGCATTGTAGAGGGCAATCGTCTCCAGGATATTGAGGAGCTGGCGCTTGTATTCGTGAATGCGCTTGATCTGCACGTCGAAGAGTGCCTGTGGGTCGAGCCTGACCCCCACCCGCTCGCGCACGAGCTTGGCGAGCGCCACCTTGTTCTCCTGCTTGACGACGGCGAATTTCTGCTGAAAGGCAGCGTCGTCCGCGAAGGGGGCGAGCTTCGCGAACAGACCGGCATCATCCAGGATATCCGGCCCTACCGCCTGGACGGCGAGATCGGTCAGTCCCGGGTTGGACTGGTAGAGCCAGCGCCGGAAGGTGATGCCGTTGGTCTTATTGTTGATCCGGTCCGGATACATCTCGTTGAAATCGCGGAACACCGTCTTGCGCATGAGATCGGTGTGCAGCGCCGAGACGCCATTGACCTTGTGCGAGCCGAGGAAAGCGATGTTGCCCATGCGCACCCGGCGGCCATGCGTCTCGTCGACCAGCGACAGACCGGTCATGAGTTCGACATCGTCCGGATGGCGGTGCTTCACCTCGTCCAGGAACATCAGATTGAGCAGATAGATGATCTGCATGTGCCGCGGCAGCAGCCGCTCCATCAACGGCACCGGCCAGGTTTCCAGCGCCTCGGGCAGCAGGGTGTGGTTGGTGTAGCAGAAGGTTTTGCGGGTAATGTCCCAGGCTTGGCTCCAGGGGACCTTGTGGATGTCGACCAGGATGCGCATGAGCTCGATCACCGCGATCGAGGGATGCGTGTCGTTGAGCTGGATCGCCGCCTTTTCGTGCAGCGTCTCGATCGTCTTGAAGGACTTCAGGTGGCGGCGAATGAGATCCTGTAGGCTGGCCGCTGCAAAGAAATATTCCTGCCGCAGCCGCAGTTCCTGCCCGGCCGCCGTCTCGTCGCTCGGATAGAGCACGCGGGAGATCGCCTCGACCCGCGCCCGCTCGCTGAGCGCGCCGACATGGTCGCCCTGGTTGAAGGCGTCAAGGCGGATGGGGTCCACCGCCCGGGCGGACCAGAGACGCAGCGCATTTACATGCCGGGCGCGCCAGCCGACGATCGGGATGTCGTAGGCGATGGCCGCAACACGCTCCGCCGGATGCCAGACATGTTCCGATATCGAATCCGAATCGGACACCATCGCGACCTCGCCGCCGAAGCCGATGTCATAGGCGATTTCCGGCCGTTCGAACTGCCAGGGATTGCCGAGTTCCAGCCAATCCTCGGGATATTCCTGCTGGAAGCCGTTCTTGACGATTTGGCGAAAGAGGCCGTGGTCGTAGCGGATACCGTAGCCGATGGCCGGAATGGCAAGGCTCGACATGCTTTCGAGGTAACAGGCGGCGAGACGTCCGAGGCCGCCGTTGCCGAGCGCTGCATCGGGCTCCATCGCCCGGATCGCATCGAAATCGACTCCAAGCTCGTCGAGCGCGCCGCGCACCACATCCGACAAACCGAGATTGCCAAGATTGTCGCGCAGCAGACGCCCGATCAGGAATTCGAGAGACATGTAATAGACGCGCTTGGCGCCGGACGCATAGGTTGTGTCGGTGCTGCGGTGCCAGCCGTCCACCACCCGGTCACGCACGGCGAGTGCGGTCGCGACGTACCAATCGCGATTATTGGCCGCGATGCGGTTCTTGCCCACCTGATAGTAAAGTTTTTGTTCGATCGCATCGCGCATCTCGGAAATCTCGCGATGACGGACCTCGGCGGGGCTCTCGTCGCTGTAAGGGCTGACGATAGCGTGGGAGGACGGGGTATCAACCTCGAGCGTCACGGAACTCTCTCCTTAGCGTTTCGTGGCCTCTAGGGCCGTTGCGGGGCAGCGCGAGGCGCCGGGATCGGCCTTTAGCCAAAGTAGCTTGCGCATGATCGCAGCCGAAGAAAAGGGGCATTCCGCAGGTGCAGCATGACGATGCCATGGCGCAGGCCCATCTTGCAGCTCCACCCCTCAAGGAAGGCTTTCTCCAAACACGCACTTCGCCGATCGAGCGCCCTGGACGGCGCGGCGCGGCGCCCCAAGTAAGAACGACCGGAACCCCAAGGTCCCGTTGCCCTGACCGGGCGATCCACGCCAGATTGCGAGACCCGAGCCATGGCCGTCCCTCTCCGCGCCACCTACCGGCTGCAGTTCCATGCCGGATTCACCTTCACGGACGCGGCAGCCGAGCTGCCCTATCTTGCGACGCTTGGCATCAGCCACCTCTATGCCTCGCCCATCCTCATGTCTCGCCCCGGATCGACCCATGGCTATGACGGGATCGATCCGACCCGGATCGACCCCGATCTCGGCGGGGCGGACGGGTTTCGCGCCTTGGCGGAGGCGGCCCGAACCGAAGGCATGGGCATCATTCTTGACATCGTGCCCAATCATCTCGCCGTCGATGCCGCCAATCCGTTCTGGATGGCCGCGCTGGAATTCGGTGCGGCGGGGCCCGCGGGCAAGATGTTCGACATCGACTGGGAGCAGGGACGGGTCACCCTCCCGAGCCTCGGCAAAACGCTCGCGGCCGCCATTGCCGATGGCGAGATCACCCTCGCGGCGGACTGGACTGCCGGCCGTCTGCTGGCCCGGTATTTCGACAATGCCTGGCCTTTGCGCCCCGAAACGGTGGCCGCCGTGCTGCAGATCGCCGATGCCCGGGACGAGGGCGCGCTGTCCGGCCTCTCGCGCCGCTTCCTCGCCCTCGACGGCGCGCTCGCCGCAGAGGCGCAGGCCGTCTCCGAGGCCCGGCAAGGTCTCGCCGACCTCGATGCCGAGCATCGCTCGCTGGTCGAGATCGCTCTCGCGCGTATGGATATCGCGGGCGTGTTGCATCGCCAGCATTGGCGCCTTGCCCATTGGCGCACGGAAAGCGACAGCCTCACCTATCGGCGCTTCTTCAACATCACCGGTCTGGTGGGGTTGCGCGTGGAAGACCCGGCCGTCTTCGACCTGATCCATGCCCTGCCGCTGCGCCTGCTGCGGGAAGGGCTGATTGATGGGCTGCGCATCGACCATGTCGACGGTCTCTCGGACCCCACCGGCTATTGCGCCCGGCTGCGCGCCGCCACGGGCCCGCATGCGATCATCCTCGTCGAAAAAATCCTCGGCGCAGGCGAGGCGCTGCGGCCCTGGCCGATTACCGGCACCACCGGCTACGAGCGGCTCAACGACATCCAGGGGCTTTTCGTCGATCAGGACGGCTACGAGACGTTGGACCGCTACCTCGTGGACCATCGGCTGCTCGACGCCGACCGCGCCGCGCGGCTCGCCACCGCCAAAGCCTTCATGCTGCGCACGAGCTTCGTGGGCGAGGTTGACAAGCTGATCGGCCTCGCCCGGGCGCTCGGCTCGGCCGAGGCGGAGGGTTCCGAATTCGGCATCGGCGCCCTGCGGGAGGCGGTCATCGCCCTGCTCGTCCGCTTTCCCGTCTATCGCAGTTACGGCACGGATACCGAATCTGACGCGGTCGATGCTGCGCTTTGGCAGGAGACGCGGCGCCTGGTCGAGGCCCACGAGCACCCCTGGGTCGCGGAGGCCGCCGCCTATCTCATCCGTCGCCTGAGCGAGACCACACCGGGCTCCGCCGAGGAGGAATTCATCCGTCGCTTCCAGCAGCTCAGTGGCCCCGCCATGGCCAAGGGGCTCGAGGACACGGAATTCTACCGCAGCCTCGCGCTCTCCTCCGCGAACGAGGTGGGTGGCGACCTGGCGCAGCCCTGGCGCAGCGTGGCGGAGTTTCACGACATCCAAGCCGCGCGCGCCGAGGCCCGGGCGCTCGATCTCATCCCGCTCGCGACCCATGACACCAAGCGCGGCCCCGACACGCGGGCCCGCATCAACACCATCGCGGAAGACGCCACAGGCTGGATCGCCCGGTTCGAGGCCTGGCACGCCCAGAATAAGCCCTTCCGGGCCGAGATCGCCGGGCGCGAGGCGCCGGATCCGATCGACGAATGGCTGATCTACCAGACGCTTCTCGGCGCCTGGCCGATCAGCGAAGCCCGGCTCTCCGAGTATCTGACCAAGGCAATGCGGGAGGCCAAGCGCCACAGTTTCTGGGACCATCCGAACGAGGACTATGAGACGGCCGTTCAGAACTTCGCCAGCGCCCTGTTGCAGGACCCGCGCGCCGCCGGCTTTCGCACGTCCATCGCACAACGGGTCTCGGAAGCCGATAGCCGCGCACGCATCAGCGCCATCGGCCAGGTTATCCTGCAGATGACCATCCCGGGCACCCCGGACGTCTATCAGGGCACGGAATTCTGGGATTTCAGCCTTGTGGACCCGGACAATCGCCGCCCCGTCGACTATGCGGCGCGCGCCGCGGCGCTTGCCCGCGACGTGCTGCCGCGCCTCGCCGCCGACCGTATCGGCGAGGCCAAGCTCTTCGTCACCCATCATCTGCTCGCGCTGCGCGCCGCGCATCCGGCGCTCTTCGCCGAAGGTGACTATCGGCCGCTTGAGCCAGGGCCAGGCTGGCTCGGATTCACCCGCAGCAGCAGGACCGAAAGCCTTGCGGTGATCGTGCCGGTCGGGCCCCGCGCCGCGGCCCATGCCCCGGCCCTTCCCGCAGCACCGGCCGGCCAAACCTGGCACCCGGTGCTGACCGAGACGGCGACCGAGGGCCGCTTGCCCTTCGACCCGCTGTTTCCCTTCGTCGTGGCGCTAGCCCGCTAGAATTCGCAGCTTCCTGTTGCGTTCGTCGCACCGCAGCATGCAACAATCCGGCATTCTCTTGATCTGCGGGTGCCTTGCATGAGCCTGACCGACCTTCAAGACCGCGTACGGGCTGACCTCGCCTGCCTGGACTATCCCTCCAAACCCTGGCTCCCGTCCCAGAGCCTGGATGGGCAGCCGGTACTCGACGTGTTGATCATCGGTGCGGGCCAGGGTGGCCTCGCCACCGCCTTCGGGCTGATGCGCGAGAAAATCGGCAATATCCTGGTCGTCGATCAGGCGCCGCGCGGCGGCGAAGGGGTCTGGACCACCTTTGCCCGCATGATCACCCTGCGCACGCCCAAACACGTCTGCGGTCCCGATCTCGGCATCGGCAGCCTGACGCCGCGCGCCTGGTACGAAGCCCGCTTCGGCGCTGAGGCCTGGGCGGCCTTGGGCAAGCTTCCCCGAGAAGTTTGGCAGGATTATCTCGACTGGTATCGCGGCGTGCTCGACCTGCCGGTCCGTAACGACACCGGGATCGTGGATATCGCGCCGCATGGCCGCTTCCTGGCCGCGACCACCGACCGGGGCGAGAGGCTGCTCGCCCGCAAGATCGTGCTCGCGACCGGCATTGCGGGCTCCGGCGCCTGGCTCATCCCCGATTTCATCGAAGCCCGTATCCCGCGCAGCCGCTACGCCCATACCTCGGAGGAGATCGACTTCGCGGCGCTCGCCGGCAAGCGGATCGGCGTGCTGGGTGCCGGTGCCTCAGCCTTCGACAATGCCGCGACCGCGCTCGAAGCCGGTGCCGGCCGCGTGCAACTTTGCGTGCGCCGCCGCCTGCTGCCGCGGGTGAACCCCTATCGCTGGATGGAGCAGCCGGGCTTCCTCGGCCATTTCGCGGACCTGCCGGATCTCATGCGCTGGCGCTTCATGCGGCATATCTTCACGATGAACCAACCGCCCCCGCCCGATACCGTGGCGCGCTGCGCAGCCTTCCCGCACTTCTCCGCCCATCCCGGCACGCCCTGGCTGGATGCGCGGATGGAGGGCGACGAGATCCGCATCCGGACCCCGGGTGGCGAGCTTGCGTTCGACTTCGTCATCATCGGCGCGGGCTTCGTGATGGATGCGGCCCTCCGACCGGAGCTGCGGCACTTCGCGCCCCATATCGCCAAGTGGGGGGACCGCTTCACCCCGCCGGCCGGAGAGGCGGATGCGATCCTCGCGACCTACCCCTATCTCGCGCGGAATTTCACCTTCACGGCCCGCCACGGGGCGGCGGTGCCTGGGCTCGACCAGATCTACAATTTCACCTTCGGCGCGACGCCGAGCATGGGACTCTCCGGCGCCTCCATCAGCGGTCTCAAATTCGGCGTACGCCGCCTGGTGGATGCCATCACGCGGGACTTTTTCCTGGAGGATGCAGAAACGCATTACCTCGGCCTGCTGCGCTATGAGGACCAGGAGCTGACCCCCGATGCCTGGCCTGACGGCGGGCTGGGCGCGGCGCTGACCCCCCTTCCACTTCCCGCCGCATAAGCCACGGTGGCGGCTCCCTGCCGCAAACACGTTGCAACGCGCGGGCTGTGGTGCGAGGGTCCGCCGAGAGACCAACGGAGGGGAGCCGCGGCTGGCGACACGGCCGGGCTCCGGCCGTAGACCCGACCCCAAGACCATGACGTCAGGCTTCACTGGCGGCCCATTCACCCGATCAGTAAAGAAGATGGAATGAAAAGCGACAGCCGGAAAGCAGCGCCCTTGACCGTCAACCTGGCTCATGAGTCCGATGATGCGCTCATCGTCCGCACCGCCTGGCTCTATTACATGGCCGGGCTCAATCAAGAGGAGACAGCGGCGAAGCTGGGCCTGCACCGGACCCGCGTCAACCGGCTGCTCGCGGAAGCGAGGGAGCGCGGCCTTGTCGCGATCACGATCCAGCATGAGAGCGCCCGCGAGCTCGAGACCGAGCAGACCATCGCCGATTTCTACAATCTCGATTTCTGCCTCGCGACACCCTTCATCGGCTTCGAGGATATCGCCGGCAATCCAGGCCTCGCCCGCGCCCAAGGCATGGTCAGCCGCCGTGCCGTGGGCAGTGCCGGCGCCAATTTCCTGCGCGGCAAGCTGGCCCAGGGGGCCATTACGGTCGGCGTCAGCTGGGGCCGCACCATCGAGCAAGTGGCCCTGCATCTGTCCGGCATCCGCAATCCGGAAGCGCGCTTCGTCTCGCTCATGGGCTCGCTGACCCGCAACTCGGCGTCCAATCCCTTCGAGGTCGTGCAGGCGCTGGCCGCCCGCACCGGGGGCGAGGGCCATTTCATCCCGGTGCCCTTCATCGCCGATTCCCAGGCTGACCGGGACGTGCTGGCCTCCCAGCGCACGGTCGCGGATGCGCTCGAACTCGCGCGGCAAGCCGATCTCTATCTCGTCGGCATCGGCGAACTCACCGAGCATTCCTCCCTCCGCGAGCAGAACCTCATCACGGCCGAGGAACTGCACGAGGCCAGGGCGGCCGGCGCTGTCTGCGATGCGCTGGGCAAGCTTTTCGGCCTCGATAGCCATCCCATCGACCATGACCTGAACCACCGCACCATCGCCGTCGACATCGAAGACATCCGCGGCCGCGACATCGTGCTGCTGAGCGGTGGCCTCGAGAAGATCGACGCTTTGCAGGCGGTACTGGGCAGCGGGCTGATTCGCGGCCTGATCATCGACGGCGACACCGCGCGCCTCCTCGCCCAGCGCTGCCGCCAGGAGTAACGGCGTGGCCCGCAGGACGGACGAGGCGACGGGGGCAAGCAGTGCCGCGCCCGCCACCCGGCCGGCCCTGACCTTCGCTCGCCTTTCCGTCACGACCCTCGCTTTGCTTGTCGCGGGGCTCGGCGTCATCGGTGCCGTTCCCCGCAACAACCCGCGGCGCGGCCGGCCGGTGCCGCGCAAACCCGTGGAGATCGACCGCTATCTCGGCCTCTGGTACGAGTTCGCCCGCTATGAAAATCGTTTCGAGCGCGGCTGCGAGGCGGTGACCGCAGACTACGCGTGGCGCCCGGACGGCCTCATCCGCATCGTCAACACCTGTCGTCAGGGCGGCCTCATGGGCCGGCGGCGCCAGGCGGAGGCCCGGGGCCGTGTCGTGCCGGGGAGTGGCAATGCAAAATTGAAGGTCGCCTTCTTCGGTCCCTTCTTCTGGGGCAATTACTGGGTGCTGGACCATGCCGAGGATTATTCCTGGTCCATCGTGGGCGAAGGCTCCCGCCGCTATCTCTGGATCCTGACGCGGGAAGCCCATCCCGCGTCCGAGCGCCGGGCGCTTCTGCTCGATCGCGTCCAGGCCCTCGGTTACGGACCCGAAAAGCTGCATATGACGCGCCATCCCGAGGTGTAATCCCCTCGGGGCTCTTCTGTTCCTCGCCGGCCGCGCCTAGATTATGGACACGGGAGGACAACAATGATCGAAAAATGGAAATCGGCCTCGCCCTTGTCGCGCACGGCCATGGCCTATGTTCTGGCGGGGGGCCGGGGCAGCAGGCTGATGGAGATGACGGACCGGCGGGCCAAGCCCGCCGTTTATTTCGGCGGCAAGTCCCGGATCATCGACTTCGCACTCTCCAACGCCCTCAATTCCGGCATTCGCCGCGTTGCGGTGGCAACCCAATACAAGGCGCATAGCCTGATCCGGCACATGCAGCGCGGCTGGAACTTCCTCCGCCCCGAGCGCAACGAGAGTTTCGACATCCTGCCCGCCAGCCAGCGCGTCAGCGAAACTCAATGGTACGCCGGCACGGCCGATGCGGTTTTCCAGAATATCGACATCATCCAGGACTACCGGCCTGAACATATCGTCATCCTCGCAGGTGACCATGTCTACAAGATGGATTACGAACTCATGCTGCAGCAGCATGAAGACAACAATGCCGATGTGACGGTCGCCTGTCTGGAAGTGCCCAAGGCCGAGGCTTCGGGCTTCGGTGTCGTTGCGGTGGATGGCGAGGACCGCATCATCTCCTTCCTAGAAAAGCCGCGCGACCCGCCGCCGATGCCGGACAATCCAGACAAATCCTTCGCCAGCATGGGCATCTACGTCTTTCGCACGAAGTTCCTGTTCGAGCAGCTGGCGCGGGATGCGGCGGACCCGAATTCCAGCCGCGATTTCGGCAAGGACATCATCCCCTATCTGGTGGAACACGGCCGCGCCTTCGCGCATCGCTTCACGCAGTCCTGCGTGCGCTCGGACGAGGCGGACGAACCCTATTGGCGCGATGTTGGCACGCTGGACGCCTACTGGCAGGCCAATATCGATCTGACCGATGTGCTGCCGCCGCTCGACCTCTATAATGCCGCCTGGCCGATCTGGTCCTATTCCGAACTCACCCCGCCCGCGAAATTCGTCCATGAGATGGGCGCGCGGCGGGGCGAGGCGGTGGCCTCGCTCGTCGCCGGCGGCTGCATCGTCTCCGGGGCGCGCGTGCGGCGCTCGCTGCTCTTCACCGGCGTGCGCGCTCATTCCTATGCAAGCGTCGATGGCGGCGTCATCCTCCCCTATGCCACCATCGGGCGGAACACACGCCTGTCCAACGTGATCATCGATGCCGGCGTGACAATCCCGGACGGACTGGTGGTGGGCGAAGATCCGACCCTGGACGGCGCACGCTTCCGGCGCACCGAATCCGGCATCTGCCTCATCACCCAGCCCATGATCGACGCTCTCGGCCAATGACCTCCATCGAGGTACTGGCCGTCTCCTCGGAGTTCTTCCCTCTCATCAAGACCGGCGGCCTCGCGGACGTCGCGGGGGCGCTGCCGGGCGCGCTGGCGGAACATGGCGTGCGGGTGACGACGCTGCTGCCCGGCTATCCCGCCGTCCTTGCGAAACTCGACCACACCGAGCCTGTACACGGGATCGGCGATCTCTTCGGCGGACCGGCGACCCTTGTCGCCGGTCGCGCGGGCCACGCAAAGCTGCTGGTGATCGACGCGCCGCATCTCTATGCGCGGCCGGGCAACCCTTATGTCGGGCCGGACGGGCGGGATTGGCCGGACAATCCGCAGCGCTTCGCGGCCCTCGCCCGCGTCGGCGCCGATCTCGCGCGCGGCCTGCTCCCAGCCTGGCGACCGCAGGTGGTGCATGGGCATGACTGGCAGGCGGGATTGCTGCCCGCCTATCTGCATTTCTCCGGCGATGCGGCAGACGCCGGAACGACGCGACCGCCGAGCGTCATGACCATCCATAATCTCGCCTTCCAGGGCCAGTGCGACGCCGGGCTTCTGGCGGCCCTCGGCCTGCCGCCGGAGGCGTACGGCATCGACGGTGTCGAGTATTACGGCAGCATCGGCTTTCTCAAGGCCGGCATCCGGCTCGCCAATCACGTCACCACCGTCTCTCCCACCTATGCGCGGGAAATCTGCACGCCCGAGGGCGGCATGGGGATGGATGGGCTTCTTCGCGCGCGCGGATCGGCCGTGTCCGGCATTCTCAACGGCATCGATACCCACGTGTGGAATCCCGCGAAGGACGAGACCCTCGCCGAACGCTACAGCCACAAGACCCGCGACAAGCGCGCCGCCAACAAGCAGGCGCTCTGCACCCGTTTCGGCCTCGACCCGGCGCGCCTGCTGTTCGGCGTCGTCAGCCGGTTGACGACGCAAAAGGGTCTCGACCTGCTGCCGACCAGCCTCGCCACCATCCACGACCTGGGTGGTGCCACCGTCATCCTCGGTGCCGGCCACCCGGCGCTGGAACGCGCCTTTCAGGACGCGGCGCGGCCCGGCGAGATGGGTCTTTTCCTGGGCTATGACGAGCAGCTCGCCCACCTCATCTATGCCGGGGCGGACGCGCTGCTCATCCCTTCCCGCTTCGAGCCTTGCGGCCTCACCCAGCTCTGCGCCATGCGTTATGGCTGCCTGCCGGTGGTGACCCGCGTTGGCGGTCTCGCGGATACGGTGATCGACGCGAACGAGGCCGCACTTGCCGCCGGAGCCGCTACCGGCTTCCAGATGGCTGCGGCCGACACGCCCGCCTTCGAGCGCACCCTCGGCCGTGTTGCCGAGGTCTGGCGGGATCGTGCCGCCTGGGACCGCATGCAGGCCAATGCGATGAAGGCCGAGGTCGGGTGGGAGCGCTCCGCCGCCCGCTATGCCGACCTCTTTCGCGGGCTGATTGCCTGAAGCCTGCGCTGGCCCTTACCCGGCCACTCACGACAGTCTACCGATGGGTGGCGGGGTGGGGTGAGAGCCGGCGCAGGCTGAGCATCAGCGGCGTTTCAGCATCGGCCGCAGCGAGGCCCAGACCCGGCCGACACCGGCAACCCCCAGCAGCACCGCGCCCCAGAGGGCGAGGCTAAGGAACTGGCTGATATTGAGCAGGTTCGCCGCGGTAGACACCAGCTGCAGCACGATGAGCGAGAGCACCAGGCCGCTGACGCGGCCGAAACCGCCCGCCGGGTCCACGCCGCCGAGGACGGCGGCGAGGATGGTGATGAGCAGATAGCTCTCGCCGTACGCGGCATTGGCGGAGTTGAAACGCGCCATCATCAGCAGGCCGGCGACCGCCGAAAGCAGGGCCGAAAGCAGATAGACCCGCACCAGGACCCGCCTGGTGTCGATCCCCGAATAGCGCACGGCCTGCTCGTTGGAGCCGAGCATGGCGACCTTCTGGCCGAAGGGCGAGCGCGCGAGCATGACACCCACGGGAATGGCGACGAGCACGAAAACGATGAGCACCACCGGCACATGCAGGATGGAGCCGTTGCCGATGAAAACCATGAAGGACGGAAAGCCCGAGATGACGCCGCCATGGGTGAGACCGACCGCGACACCTTTCACGAAGGTCATGGTGCCGAGCGTCGCCAGGATCGGCGACACGCCGAGATAGGCGATGACCATGCCGTTCAGCAGGCCGATCGCCCCGGCGACGCCGAAGGCCGCGACCAGCGCCACGATATGCCAGACAACCGCGCCGGTCCCGCCGCCCGTGCCGAAGTGGGTGAAGATATAGGCCGCCGCCAGCGCCGAAAGATTGGCGGTCGCGATGATCGAGAGATCGAGCCCGCCCGACAGTAGCGGGATCATCATGGCGAGCGACAGCACGCCGAGTTCCGGCAGCTGGAAGGCCATCGACCGGATGGCGGTCGCGTTGAAGAGCCTTTCGCCGAGCAGCAGCGCGAAGAGGATGAGGAGAGCTACGAAGAGCACCGAGAGCCGGGCGAGCACGGGGCTCGGGCGGAAGCGCGCGGTGGACGCAGCAGGACGCGGCGGCGTGTTGGAGGTCATGATGCGCTCGCTCATGCCATCACCCGTCGCGCGGCCGCGCGGTGGCGCTGGCGTTCGATCGCAAGCGCGCTCACCGCGATGAGGATGACCGCGCCCGTGAAGCATTGCGACCAGTAGGAGGGGACGCCCAGCAGCAGCAGCCCGTTCTCGAGACAGGCGAGCAGCATGACGCCGAGGATGGTGCCGGAGACGGTGCCGACGCCGCCGGTGAGGCTCGCGCCACCGAGCACGACGGCGGCCAGCACGTCGAGTTCGCGCCCCACCAGCGCATTGGGCGAGACCGATTGCGCATCCTGCGCCTGGATCAACGAGGCCATGCCGGCGACGAAACCCATATAGCCGTAGACCAGCAGGTTGATCCGGAAGACCTTGATGCCGACACGCTGGGCCGCATCCTTGTTGCTGCCGAGGGCATAAATCTGCCGGCCGATATTGGTGCGGGTGAGGATGATCGCGGTCAGCACGAAGGCGCTGATGAGGCCGAGCATCTGCAGGTTGAAGGCATAGGGCGTCTCGTTCTTATCGGTGTAGACGACCCAGCTCGCCCCGTTCACGAACCAATCCGGCAGCGAGAAAATCTCGTTGCCATGGGTCGCGAACATCAGGAGGCCGAAGAAGACATTGAGCGTCGCGATCGTCACGATGATGCTGGAGAGTCCGAGCGTGCCGATGAGCAGAGCGTTGAGCAGTCCGCAGGCAATACCGACGCCGCCGCAGATGCCGATCACGCCGAGCCAGCCGATATGATAGGCATTGGCGACCGTCATCGCGACATATTGGGCGACAGAGGCGGAGGCGGTGAAGGAGATGTCGATCCCGCCTGAAATCAGCACCACGAGCAGCCCCGCCGCCAGCATGCCGGAGAAGGCATAGGAGGTGAGCAGGTCGACCAGATTCTGCAGGGTGAAGAAGCTCGGCGTCGCGACCGAGAGGAAGACGATCAGCGCAAGCACGACGAGAAGCAGCTTGCCTTCGTGGCTATGCAGGCCGCGCTTGAGGAATTCAGGCATCGATCGCCTCCCTGAGCGCGCTCTCGGTGATCTGCATGGGATGATATTCCGCCTTCAGCCGGCCAGACTGCATGACGAGGATCCGGTGGGAATGATAGAGGACTTCTGGAATCTCGTCCGAGATCATCAGGACGGCCATGCCGGCAGCCGCAAGACTTTTGACGATGGCATAGATGCCGTCCTTGGCATTGATGTCGACGCCGACGGTCGGGCTGTCGAGGATGAGCACGCGCGGGTTCGTCGCGAGCCATTTGGCGATGACCACGCGCTGCTGATTGCCGCCCGAGAGCGTGCGCACGGCATTCTCCGGGTCGGAGACCTTGATGCCGAGTTGCTCGATCCAATGGCCGACGGAGGCCCCGGTGCGCTCGCGGCTGAGAAGCCCCCCCGCGCCGGTGAGCCGGTCGAGCGTCGACAGGATGATGTTGGACGCGATCGGCTGCTCCAGCACGAGGCCAAGAGAGAGCCGGTCCTCCGACACATAGGCGATGCCTTCGTCGATCGCGGCGCGATTCGAGCGCAACAGGACGGGCTTGCCGTTCAGCCGGATTTCTCCGCTCTCGGCTGGCCGCATGCCGAACAGGGACAGCGCAAGTTCGGTTCGTCCGGAACCGAGCAGGCCGATGAGACCGAGGATCTCGCCGGCGCGGATCTCCAGGCTGACATCCTCGAAATCCCCCGTGCGGGAGAGGTTGCTGACGGACAGGACGACGGGTGCGGCCGCGAGATCGGGCACCGCGATCTTGTAGTCGAATTCATGGCCCGTCATCAGCGTGCCGAGGCGCGCAGGCGTCATCTCCTGCGCGTCCCAGGTGCCGAGCTTGCGCCCGTCCCGCAGCACGGTCACGCGCTCGGCGATTTCCAGAACTTCGTCCAGCCGGTGGCTGACGAAGACGACGGCGATGCCGCGCCGCTTCAATTCCCGCGTGATGCCGAGCAGCGTATCGACCTCGGTGCGCGTCAGCGAGGCGGTGGGCTCGTCCATGATGACGAGCCGCGCGTCAGCCGCCAGCGCCCGGCAGATGGCCACGAGCTGGCGTTGCGCGATCGAGAGATCGCCCAGGCGCGCCGCCGGATCGAGTTGCACGCCAAGCCGCGCGATGACCGCCTGCGCCGTCTCCCGCAGCTTTGCCCAGCGGGCGCCGTGCAGGCCCGAGAGATGCTGGGCGAAACCGATGTTCTCCGCGACCGTCAGGTCAGGAAAGAGCGCGAGGTCCTGGTAGATGACCTGGATACCGAGGCGCGTGCTCTCTGACGGCGTGAGATGCGTCTGGCGGGTGCCGTCGATCACGATCTCGCCCCCCGCATCGGGCGGCTGCACGCCTGAGATGATCTTGATCAGCGTCGATTTGCCGGAACCGTTCTCGCCCGCCAGGCAATGCACTTCGCCCGCCGCGATGGTCAGATCGACATCGGCGAGCGCCGTGACACCGCCGAAATGCTTCGAGATGCCAGACATTTCTATGAAATTGGGCAAGTGCGTATCCTCGCCGTGATGGCTCCGGCGGGGCATGGCGGCCCCGCCGGATGGCGTATCAAAGACCGGTCTTGGCAATCATCGCGTCGATGTTCTGCTTGTTGAAAGCGAGAATCCGGTCAACGCTGATGAGCTTGTTGGCGGCATCGACGGTCGCCTTGCCCATGCCGGGGATTTCCATCCCGGTCTGAAACGTCGCACCTTTGAGCTGCAGGCTTGCGACGGCGACCATGGCGTAGCCGGCATCCTTGGGGCTCCACAGGAAGCCCTGGCGAATGACGCCCGCCTCGATCAGCGATTTCGCCTGGCTGGGGATGACGGTGCCGACGATGGAAATCTTCTTCTGCAGATGCCGCTGACGCACGACATTGCCGGCCCCGATCGGCCCGTTGGAGCCGAAGCCCAGGATGCCGCGCACCTTGGGATAGGCCTGGATGACGTTGCGCGTGACCTGTTCGGAGGTGTCGATCTCGTCCGCGCCCGGGAAGCGGGCGGTCGCGAGCTTCATGTTGGGGTAATGCTCCTTCTGATAGGCGATGGCGGCATCGGCCCATTTGTTGTGGAGCGGCGTCGTCAGCGTGCCGACATAGATGACATATTCGCCCTTCTCGCCCATGTCGGCGGCCAGCGCCTTCATCTGCATCTGGCCGAAGACCACGGAATCGAGCAGTTCCACGTCCCAGGTGCGGCCGTCCTGATTGGGACCTTCCTGGGTAATGACGATGATGCCCGCCTTCTGGGCGCGGTCCAGCACCGGGGCCAGCACCTTCACGTCCAGCGGCACGAGGCCGAGCACGTCAACCTTCTTGGCGATCTGGTCTTCGACGAGACGAACCTGCTGGGCGGGATCAACGGTGACGGGCCCCACCATGGTGGAGTTGATGCCGAATTTCTTGCCGCCCTCGATGAGCCCCTGCTGCATGAAGTTGAACCAAGGCACGCCCTGGATTTTCACGACCGTCGTCATCACCTTTTCGGCATCCGCGCGCGCCAAGCGCGGCACGCCTGCCGCAAGCGCCGCACCTCCGGCCAGCAGTCCGGCCGCATGGCGGCGGCTAATCGTCGGGTTGATGAGCTTCGTCATCTTGGTTTCCTCTTGGATCGTTTCGATCGTTCTCGTTTTCAGCCTGGGCGGTCTCGGACTCTTCGATCAATCACCGCTCCATGTCGTTCAGCAAACCACAAGTCTCGCGCGCCCGACAATCCGCCGAAAGGCGCTTTCGATCCGAAACAGCGCAAAACTTTGGCAGTCGTTTGTGACATTTGCTCACGATTAGCAAGGAGTATCGCGCATTTGATCCGCGCGATCCCCCTTGCCTGATGACAGCGCTCCCACCAAGCTGGCTGCAAAATTGCCAGCCGCGAGGAGAGAGACATGACGATCGAGACATTTCTGCCGGAGGACCACGACCGGGCCTGTCTGATCGGCCGCGTCTTCGACCCTGGCCTCGGCGGCCCGGCCATCGTCCATCTGCGCGGCGACCAGCTGGCGGATGTCACCGCCGCTGGCCCCACCGTCTCTGCCCTGCTGGAGGCGGACGACCCTGCGGCAAAGCTCGCTGCCACGCCGGCGGCGCGGGAATACCGGCTCGAAGAGGTCATCGAGGCAAGCCTTCGGGGCAGCACGGACCGGCCGCATCTCCTCGCCCCCTGCGACCTTCAGGCGGTGAAAGCCTGCGGCGTCACCTTCGCCCGGTCCATGATCGAGCGGGTGATCGAGGAACGCGCCCGTGGGGATTTTCGCGCGGCGCAGACCATCCGGGCCCAGATCGGCAATGCCGTCGGCGGACAGATACGCGACCTCAAGCCGGGTTCGCCGGAGGCGATGCACGCCAAGACAGTGCTGATGGAAGCCGGCTACTGGTCGCAATATCTCGAAGTCGGCATTGGGCCGGATGCGGAAGTCTTCACCAAGGCACCGGTCCTCGCCTCCGTCGGCTTCGGCGCCGAGATCGGCATTCTCGCCAAATCGAGCTGGAACAATCCGGAGCCGGAGGCCGTGCTCGCCGTCAACAGCCGTGGCCAGATTCGGGGCGCGACCCTCGGCAATGACGTCAATCTGCGCGATATCGAGGGCCGCAGCGCCCTTCTTCTCGGCAAGGCCAAGGACAACAACGCCTCCTCCGCCATCGGCCCCTTCATCCGGCTCTTCGACCAGGATTTCACCCTGGACGACGTGCGGGCGCTCGGCATTACGCTGCGCGTAACCGGCGCCGAAGACGGCTATGTGCTGGACGGCACCAGTTCCATGAGCGAGATCAGCCGCGACCCGGTGGAACTCGTGGGCCATGCCATCGGCCCGCACCATCAGTATCCCGACGGCTTCATGCTGTTCCTCGGCACTCTTTTCGCGCCGATCCAGGACCGCGACCATCCGGGACAAGGCTTCACGCACAAGACTGGCGACCGCGTGGAGATCGCAGCGCCCCAACTCGGGAGACTGGTCAACACGGTCGTCCATGCCGAGGAAGCCGCGCCCTGGCGTTACGGCATTGGTGCGCTCATGGCGAACCTGGCGCAGCGCGGCCTGCTCGGCAGGGGCTGAGCCGCGCGGGGGACAGGATCAGCGCAACCGTTCGAGCAGGCCGCGGAGCAACCCGATCTCGGCCTCGTCCAAGGGAGCCAGCGTCTCCTGCGTGATGGCGGCAGCGGCGGCGAGGTTGCGGCGGGTGATCTCACGTCCGGCCTCCGTCAGATCGACGAGCAGCTTGCGCCGGTCATCCGCATCGGCGACGCGCACCACCAAGGATCGCGCCTCCAGACGGTCCACCGTGCCCTTGATGGTTGCGGCATCCATGAAGACTGTCCGCCCCAGGGCGGATTGGGAGGTCTGCCCGATCTCGAGCAGCTTCGACATCACCGCCCATTGCATGGGCGTCAGCCCATCCCCGATGCGCTGCACGAAGATGCCCGTGTGGCGCTGGCTGACCTGCCGCAAAATGAAACCGATCTGCTCATCCAGAACATAGCTGCCGGCAGGCAGCACATCGGTTTTGGGCTCACCTGCCATCGTCAGCGCAGCCCGTCCTGGCCGAGGATCGCATCCTTGGTGAGGCCGCCCACCCGCGGCAGCGGCCGGCCGCTATCGGTCACCACGACGACGACCAGGATTTCACGCGCGCGCGGCGCATCGGCGATACCCACTTCCATCGCGTCGAAATGGCTGCGCACGTAGGCGGCATTGCGATGGCCGAGCGGCACGTCGATTACGCTTCCCACCCGGCCGCGCTTCTTGGCGGAGGGGACAAGCGCCGCACCGCCGCCGAGCGCAGCACGCATCGGGCTTCCCAGCTTCGGATGCAGAATCGCCGCCGCATGCTCGATCTCTCCCGCCTCGCCCACGATCGCCGCCTTGCCGTAGCTCTCGACCATCTCTGGCGCAATTCCGAGGGCGCCGACGGCCTTCTCCGTCAAGAGACGCCCAAGTTCAGTGCCGCGTTCGATCAAATCATTGAGATCGACTTCGAAACGTCCTGCAAAAGGATTTGCGATCACCGCCATCGCCGCCGCACGCCGTGTGGGCGGACTGACCTGTTGGCCCATTTCGATCAGAACCTCGTCCACCACGGTCACCAGTTTGCGGATGACGAGGGGGCTCATCGCAAGCCGTCCAGGCCGCGGATATCGGCCGCCGCCAACCCGCCCACACGGGCATGGATGCGCGGCCCCGTTGTCATCACCAGCACGAGGGCGAGTTCATCCGCGCGCGGCCCATCGGGCACCCCGACTTCCATGGCATCGAAATGGCTGCGCACATAGGAGGCGTTGATGTGGGTGATGGGCACGTCCAGCCGCGTGCCGGGGCCGCCCACCTTTTTGGCGGAGGGAACGATGGCCTTCGCATCGCCCAGCGCCCCCCGCATGGCATAGCCGCCGGGCACATGCCACAGCGCACCGTGTTCCAGCTCTCCGGCGGCCCCGACGATGGCGCCCTTTCCATAACCCTGGACAGCCTTCGCGTCCCCGCCAAGCGTGCGCACCAGGGCTTGCGCCATCTCCAGCCCCAGCGGCTCCAGCGTCTTCATGAAGAAGGAAATCTCCTCCACGTAACGACCGGCAAAAGGATTCGCGATGACGCTGATCGCCGCCGCACGCTTCAATGGGTCTGCGGCCACTGGCCCACCCTCGTGGAAAATCTCCTCCACCACCATCAGTCTCTTGCGCAGCTCAATCTCGGCCATGCGTTTCGTCCCTCTCTCCTAGTACGCGGGTCTCGCCCTGCAGATGCAGCGCTGCCCGTTCAATCAATCCCTGGTCCCGCAGCGCCTCG
>NZ_DATJJK010000142.1:0-3403 GCF_035492295.1 Acidisoma sp. | reverse complement strand
GTCTTTTCCCGGTCCGCCGGCGGTGTCTCGCGCGGGTCCGATGTCTCTGCCGCCGGCTTCTCGGCTGCCGGTGGCTTGGGCGGCTGCATGCCGGGCGGCTGGGCCGGCGGCCGCTGGGCCTCGACGCCGAGTTCGGCGAGCAGCGCGCGCAACTCGTCGCTGATTTCGTTGAGATAGTTGGCCTGGGTCGGGCCGAAGCTGCGGATGATCTCGGCAAGCCAGGCCGGCAGATAGCTGCGCACCAGCGCGCTGAAATCGGCGGCGTGGACCTGCCGCTGGTCATGGCCGCGGAAACGCAGGAACTGACGGTAGGCCTCGGGCCAGACGAGATAGTCGTCCGGCAGTTCGACGAAGACGGAGACATATTTGGCGCCGAAGGGAATGCCGAAATTGGGGGCGTCCTGGGTCCACACGTCACCCTGGCGGACGTCGTACATCTCGTTGCGGAAGACGATCGCCCCGCGTGACCCGCCTTGGCCGAAGGCGCCGCTCGCGGATTTCGTGCTCTCGCCGCGCGGCGGATCAAAATAATAATGAATTTTCACGCCGCTCGGCGTCGTCCGCGTTTCGGTGCGTCCGAACTGGCCGCGTCGGTCGTCGAGCCCCAGCATGGCGCGCGGCGCGGACCCACCCCAGACCTCGGGCATCAGGGTCAGTGCGAGATCATGCGGCAGGCGGAAGAAACGATTTTCGAGATAGGTCCCCATCCAGTCGGGCGAGACCTTCAGGGATGCGCCATAGGGCGCCGAGACGGTATCCTGATCCGCAGCATTGCCGCAGAGCAGCACCTCGGTCCAGTCGCTGGCCAGATCATACCCGCCCTCCTGGCGGCAGGTTTCCGTGACGTCGATGACCTCCGCACCCTCGGCGCCGATATGGAGGCGGCCATAGGTGCCATCGCGATAGCCCATCATGACCTCGCTGACCCGGCCGCCAGCGCAGGAGCGGTAACGCAGGCCGTGGCGGTTGGAGGGCAGGGAGGCGACCTTGGCGCCCATGCCGAAATTCTGGTCCAGCGCATTCTGCTTGCGCAGCGAGGAGGCGAGATCGGTGATCTTCAGCAGCTCCGCGGCCGTCATGCCCGGTCCGCTGTTCCAGAGGCGCAGTTTGCGGGCACCCTCATGCTGCCGCGACCCGATGATGACCTGGCGCTGGCCGGCTTCGGCGTGGGCGGCTGCTTCCAGCCCGTTCACCACCAGCTCCCGGATCATCATGGTCTTGGGGCAGCGCTCGATCATGCTGGAAACGAGGAAAGCCTCGTTGGCGACCTTGAGCGGGGCAATTCTGGCACGATCGGACATCAGCGCTCCGGCATTGGCACGCGCCCAGGCGTATGCCTGAGCAACAGGTGAAGCTCTGCGGCAAACTAGCGGTTCGCCGCGTTTTCGTTCGTTAAGTTAGGAAGTAAGAGGGGCCGCTGCTGCGGCGCAACAGAAAAGAGACGGAGCGGTCAGGTGACCGTCCCGCTGCCCGAAGCCATATAGACCCGGCAGACAGGAAAGGACATTCCATGCCCCAGAAAGAACCCGCAGCCCTGGTGACCGGCGGCCGGCAGGGCATTGGCCGTGCCATTGCTGACCGGCTGGCGCGCGACGGATGGCGGGTGGTGGTGGCGGACCGCGAGCCGCCGCAGGACTCGGGGACCTTTCCTCACCGTTTTGTTAAGGCCGATGTCGGCGAGGAAGCGGCCGTCAGGCAACTGATCGGGGATATCGCCGAGCGGGAGGGTCGGCTCGACGGTCTCGTCTGCAACGCCGGTTTCATGATCCGCAAGCCGATCGAGGATCTCAGCCTCGATGAATGGAATGCGGTCATCGCGACCAACCTCACCAGCACCTTCCTGCTCGCGCGCGGCGCGGCGGGGCTGCTGCGCCAGACCCGAGGCGCGATTCTGACCATCGCGTCCACCCGCGCCCATCAGTCCGAGCCGCATACCGAGAGCTATGCCGCCTCGAAGGGCGGGTTGCTGGCACTCACCCATGCGCTGGCCGTGAGCCTCGGCCCACTCATCCGGGTCAACTGCATCAGCCCGGGCTGGATCGATACGCGGGGCGGGCCGCTGTCCGAGGAAGATCACGCCCAGCATCCCGCGGGGCGCGTCGGCCGGCCGGAGGATGTTGCAGGCCTTGCCGCCTGGCTCCTCGGCCCCGAAAGCGGCTTCGTGACGGGCGCGGAATTTCTGACTGACGGCGGTATGACCCGCAAGATGATCTACGCCGAGTAGCCTTCAGAGATTGACCGTGGCCGCGGTCGCCAAATCTGGTCCGCAAAGGGCGCGGACCTTGGCGGCCGCCGCTGCCGTGCCCCAGTCGGCACCCCCGATCAGCCGCCCGCGCGGGCGGCCGTTGCGGTCGAAGATCACGGTGACAGGGATGCCGGGCACCGACCAGGCCTGCAGGATGGCGCCGTTGGGGTCGAGCAGGACCGGCAGATGGTCAATCCCGCTTCTGTCGTAAAAGGCGCGCACGGTCGCGGCACCGCCGGCGTCGGAGGAGACCGGCAACACGACGATGCCGTCTTTCGCCAAGATGCCGGCCAGCCGGTCGAGTGTCGGGAGTTCGGCCGCGCAGGGCCCGCACCAGGTGGCCCAGAGGTTGAGTACCACGCCCTTGCCGCGGTAATGGGCGAGCGTCAACGGCTGATGGTCGGGCGTGAAGAAACGGATGGCGGGCAGGGTCGTGCCGGCCGGCAGGATGGTAAGACCTTCCAGGCCGGGCAGTCCCTGGGCTCGCGCGGCCGGGGCGAGCCGTTTGCCGCCGAGCACCCCCGCAGCTAGGCTGGCCGCCGCGACCAGAGCGCCACGGCGCGATCGTAATTTGCTCATTAGGATAGGCTCCTTGACCGACACCAGCCAGCCGCAACCGGCCCACCTGTCTCAGACCGGCGAGACAAGCGCCTCCCGCGCCAATGCGCAATGGGGCGGTCGATTCGCGGCCGGGCCCGCCCAGATCATGAGCGACATCAATGCCTCGATCGGCTTCGATCAGCGGATGTGGCGCCAGGATATTGCGGGCTCGCGTGCCCATGCTGCCATGCTGGCGCAGGCGGGGGTGCTCACTGCCGAGGACGAAGCCGCGATTGCCGATGGACTGGGCGCGATCGGCGCCGAGATCGAGGCAGGGCAATTCCCCTTCGATGCCGCGCTCGAAGACATCCACATGAATATCGAGGCGCGGCTGACCGAGCGCATCGGCGATGCCGGGCGCCGGTTGCATACCGGCCGCAGCCGCAACGATCAGGTCGCGACCGACTTCAAGCTATGGGTGAGGGATGCGATCGACGGGCTTTCGGCCCAGATGACCGGCGTCATGCGCGCGCTGGTGGAGCGCGCGGCAGAACACGCGGCTGATCCCATGCCCGGTTTCACCCATTTGCAGACCGCCCAGCCGGTGACCTTCGGCCA
>NZ_DATJJK010000141.1:0-19004 GCF_035492295.1 Acidisoma sp. | reverse complement strand
GGCCGCAGGCGATTGGCAGGCGGATCGAAACGGTTTTCACGCTCTCCGGCCGAGCCGCCGAAAAGGCGCTTCCGCCCGTTCATGAGCTACACCGCCTCATTCGCCGCCAGAGCCCTGGGCCCGAGACAGTGGCAACCTGCAACAGGGATCGCGATTTTGTCTAGTTTTTAAGCGCCTTCACGCAAATTTCCCTGACAATTCCAGGGATCCGCCTTTTGATTAGGCATGATGCACAAAATCTGACGGAAAATGGCGCATCTTCCGGCACAATGAGAGGCCGGCGCCGTAGAATGCCGCGCTCAGGCCGCCATGCGACCATGGCGCCCTCCGCCGCCTTCGGGCTCCGCGGCCGTCAGCCGGAAGCGGGCCGCCATGCCGGCGAGGGACGTGACTTCGGCCGCCAGTTCCTTGGTCGCGGCATTGGTCTCCTCAACCATCACCGCCGTCTGCTGCGTGCCGCGGCCGAGCTCCTGCATGGATTCGTTGACATTTCGCAACATGCCAGCCTGACGGCCGGCGGCAGCGGTGATTTCCTGCACCGCCTGGTCGATCTCTCCCACCTGGGCCGCGAGGCGCACGAGCACCTCCCCCGTTCGGGCGACGCGATCCACGCCAAGTTGCACATGGGTGCTGGCACCCGCGATCAGGGTCTTGATCTCGCGCGCCGCATCGGCGGAACGCTGGGCAAGCGCGCGCACCTCGGTCGCGACCACCGCGAAGCCGCGCCCCGCCTCGCCCGCCCGCGCCGCCTCGACGCCGGCATTGAGGGCGAGGAGATTGGTCTGGAAGGCGATTTCGTCGATCACGCTGATGATTCGGGTGATCTGGTTGGAGGAGGCATCGATGCCATTCATGGCCTCCACCGCCTCCCGCACCACCTGGCCGGAGCGTTCGGTATCACCACGTGCGGCGCCCACGATGCTGCGGGCGCTTTCGGCGCTGGTCGCCGTGCTCTGCACCGCTTCCGTCACCTGGCCCAGCGTCTCCGTTGCCTCGTTCAGCGTATTCGCCTGACGCTCGCTGCGCTCGGCGATCCGATCGGTCGCGTTTGAGATGTCGCCGCTCGTCCCGTTAAGCGATTCCGTGTGTTTGCGGATGCCGCCGAGGATCTGCCGCAGCGCGCCCACCGTTTCGTTGAAGTCCCGCCGCAGCCCCTCATATTCGGCCGGAAAAGCCGCCGTGACGGTGCGGCTGAGATCGCCCGCCGCCAGCGCCGAGAGGCCGCTGGCAAGAGTTGTGACGACCGCCGCCTGATCCGCCACCGCGCGGGCGCGCGCCGCTTCGGAGGCTTCGCGTTCGGCATCGGCCCGCAGGCGCTCAGCCGCCACCGCCGCCTCGGCCTTCTGCCGCTCGGCCATGGCGGTTTCCGCCGCCTGCAGGCTACGGCCGACGGCCGCGACGAGGCCGGTGATCTGCTGCGTGATCCAGACCAGCGCCCCCGCCTCCAGCACCACGATCCCGGCATGAAGCAGGACGCGGGGAAAATTCTCCCCGCCCGGAAAGATGAGGGCGGGTGCCAGGAAGTTGAGCGCCAGATGATGGACGGCGGTGGCGCCGGCGGCGGCGAGAATGACATCGCGGTCGCAAAAGCCGGTGAGGATCGCAAGTGCCGCGAAATAATACATATGGATGTCGATCTGCAGCGGGCTGCCGCTTGTGGTCGCGACGATGATGGAAATCATGCCGACATAGGCGACCGCGAGGGTGAGGCGGGCCGTCTTGCTGCCCGCATTGCGCCAGACCGGCAGGCTGGCAGCGAGGCTCAGCAGTGCCGCCGCCACCACCGGGGTGACCCAGTCATGGCCGCAGACGATCGCGACCGCGGCCACGACCGGCAGGTGCAGCCAGAGACCGATGGCGACCCACCGGCTTGTGGTGGTGCGCAGGGTTTGCAGTTGGTCCGACACAGGCGTCCCTCCTTTCTACTGTCTACGGTGCGACTGGCTGTGCGACGGCCCCGCCGCAGCCTCCCAGGGCCAATGGGTCGAGGACCGCCCAGGCCCCGGCCCGGCGCAGCACCTCTGCCCCGCCCCGTTCCGTCATCACGATCACGATGTTGGGCAGACCGCCGAAACGGATGACGGGCCCCGCCTGCCCTGCGGCCGAGATGGACTGCAGCCCGCTCCACCAGGGCGGAAAGATCGCCGCTACCGCTCCCTGATCGGCCGGCCGGCTCGCGATCACGAAGGCGGCGAGAAGCGAGCCGAGCGCGAGCGTCAACGGATAGAGCCAGACGACAAGACCGCCAGGGGAGAACTGCCTAATTCGGTTCATGCCCCATCAGAATCACAAAAAGGTTAATGCCCCGCGTATGACGCCCATAAAGAAGACCGCGTTGGTCCGGGATTTATCCGGGGCCCCGAACCGCCTAAGCTCGGCAGACGGTCGCCCGGGCGACCCATGCCAGATCAGGGATATGCAGATGACAGAGACGACCACCGGCTACGTGCCGCCAAAAGTCTGGACCCCCGCCCCTTCGGGCGGCGCCTTCGCCAATATCAACCGCCCCGTGGCGGGGCCGACGCATGAGAAGGATCTGCCGGTCGGCCAGCATCCGTTGCAGCTTTATTCGCTCGCCACACCGAACGGCCAGAAAGCGACGATCATGCTGGAGGAGCTGCTGGCACTCGGCCACCAGGGCGCCGAATACGACGCCTGGCTGATCCGCATCGGCGACGGCGACCAGTTCTCCTCCGGCTTCGTGAAGGTCAATCCGAATTCCAAGATCCCGGCACTGCTCGACCGCAGTGGCGAGACGCCGATCCGCGTCTTCGAATCGGGCTCGATCCTGCTCTATCTCGCGGACAAGTTCGGCGCCCTCCTGCCGAAGAACACCGCTGGCCGCACCGAAGCGTTGAACTGGCTGTTCTGGCAGATGGGCTCGGCCCCCTATCTCGGCGGCGGCTTTGGCCATTTCTACGCCTACGCGCCGGAGAAGTGGGAATACCCGATCAATCGTTTCGCGATGGAGGTGAAGCGCCAGCTTGACGTGCTCGACCGGCAGTTGGGCGAGCATCGTTATGTCGCAGGTGAGGACTACACCATCGCCGATATCGCGATTTGGCCCTGGTACGGCGGGCTCGTGCTCGGCAACCAGTACGGCGCGGCCGAATTCCTCTCCGTGCAGGACTACAAGAACGTGGTCCGCTGGGCGCAGGAGATTGCCGTGCGGCCGGCCGTGAAGCGCGGCCGGCGCGTCAATCGGGTGATGGGACCCGAGGAAGAGCAGCTGGCCGAGCGGCATAGCGCCGCCGACCTCGACTGATCATGCAAAGGGGCGCCGAGGCGCCCCTTTGCCTCAGCGCGGCACCTGGGTGACGATGACATTCCAGGAGCCGGGCTTGAGGCGGGCGGATATGCGCTCGCCCTCCACCCGCACATCGCCAAGATCGCGTGGCACGACCGCATTGGGCCGTTCGCGCGTGTTCATGGTCTTGAGCTGCAGATCATGCACTTCCTGCGCCGAAACCAAGCGCCGCTCGGTGCCGAGGCCGCGCAGCTCAGCGGTGAGATCAAGCGTCTCGCTGAGATGGCGATTCATCGCGAAAATCGTCGTCGTGCCGTCTACCGGATTGTCGACCACGCATGAGAGAAGATAGGGGATTTCGGGAAAGGATTTCGCGGCATAGGCCGGACTCTCGACCCGCGTCCGCATGACGCGGCCATGGCCGTGGCGGGCGGCGAGCGCAAAGGGATGGAAGATCGTCTGCCGCCAGGCAGGGCCGCCCGGCTCCGTCATGATCGGCCCGATGACGTTGACAAGCTGGGCGAGACAGGCGGCCTTCACGCGATCTGCATTGTTCATGAGCGTGATGAGCGCACCACCGACGATCAGCGCATCCTCGACATTGTAGACCTCCTCGATCAGCCGCGGCGCCTCCGGCCAGCCCGGGCGCCGCATATGCTCGATCTGATGGGTGCGGTACCAGACGTTCCATTCGTCAAAGGAAAGCATGATACGCTTCCGGGAGCGACGCTTGGCGGCAATGGCGTCGGCAATCGCCGTCACTTCGCGAATGAAGGTATCCATGAGTTCGATGACGCCAAAATACTCCCGCATGTCGTCGTCATCGTTGCGGAAATAGGTGTGGAGCGAGATGAAATCGACCTCATCGAAGCAATGGTCCAGCACCTCGTATTCCCAGGCGCCGAAGCTCGGCATGTTGCGATGGGAGGAACCGCAGGCGGCAAGCTGCACGGTGGGATCGACCCAGCGCATGACCTTGGCGGTTTCAAGGGCTATGCGCCCGTATTCGGCCGCGGTCTTGTGGCAGATCTGCCAGGGCCCGTCCATTTCGTTGCCAAGGCACCAGAATTTCACGTCATGCGGTTTCTCCCAGCCGTGCGCCCGCCTGAGATCGGAAAGCGCGGAGCCTCCCGCATGGTTGCAGTATTCCAGGAACTGCCGCGCTTCGTCTGGACCTTTGGTGCCGAGATTGACACCGAACATCGGCTCAATCTCCGCCTTGTGGCACCAGTCCATGAATTCGTTTGTGCCGAAGCGGTTGGTCTCGGTCGAGAACCAGGCGAGGTCGCGCCGGACGGCACGCTCCTCCACCGGCCCCACGCCATCCCGCCAGTCATAGCCGGACAGAAAATTGCCGCCCGGGTAGCGTATGATGGTCGGGCCGAGTTCGCGGGTCAGATCCAGCACATCCTGCCGGAAGCCTTGTGCATCGGCCTGTGGATGGCCGGGCTCGAAGATGCCGGTATAGACGCAGCGGCCCATGTGTTCGACGAAGGCGCCGAAGATGCGGCGGTCGAGATCGGCGACGACGAAATCACGATCGACAACGAGACTGGCGTGCGGCATGGTCTTTCTTCTTATCCCTTAATGCCGGCCGAAAGCATCACGGCCTCGGTCACGCGGCGTTGGAAGATCAAATAGGCGACGGCAACAGGCAGGGCCGCCAAGACGGCCGCGGCCATGTTGCGGGCGTATTGCACCCCGAAGGCGTCGTGCACCTGGACAATGCCGACGGTGACCGTCATCGAGCGGTCGGTGCTGGTCACGAGAAAAGGCCAAAGGAAGTTGTTCCAGGCGGCGATGAAGGTGATGATGGCAAGGGCGGTGGTGATTCCCCAGTTCATCGGCAGATAGACACGGGCAAAGAGGCGAAATTCACCGGCGCCATCTACGAGGGCCGCTTCCCGGAATTCCCGCGGGATCGAATCGAAGAATTGTTTGTAGACGATGACGGCAACGGGAACGATAAGCTGTGGCAGAACAACGCCGCCCCAGCGATCGACCATCCCGAAATCATTCATCAGAATGAAATGCGTGATCATCAATGCCTGTATCGGCACCATGAAGCTCGCCAGGATCATGGCAAACAGCAGCCGGCGGCCATGGAAGCGCAATTGCGAGATGGCATAGCCGCAACAGGCACTCATGCCGATGACAAGCGCCGTGACCAGAACCGATGTCGCGAGGGAATTGAGGTACCAATGCCCGATCGGCGTATGCGCGAAGACATAGAAATAGCCGGCGAGCGTCCAGACACTCGGGAGAAGGTGCAGACCGGGTCTCACCACATCGTATTCTGGTTTCAGCGAGGTGACGATCGCCCAATAGAGCGGAAAGGCCCAGATGACGGCGCAGAGAATGGCCAGCAGAGAGAGCAGAAGGGCGCCCGGCCGGGCGCGCAGGCGGCTCATCTCTCCCCCCTGAGACGCAGCAGCTGATACTGCAACACCGAGAAGGCGACGATGAGCACGAAGAGAAACACGGCAACCGCGGCGCCGTAGCCGCCATGGTTGAGCACAAAGGCCTGATGGTAGATATACTGCACCAGGACATAGGTTGAGTTGAAAGGCCCGCCCTGCGTCAGCAGATAGACCTGATCGAAGATCTTCAGCTGCAGGATGAGCTGGATGGTGAGTACCAGTGCCGTCACCGGCCAGATGAGCGGCCAGGTAATGTGGCGGAACTGGGCGATGCGCCCGGCACCATCCAGCGCCGAGGCATCGTAGAAATCGGTCGGAATATTGCGCAGCCCCGCGATGAACAGCAGCACATTGAAGCCGTTGGTCCACCAGATGGTGACGAGGGCAAGCATGGGCATGGCCCAGACCGGATTATGGAAGACGGCGATGCCATGCGGATCGATCAGCCGCAGCAGCCGCTGCGCGATGCCGAATTGCAGGTCGAACATCCATTGCCAGATCTGCGTCACCACCGTCACCGGCAGGATATAGGGCAGGAAGAAGCAGGCGAGGATGATGCTTTGCAGCCAGCCGCGCAGCCGCGCGACCATCAGCGCAATGGCAAGCCCCAGCACAGTTGTGGGGATGACCGTCAGCAGAACGAAATAGCCGGTATGGACCACGGCCCCCTGAAACATGTGATCGCGCAGAAGCCGCAGGTAGTTGTGCGCGCCCGTGAAGTGCCCAGCCCCGATCAGCGGCGCATTGGTGAAGCTCAGCTGCAGCATGCGCAGGCTCGGATAGATGAAGAGCACCAGATAGGCGAGGAGGAAGGGTGCGACAAAAACCAGCGCCACCCTGCCCTGCCCAGCCCTGCGGCGCGCCGGAACATCCGCGGCTGATGCACTGCGTACCGGCGCGCGGTCTGCCGAGGCCCGGGCCTGTCTCACGACGGGGGCCGACTGCGCGCCGGCCATGCTATTGCAGGTCCCCTTCGAGTTCGTCCTTCAGCTGCGCAATCGCGGCCGAGGCGGCGATCTGTCCGTTGATGGCCGGCTGGATGAAGTTGTTGCAGGCGTCATAGATGGGTGACGCGACACCAGCAATCTTGGAGCGGGGATCGAAGACCGCCGTTTTCGCGAGCGACGCATAGGTCGCGTTGGGCTGCATCTTCTGAAAGGCAGGGCTGTCCGTCACCGGCCGGTAGGCAGGAATATGCCCGGCTCCCGCCCAGAGGATGGCGTGATGCTCGATCCAGGCGATAACGGTCAGATCCGCCTTGATCTTCTCAGGCGGTACGGGATTGCCGCGCCGGTTGGGAATGGCAAAGGAATGAGAATCCGCCCAGGTCGCCGCATGGTCGAAAAGCACGGGGATCTGCACCGCTCCCCAGTGAAAGCCGAGCTTTCCGGACTTGGCGAGATCGATCATCGTCGGCACTTCCCAGACACCGTTGATGTGCATTGCGGCCTTGCCGGAGGTAAAGAGCGCGATGGAGGCCGGATAGTCGGTGAGCTTCGGCGCCCAACCTTGCTTTACCCAATCGGCGATCGTCTCCGTCGCCTTCACGGCTTTCGCTTCGCTATCACCCGGCAGAACACGATCGTCCTGGAGAAAGGTGCCGCCCATCTGGTTCAGGAGGGTGTAGAAGATTCGCCAATCGGTCGCACCGTCATCGTCGGAGCTTGCGAAAGACACACCGTATTCCGCGCCGTTCTTGCCTGTCAGCTTCTTGAGCGCCGCATCGAAATTCGCGATTCCATCGAGACCTTTGGGCAACCCGTCGGGGCCCAGAAGCCCCTCCTTCGCCAGCAGGTCCTTGTTGTAATAGAGGATGATGGAGTGAATATCGAGCGGGATGGCGTAGAGCTTGCCGTCCACATGCGCCGCACTCCAGTCGGAGGGGAAGAAATCCTTGGCCGAGAGGCCGACGGAAGCGAGTTCCGCATCCGTGTAGGGCCTGAGCGTGCCGGTGGAGACGCCGAGCGGCAGGCGCGAGAGATGATAGGTCATGATATCCGGCCCCTGCCCGACGGCGGCCGAGGTCTGCACCTTGGTATAGAAGGGCGTGCCCCACTGCAGGGTGGTGCCGTCGATTTCAATATTCGGATGCTCGGCGTTGAACTGGGCGATCAGCGCCTTCATGCGCACGCCGTCACCGCCGCTGAGGAAATCCCACCACACGACATGGGTTTTTTCCGCGGCCGAGGCTGCCGCGGTGATGCCGAATAATGCGGCAAAAACGGCCGCCAGACACAGGCCAGCACGTTTCATCGGTGCCCTCCCCATCTTTTCTATTTTGGGGAAATCCCTGCCCATTGGCTGGCGAGGTTTCCCTTCTTGACCAATGGTATTATCATATGGTCTGAAACCCTGTCGACCCCTTTCACAGCCAAGAGGGTCTGAGGCCCCAGGGAGAGAGGCACGGCGCGCATGCTCGAACGCGATCTGACGGTGGTCGGCACGATGAGCTCGCAAATCGAGCGCAGCCTCGGCATGCGGATCGTTGCTGGAGAGTTCCTGCCCGGAACGGCGCTGCCCATCGAGAGTGAGCTTTGCGAGGTCTATGGCGTGAGCCGCACCGTGGTGCGGGAGGCGGTCAAGGCCCTCGCCTCAAAACGTCTTGTCGAGGTGTCACCCCGCGTTGGTACGCGCGTCCTCCCCTTCGGTGACTGGAACCTGCTCGACCGCGATGTGCTCGCCTGGCGTCTCGCGGCCAAGTTCGACGGCAAAATCCTGGAGGATATCTTCGAGATGCGGCTCTGCTTCGAGCCGCGTGCCGCCTTCCTCGCGGCGCGCGATGGGACGCAGGAGGATCATGCCGCCATCCGCCGCCATTGCCGCGACATCGCCGAGGCTCATGCCAAGGGCTTGCCCGCGCGCATCGCCGCCGAGGCCGCGCTCTCCTTTCATCTTGCCGTGATCAACGCCTCCCGCAACGGGCTGTTCATCACCATCGGCAGTGCCGTGAAGTCCGCGCTGCGACTGTCCTTCGATCGGGAGAAGGGCGAGCCTGCAGATCCAGCCGAGGACGTGGCGCTGCACGAGCGCGTGGCCGACGCGGTGACGAAACGGGAGCCGGAGGTGGCAGCACGAGAGATGGAGCAATTGCTCTTGGCTTGGCGGCGTCGCCTGCTACCGGTGCCGGACCGGAATTGAGCAGACCCGACCCGGGCGACTCTGCAAAGAGAGCCGCCCGGGACCTCGGTTAACTGTTGCTGCCAGCCGCGTTATCGCCCGGCTGGGCCATCAAGAGACTCAACGGAACTGGCTTCGACCCCGCGCAGGCGGACAGCGCAATCGTGCTGAGTGCAAGAACAAGATACATGTAGCGACGCATTTATAATCTCCTGACGCATGCTCTCCGATTTTCCGGAGAGACCGCCAGCTCCGGTGAGCTGATCGGCCTGTCCCCATGGACAGCGGCAGAGAGGATTTATTCCCGGCGACGTGTGCTGGCATCGCGACAAAGCTCGCCTCAGGCACGCACCCCGCGGGACGCGGCGGACGCATGGCCGAACAGCATTTTTCCCTGAAACAAAAAGGTATGTGTTAAATCTGAAACTTTTGATTTTCCCGGATGATCGCCCGGCCATTCACTCTGGCAGGACTCGCTCCAGCTCGTCGCAGACTGCATCGGTGGCTTGCGGGATGTGCCTGCCCTTATGGCAGGCATGCACCAAACAGCGCGGCGGCGGCTATGGCCGCCCTTCGGCCAGCAGGGTGACGAGCTTGGCCCGCAGCGCCGCCGGCGAACAGGGCTTGCCGCAGAAGGCAGCACCCGGGTAGCGGCCTTCCAGCATCACCTGGTCGGCATGGCCGGAATGGAAGATGATCGGCATGCCGGCGTCGCGCAGAAGGTCGGCAGCCGGATAGACCTCGCCATCCCTCAGCCGCACATCGAGAATGGCGCAGGCAGGGCGCTGGCACGCGTTTCCCGCGATCGCCTCCAGCGTCTCTTTCAGCGTCGCATAGGGACCGTCCACCACGAAACCGGCATCCTCGACCGTTGCCTGTATATCGAGTGCGACAAAGAGTTCGTCTTCGACGAGCAGGACAATCTCAGACATCGGCGAGGACCTCCTTCGGCAGAACCAATTCGATCATATAGCGGTTGCCCTCCGCGGTGCCGCGCACCCGGGCGCCGAGTTGGCGCGAGGAGGTTTTGACCAGCAGCGTGCCGAAGCCGGTTTTGGGCGTCTCCTCGAACGCGCGCCTCCCCTCCTCCTGCCAATCGAGCACCAGTTCCTCGCCCTCCAACCACCAGCGCATAGCAAGCGACCCGCCTTCGGCATCACCCAGCGCGCCATATTTCACGGAATTCGTCGCCCACTCATGTAACATCAGCGCCAGCGGCGAGAGCGACGCGCGATCGATCAGGACGGGCGGGCCCTCGATGGTGACCCGGGCATGGTCGCGATAGGGTGCGAGCGTCGTGTCGATGAGGTCGGAGAGCGCGATCATGCTCTGCTCGCCGCTGGCGGACGCGAGCGAATGGGCCTGTCCCAGCGCCACGATGCGCTCCCTGATATCGGACGCGAAGGTGGCCACGTCGTCATGCGAGCGGGAGGCCGCCGAAACCATGCCGCCGATGATCGCGAAGAGGTTCTTCACGCGGTGGTTCATCTCGCGCAGCATCAGTTCGCGGGTTTCGGCGACGGCATATTCGGCGGTCACGTCGATCCATACACCCACCATGCGAACTGGCTGGCGGCCATCGACGAGGCGGCCAAAGCCCTTGATCCAGCGCAGATCGCCCCGCGTCGTGGTCAGGCGGAAGCTTGCCTCGAAATCGCTGCCCTCGCGCGCTGCCCGCTCAAGCGCCGACGCGACCGCCGGACGGTCCTCGTCCACGATTCGCGCCAGCATCTGTTCGACCGCCAGCTCCCCCTCCGGCGGCAGGTCAAAGAGCTTGCGCTCAACGGCGTCCATGATGATCGCGCCGGTGTCCGGCCAAAATTCCCAGACGCCGATGCCCCCTGCCTTGATGGCAATATCGAGCCGCTCGCGCTCCGAGGCGAGATCCCGCTCGAGGGAAAGCGCGTCCGTGATCTCGGTCAAAACCAGGCTCGCCCCGTCGGCAGTGCCGTTCTGGCTACGATAGGCCAGGATGCGGAGGGAGAAGGTCCGCGTACCGTCCCGGCTGACAACGCGACGCTGCACGGGCGGCGCGCCCTGCACCACGCGCTGCGCGTCCTCGAGATAGGAGGTTTCCTGCAGCCGGCTCGCGACATCGGCCAGGGGCCGGCCACGGTCCGACGGCTGCAGAGGGAAGATGCCGGTGGCGGCTTCGGTATAGCTGCGGATGCGCAGGGCACGGTCAACCACGACCACCGCAAGCTCGGTCGATTCGAAGAAGTTACGCAAGTCGGAATTGGCTGTGGTGAGCTGGTCGACCTTGCTTTTCAGCTCGTCATTGACTGTCGCCAACTCCTCGTTGGTCGATTGCAGCTCCTCGTTCATCGACATCATTTCTTCGTTGGAACTCTTCAGCTCCTCATTCGCGGTCTCCAGCTCCTCGACCGCGCTGCGCAGCCGGTGGCGGGTCAGCCGCAACTCATCCTCCAAGGCCTCGATATGGTCTTCGTCCGGGGGCAGATCGCCGAGATCGCTGTCCTTGGCGGGACGAAAGTCGCCCGCATCGCGGAAGATCAGCAAGAAGGTGCCGTCGCCCAGCGGATCGCAGACGACCTCGACGGGCTGGATGCCGAAATCGGTTTCGACCTCAACCTCACGGGCGACCAGACGGCGGCGCTCATCGCGCCCGCGGCGGAGCAGCGGCCCAAGCACGCGGCGCAAGCCGGGTCGCGCCAGGGTAATGGCGCTGGATCCGCCGGCGCGCGTGACGGGGAAATCGAAGTAGCGGCCAAGCCGACCATAGGCGGCAAGGATACCGCCATCCTGATCCAACACCATCGAGGCCGGGGCATAGCGGTCGATGACGCGGCGGATCGCCACGCTCTCATCGGTGAGGGCGGCCTGCATGCCGCGCCCCTCCTGCTCCCGCGGGAGCGGACGATCGCGCTGGCTGCCGGGAAGATCGATGGGATAGGTCGGCGCGCCGGGCGAACGGGTGAACAGCCGCGCACGCTGGTCTGTCACCGGAAAGAGATGCTCGAAGCGGCCGACGCTTTCGGAAGGACCCAGGAACAGGAAACCGCCAGGCCGCACGGCGTAGTGCAACAGCGGCATGATGGATTGCTGCAACCGGTCGTCGAAATAGATCAGCAGATTGCGGCAGGAGATCAGATCGATGCGTGAAAACGGCGGGTCCTTCACCAGGCTGTGGCTGGAGAAGCGGATGAGATCCCGCACCGGAGTGACGATGCTGAAGCGCTCGCCATGCGGCACGGCATAGCGGTCGCGCAAGCTGGCCGGGATATCGGCGAGTGCGGCGGCGGGATAGGTCCCCTGCCGTGCGATCTGCAGCATCTGTTCGTCGATATCGGTCGCAAAGATCTGCACCGCCAGCGGCTGGTTGAGCACACGTGCCGCATCGGCGAAGAGCATGGCGATGCTGTAGGCTTCCTCGCCGCTCGAGCAGCCGGGCACCCAGATGCGCAGATCCTCGTGCGGATCGCGCTCCCGCATCAGCGGCTCGATCACCCGGCTGCGCAGCGTCTCGAAAAGCTCGGGGTCCCTGAAGAAGCGGGTAACATTGATGAGCAGGTCTCGGAACAGCGCCCCGCATTCTTCCGCATCGTGGCGGATGCGCTGGAGATAGGCATGCCCCGTGGCGATGCCGAGCACATGCATGCGCCGCTCGATCCGGCGAACGAGTGTGGAGCGCTTGTAACCGTTGAAATCATGTCCGACGGTCGCGCGCAGGACCTGGCAGAGATCATCGACATAGTCGGAGACGAGATCGGCCGCCTGCAAAGGGTCATCCGCCCCCCGCCTGGCGAAGAACGTCGCGAGGCAGGGGATGATTTCTGCCGAGGGCCGGATGAAATCGACCAGGCCGGTACCGACCGCCGATAGCGGCATGCCGTCGTACCGTGCGGTGTCCGGCTGCTGAACGATGCAGACACCGCCACTCTCCTTGACCGCGCGCAACCCGGTGGTGCCGTCCGCCCCGGTGCCCGAGAGGATGACGCAGGCGCCATGGGCCTGCTGATCCGACGCGAGGGAGAGGAAGAAATCGTCGATCGGCCGGCGCAGGCCACGGGGCTGCGCGAAATCCGTGAGTTCCAGCCGGCCCCCGCGGATAGCGAGGCCGCGCCCGGGCGGGATGATGTAGACGCGATCCGCCTGCAGCGTCTCTCCGCCCTCACATTGCAGCACGTCGAGGGCGGTCTGCCGGTCGAGCAGCTGGGCCAGCATGCTCTCGTGATTGGGGTCGAGATGCTGGACCACGACAAAGGCCATGCCGGTCGGCAGGCGGGCGGCACCCAGCATGTCGCGCAGCGCCTCCAACCCACCGGCGGAGGCGCCGATGCCGACGATAGGGAGCCGCTCCTGATGGGGGGCGACGAGGTTGGCCGCCGTCATTCCCCCTGACCCTGTGATGCTTCGGCAAGGGTGAGTTTCGCCTGGGCGATGAGGGCTGCCGTATTGGCGATGGTGAGCAACGAGCCCTCGATGATGATGCCGCTTTCCGCGAGGACGGGGCTGAGGCGGGTCAGGGTGCTGCCGAGTTCGGCATCATAATCGGCGAGCAGGTCCGGCTGGGAGCGGCTGATGTCGAACTGGGAGGCGAAGATAAAGCGTATCCGGCGGTCAGGGCTCCGAAGTTTGGACATGTAGAGGAGATTGACGAAGGGGGTGCCGTTCTTGCGGAAATTCACGATCGGTGTGCGCAGGTTGGCGGCCTGGTCCTGCCGCAGGAAGGGATGGATCTTGTCCCGCGCCGCGCGGTTTTCGGCGCCACGCTGCATCATCCGGCAGTTGCGCCCGATAACCTCTTCGGACGGGTAGCCGGTGAGGCGTTGGAACCCGGCGTTGACCAGCACGAGGGGATGATCGTCATCTGCATGAGCCAGGGCGAGCGCGATGGACGAGCGCTCGAAGTAATCGCGAAGCAGGGTGGGGATTGGATCTGAGGTCACGCATGCACTTCCTCCGTGAAGGGTAAGAAGGCCTCCGGTCCGGTTCAAGCTCGGTGCCGAACTTGTGTCCGTCCTCAGAACGTCATGCATTCGCCAGGCAATTGAGATCGGACCGTCACCGACGAACGCTTGAGGTCCGCGCTGTGTTCGCAAGAATCTTAAGGGGGTGTCCGGTGATCCTGAGCCTCGGCCTCGCTCAGGCCGGGACGGTCACCCCGCGCGCCTCGAAACGGAGGGCCGCCGGGTGTTCCACCCCCTCGGCCGCGAAGGCGGTACCATGCAGGACGCGGAGCCGTGCATGCTCCCCTTCGCGCAGGCCGGATGCGCCGAGACGGTGGAAGGGCATCAGCGCGGTAAGGCTGATGCCCTGCATCAGCGCCTCGACCTTGGCAAAGGCGCCTGCCATCCGGACCCGGGTGATGACGACCGGGCCCTCATGCTCGGGCTCCAGAAGCAGATCATGCGGCCGGACATAGAGCGTGACATCCGCCCCCGAACGCGCGAGCGGATGATCGGGCTCCAGCCCATGGGCCAGCACATCGCCGGTGCCGGCGAGGATCGCCGCGCCGCCTTCCCCGAGCCGGCAGGGCAGCCGGTTTGCCTCGCCCAGAAATTCCAGGACGAAGGGCGTCGCGGGCCGGGTGTAAAGCTCCGCCGGCGTGCCGACCTGTTCGACCTTACCCTGCGCCATGAGGACGATGCGGTCCGCCAGTTCCAGCGCCTCCTCCTGGTCATGCGTCACCAGCAGGCTGGTGATGGCAGTGCCGTGGTGCAGATCGCGCAGCCAGGCGCCGAGCTCCTTACGCACCTTGGTATCGAGCGCGCCGAAGGGCTCGTCGAGCAGCAGCAGCCGCGGTTCGATGGCCAGCGCCCGGGCCAGCGCCACGCGCTGCCGCTGGCCACCGGACAGTTCGCTCGGGTAGCGGTCGATCAGCCAGCCGAGCTGCACCAGGTCAAGCAGCGTTGCGACGCGGCTGCGGATTTCCGCGCGCGTCGGGCGCTCTCCGCGCGGCCGCACGCGCAGGCCGAAGGCGATATTCTCACCCACCGTCATGTGGCGGAACAGCGCATAATGCTGAAAGACGAAGCCGACGCCGCGTTCGCGCGGATGGCGCGCGATGCGATCCTCGCCATTGATCAGCACCTGCCCGGCGTCCGGCAGATCGAGCCCGGCGATGATTCGCAGCAGCGTCGTCTTGCCCGAACCCGAGGGACCGAGAAGCGCGACGAGCTCGCCCGCCGGAATCTCCAGAGAGACATCCCGCAATGCCGCGAAGGTGCCGAAGCTGCGGGACAGATTGCGAATCGTGACATGACCGGTCATCAGGCGGCTTCCCCTGTTGCACTGGATGAGAAGAGGAAGCGTCGCTCGAGCACGGTTTTGGCGACCAGGGTGACGAGGGCGAGGAGCGCCAGCAGTGAGGCGACCGCGAAGGAGCCCACGATATTGTAGCTGTCATACAGCGCCTTGACGTCGAGCGACATCGTATCCGTCAGCCCCATGATATTGCCCGAGACGACGGAGACGGCGCCAAACTCGCCCATGGCGCGGGCATTGCTGAGCAGCACGCCGTAGAGCAGGCCCCAGCGCAGCTTGGGCAGCGTAATGCGCGCGAACATCTGCCAGCCCGATGCGCCAAGCAGCAGCGCCGCCTCCTCCTCCTCCGCGCCCTGCTCCTCCATCAGTGGAATAAGCTCACGGGCGACGAAGGGCAGCGTCACGAAGATCGTCGCCATGATCATGCCAGGAAGCGCGAAGATGATCTTGATGTCATGCGCCTCCAGCCAGGGGCCGAACCAGCCCTGGCGGCCGTAGAGCAGCACGAGCATGAGGCCGGCAACCACGGGCGAGACCGAAAAGGGCAGATCGAGCAGCGTCAGGATCAGCGGCCGGCCAGGAAAGCGAAACCGCGCGAGACACCAGGCGGCGGCGAGGCCGAAGACGACGTTCACCACCAGGGCCACCGCCGCTACGATGATGGTAAGCCGGATCGCCGAGAGCGTGGCGGGGTCGAGGATGGCAGTGAGATAGCCGGACAATCCCTGCGCAAAGGCCTGGGCGAAAACCGTCAGCAGAGGCAGCAGCAGAAACAGAATCATGAAGGCGAGTGCCGCCACGATCATCAGACGATCGGTGACGCGGCCGCCCCGCCGCGGAAACTGTGCGCGTTCACCCATTGCGCCGCCCCCTCGCCACGCGCTGCAGCAACAGAATCGCGAGCAGGAAGATGAAGGACAGCAGCAGCATGACGGTGCCGATGGCCGCCGCGCCCGCGAAATCGAATTCCTCGAGCTGATTCACGATCAGCAGCGGCACGATTTCCGAAACGCCGGGCCGGTTGCTGGAAATGAAGATGACGGAGCCGTATTCGCCCAAGCCCCGCGCGAAGGCCATGGCGAAACCGGCCGTCAGCGCCGGAAGAATGGCCGGGAAGATGACACGGGCGAAGGTCTGGAAGCGGCCTGCCCCCAGCATATGGGCGGCCTCCTCCTGCTCGGCTTCGAGATCCTGCAGCACGGGCTGCAGGCTGCGCACGACGAAGGGCAGGCCGACGAAGGTGAGCGCCACATAGACGCCGAGCACGGTGAAGGAGACGCGCAGGCCGAGCGGCGCCAGCAGGGCGCCGAGCCAGCCATGTGGCGCGTAGAGCGTTGACAGCGCGATACCGGCGACCGAGGTCGGCAAGGCGAAAGGCAGATCGACCATGGCATCCGCCAGACGGCGGCCGGGAAATTGCGTGCGCACCAGAACCCAGGCGATGAGCAGGCCGAACACGGCGGAGGTGACTGCTGCCGCCGCCGCGCAGCCGAGGCTGACCTTGAAGGCGCCGAGCACGCGCGGCGTGGCCAGAAGATGGCGGATGCCAGCGGGCCCCAGGGTCAGCGCATCGCCCAGCATGGCGGCCGCCGGCAGCAGAAGGACAAGACCCAGTCCGAAGAGCAGGATGCCGAGGCTGAGGCCGAAGCCCGGCAGGATGTTGCGGGCCGGGCGGCCGCGCGGCAGGGCGAGATCGGCGGTCGGCGCAAGCATGGCCGTCAACCGTTATAGATCTGGTCGAAGACCCCGCCATTGGCGAAGAAGCGCTTCTGCGCCGCCTGCCAGCCGCCGAAGGTGCCGATGTCGAAGGTATCGATCTTCGGGAATTGGGCCGCGTATTTCGCGGCGACCGCAGGGTTGCGCGGCCGGTAGAAATAGCGCGCCGCCAGATCCTGCGCGTCCGGCGTGTAGAGATTTTGCAGATAGGCCTCGGCTGCCGCGCGGGTCTTGTGGCGATCGACATTGCTGTCCACTACCGCGACCGGGGGCTCCGCCAGAATGCTGAGGGCGGGTGTCACGATCTCATACTTGCCGCCGCGGGAGACCGCCATATGCGCCTCGTCCTCCCAGGAGACCAGCACATCGCCAACGCCGCGATTGGTAAAGGTCAGCGTGGCACCACGAGCGCCGGCATCGAGCACCGGCACCTGGGCATAGAAGGCGCGGATGAAGGCATCCGCCTTGGCGGCGCTGCCGCCATTCTGCTTGAGCGCCCAACCATAGGCCGCGAGGAAGGACCAACGCGCACCGCCCGAGCTTTTCGGATTGGCGGTGACGATCTGAACATCCTTACGCACAAGGTCCGACCAGTCCTTGATGCCTTTCGGATTGCCCGCGCGCGTGAGGAAAACGATGGTGCTGGTATAGGGCGTGCTGTTCTGCGGCAGACGCTTCTGCCAGTCGGCCGCGATCAGGCCGGCCTTTGCGATAGCATCGATATCGTAGCCGAGGGCGAGTGTCACGACATCGGCCTCCAGCCCGCTGATGACAGCGCGGGCCTGCGAGCCGGAGCCGCCGTTGGAGACCTTGACGGCGATATCCTCGCCGGTCTTGGCCTTCCACAGTTTGGCGAAGGCCGCGTCATACTCGGCATAAAACTCGCGCGTCGGGTCATAGGACACATTGAGCAGGGAGCGGCCAGGTGCCGCATCCGCCCGGAAGGGCGCCGCCTGCGCCAGGCCGCCGAGCCCGGCGGTGGCAGACCATTGCAGAAGACGGCGGCGCCCGATCGGAAACTCATTCTCTGACATGGGAAACCTCGTTCAGGAGATATCGCAGGAAGGCCGCAGCATCGTGGCGTCAGCTACCAATAAAGCCAGGTGCCGATCGCGAAGACCTGCGCCATCGTATCGTTGTTGGACGAACCTGCCTTGCCGGCCAGGAAGTCGTACCCGGTCTGATGGCGGCCGCCGTAGAGGTAGGAGGCGAAGAGCTTCAGGCCGGGGACGACGACGTAGGTGGCGCCGGCAGCGGCGCCGTATTCGCGGCGGGTGCCTTCGGTCGTCGGCGACGACCAATCTCCTTGACTGTCATAGACGAAGTAGCTGGCGCCAACCGTCAGTGGTCCGGTGCTGTAGAGACCTCCGGCGAGCCAGCCGACGGCGTCCGCGCCTCCCTGATAATTGGGCTCGAACTGGCCGTTCATGTTGCCGAACTTGGTGTTGCCGCCGACCATGAAGCCGGCGTAGCTCAAGGTCATGCCGAAACTGCCGACCTGCATGTTCTGGTAGGGCAGGCCCGCCTTCTCAGTGCCGGTATAGCCCACCGGCGCCGCAGTCATGTAGGCGGCCGACATGTTGAGGCCGAGGGCGCCGAATTTCTGCCGGTAGCGGCCGCCGAGTTCGAAAGTGTTGCGGCGCAGGTCCGTCGCGGTCGAGGAGGAGGTCGTCGCTGGGGAGTAGTTGGCGGCAGTCTGGTTCGGCTCGAAGCTGACACCGAAGCTCAACCCGCTCCAGCTCGGCGAGATGTAGTCGATCTTGTCGGTGGTGCGCGTGTTGTTGCCCCAGGTGAAGGGATAGACAGGGCGGGCCTGAGAGTTGACGAAGAAATTCTGGATGTCGCCGTTCCAGCCGCCGTCATCAAAGCCTTCATCGCCGCTTTCGAAGCGACCGGTGTCGAAAAGGTAGATCGCGCCTTCCTGCTGGCCGAAGCGAACCAGGCCGAGCTGAGGCAGGCCGAAATAGCCGAATTCACGCAATACATAGAGGGTTTCGGTGCTGGCGTTCGTGCCGGGGCTGGAGGCGGTGTTCGCGCGGATTTCGGTCTGGGCACCGTATTGCAGGCCGTTGGCGGCCACGCCATCGAAGCCCGGATAGAGGCGCATATAGCCGGCCAGACCGCCACCAGCATATTTCGTGCCGTTATAGCTCTGGCCAGTGAAGGCGCTCACGCCTGCCCACTCGGACACGCGACCGCCGAGGCGAACGACGATCGTGCCGGGCGTGATGGTTTTCTTGAAATCGGGGGTCGAAACCTGAGCCTGGGCGGCACCC
>NZ_DATJJK010000140.1:0-37546 GCF_035492295.1 Acidisoma sp. | reverse complement strand
GGCGGCACGGCACTTCGCCTGGCGCTTCCCAGTGCACCGGCGCAGATTGACCTCGTCGGCCGTCAGGCCGGCAGCCGCGTGATCTTCGTCATGCACACGGATAATCTGGCGCGCGATCACGCGACCTTACTCGCCCGCGGCGTAGTCTTCGAGGAAGGCCCACGGAACGAGGCCTATGGGTCGGTTGCCGTCTTCCTCGATTGCTGTGGCAATCGCTGGGATCTCATCCAGCCGGCGCCATGAAAAACGCCGCCCCGGGGACCGGAGCGGCGTTTCAAGCAAGGCCGCAGCGGCGCGCGGATCAGACGTAAAAACTCTCGCCGCAGCCGCAGCGGCCCTTTTCGTTCGGATTGGTGAAGGTGAAACCGGCGGACAACTTCTCGACCTTGTAGTCCATCTCCGTCCCGATCAGGAACAGGCTTGCCTTGCGGTCGACCAGAACGGTCTGGCCGTTATCGGTGACGACCTCATCCCCCGGCCCTGCAGCATCGACGAAATCCATGTCATAGGAGAGGCCCGAACAGCCCTTGGTGCCCACGGAGATCTTCAGCAATTTGCCCTGCTGACCGCTGGCATAGAGGGCCGCGAGGCGGGCAGCCGCGGCATCCGACAGGCGCATCAGCGGCGGCAGGGCCCGGCGCGCAGGCTTCGGAGAGGCAGAACCGGTCTCAGTCGTCTGGCTCATTTCAGGCTCCTTCACTCAGAACATATTCATGGCGAGGCGCGCCTCGTCACTCATCCGGCTCATATCCCAGGGCGGATCCCACACGGTCTCGACATCGCATTCCGTCACGCCCGGCACCGCCATGATCGCTTCTCGCACCATTACCGGCAATTCCTGGGCCGATGGGCAGCCGGGAGCGGTCAGGGTCATCTCGACCTTGATCTTGCCATCGTCAGAGATGTCGACGGCGTAGATCAGCCCAAGCTCATAGATGTTCACCGGGATTTCCGGGTCATAGACCGTGGAAATCGCCTCGACGATCGCATCCTCGCTGATATGCAGGGGGGCCGGCGGCGCCACCTCGCCATCGGGTGTCCAGGCGTGATGCACGGCCTGATCCTCCGCGCCGTCGAACTTGGGTGACTGGTCCACCATCATCTCCTCCTGTTCCCGCATCAGGCGAAAAACGCCTTGATGCGGCCGAGCGTCTCGGCCAGGAAATCAATCTCCCCCGCCGTCGTGTAGACGCCGAAGGTTGCACGTGCCGTGCTATCCACGCCGAAGCGATGCATCAAGGGTTCGGCGCAATGATGCCCCGCCCGAACGGCGATGCCCGACTGGTCGAGCAGCGTCGCTACATCATGCGCATGGGCGCCGTCCAATGTGAAGGAAATCACGCCACCCCTGTCCTGCGCGCGGCCAAGGATATGCAGCCCATCGATCGTTGCGAGCTTCGCCAGCGCATGCTCGGTCAAAACCTGCTCATGGGCGGCGATCGCCTCATAGCCGATGCCTTCCACATAGTGGATGGCGGCATCGAGCCCGATCCCTTCCAGGATCGCGGGTGTGCCGGCCTCAAATTTGTGCGGCACCCGTGCCCAGGTCGAGCGCTCGAAGGTGACGGAGGAGATCATGTCCCCGCCCCCCATGAAGGGCGGCATCGCCTCCAGTAACTCGGCCTTTCCATACAATACGCCGATGCCTGTCGGCCCGTAAAGCTTGTGGCCGGTCCAGGCATAGAAATCGACGTCCAGCGCTGCCACGTCCACGCGCCGATGCACGATGGCCTGGCTACCGTCCAGCAGGACCTTGGCGCCATGGGCATGGGCGATCTGAATGATCCGCTCGGCCGGCGTGTAGGTGCCGAGCACGTTCGACATATGGGTGATGGAGACAAGTCCCACCTTTCCGTCCGCCAGCAGGCGCTCGAGCTGCTCCATGTCCAACTCGCCGGCATCGGTCACGCGGGCGACGCGCAACTCGATGCCGTGGGAATCCCGCAGCAGCTGCCACGGGACGATGTTCGAATGGTGCTCCATCTCAGAAATCACCACCGCTTGGCCCGGCTTCATCACCCCGCGCCCATAGCTATGGGCAACCAGGTTCATCGCTTCCGTACTGTTGCGGGTGAAGACAATCTGGTCCCGCGAGGATGCATTCATGAGACGCGCGGCCGAATCCCGCGCCGCCTCAAACGCTTCCGTCGTGCGCTCGCTCATCCAATGAGCACCACGATGGACATTCGCATACTGCATTTCCATCGCGTCACGCATGGCGTCGATCACGACCCGGGGCTTCTGCGCCGAAGCGCCGCTATCGAGGAAGACAAGCTTCTTGCCCCGCACCGTCTGGTTCAGGATCGGGAAATCCGCCCGCACCCGGCTCACATCGAAAGCTGCGCGCCCCGGAATTGCATTCATGCCGCAGGGGCCTCCGCGTTCTTGCCGGTCGTCATCCACCACTGCTCCACCGCATCTTCGAAGACCTGCCGCAGGCCCTCATGCGCCACCGCCTCGAAGGCGTCGGTCAGGAAGGCGCGCACCAGGATCATGCGCGCGGCATCCGCCGGCACGCCACGGCTGCGGAGATAGAAGAGCTGTTCGGGGTCGAGCGCACCGACCGTCGCGCCATGGCTGCACTTCACGTCGTCGGCATAGATTTCAAGCTCTGGTTTGCTGTTGATCTCGGCATCCGGCGAGAGCAGCAGGGCCTGATTCATCTGGTAGCCGTCGGTCTTCTGGGCCACCCGTGCGACCTCGATACGGCCCTGGAACACGGCGCGGGCCTTACCGGTCAAAACCGATTTCACCGTCTGGCGGGATGGGCAATTCGGCGCGTCGTGCAGAATGGCCGTCGTGAAATCACTCACCTGGGTGCCACCCATGATCTGGGCGGCGTTCAGATGCACCGCCGCCTGCTCCCCGCCGAGGCGCGCATGGATTTCCGTCCGCCCGAGCCGTGCGCCAAGGGCGAGGGAAAAGCAGTCATAGACGCCGCCGGCTGCCGTATCCGCATAGACAGTGGCGAGATGAAACGCCTTATCCGAATCCTTCTGCAGGCGGCCGTGGGTGAGGTGCGCACCCTCGGCCACTTCGATCTCAAGTACCGGATTGTTGAGATATTCGCCGAGCCCGGCTGACACTTCGAGGATCACCAGCTTCGCCCCTGCGCCAAGGCGGATGCGATGGCGCGGATGGCTTGCCACGCGACGATGCGTGCCGCTGGTGAGTTGCGCCAGCATCACAAAGCCTGCATCCACACCGTCTGGCACTTCGATCACCACACCGTCTTCGGCGAGCATGGTGTTGAGCGCCACCACACGGTCCCGGCCCGGGCGCGGCAAGGCGCCAAACGTGTGTGTTTCGGCGAATGACTGGACGGACATGCTCTCCGGCAGCACCGAAAGATCGGGGCGGAAGTGCCCGTCCACCAGGACAAGGCGCGGCCCCTCAACCTTGGGCAACAGGGCCAGAAGCTCGGCCCCGGCAGCCAAATCCGTCACCGGCTCGGAGAAACCGAGGCCGGCAAAGGATTTGAGGTTGGTGAAGTGCCAAGCCTCTTCCTTCGGCGTCGGCAGGCCGCGTTCCCGCAACACGGCGGCAGCGGCTTCGCGGGCGTCGGCACCCCCCGGAAGCTGTGTCCGCAAACCCTCATACCGGGCCAGGAAGCCCGTCAGGGCCTCGCCCGTCTGCTGTTCTTTCACGGCCTGCATTATGCCGCCTCCGCCGCCTCGCCGATGATGCCGGCATAGCCCTCGGATTCCAGCTCGCGGGCGAGCTCCGGGCCGCCGGAACGGATAATGCGTCCGGCCGCCAGCACATGGACATGATCGGGCACGATGTAATCGAGGAGGCGCTGATAATGGGTGATCACAAGAGCCGAGAAATCCGGGCCACGCTGGGCGTTCACGCCATCCGCCACGACGCGCAGCGCATCGATGTCAAGGCCGCTGTCGGTCTCGTCGAGAAGCGCCAGCTTCGGCTGCAGCAACGCCATCTGCAAAATTTCGTTGCGCTTCTTCTCGCCACCCGAGAAGCCGACATTGACGTTGCGCTTCAGCATGTCTTCCGTCATGGCGAGCTTCTTCACCGCCGCACGCGCCTGCTTGAGGAACTGCACGGCGTCGAGTTCACCCTCGCCGCGCGCACGGCGCAGCGCGTTCAGCGCGGTCCGCAGGAAATTCGCGTTGCCGACACCCGGCAGCTCCACCGGATATTGAAAGGCAAGAAAAATGCCCGCGACGGCACGCTCTTCCGGCTCCATGGCGAGAATGTCCTGGCCGAAGAAGGTCGCGGTGCCACCCGTCACCTCATAGCCTTCACGGCCTGAAAGCACATAGGACAGCGTCGATTTGCCGGCGCCGTTCGGGCCCATCACAGCATGCACTTCGCCGGGGGGAATGGTGAGGTCGATCCCACGGAGGATTTCCTTGCCGTCGATGCTGGCGGTGAGACCTTTGATTTCGAGCATGATAACGAGAGCCTTTCTTAACCCACCGAGCCTTCGAGGCTCACAGCCAACAATTTCTGAGCTTCAACCGCAAATTCCATCGGCAGCTCCTTCAACACGTCCTTGCAGAAGCCGTTCACGATCAATCCCACCGCATCCTCTTCCGACAGACCGCGGCTGCGGCAGTAGAAAAGCTGATCCTCGGCGATCTTGGAGGTCGTCGCCTCATGCTCGATCTTGGCCGAGGGGTTGCGGCTTTCGATATAGGGCACGGTATGGGCGCCGCACTGATCGCCGATCAGCAGGCTGTCGCATTGCGTGAAGTTCCGCGCATTCTGTGCCTTCGGCATCATCCGCACGAGGCCGCGATAGGTACTGTCCGAATGACCAGCGCTGATCGTCTTGGCGATGATGGTGCTGTTCGTATTGCGGCCGATGTGAATCATCTTCGTGCCCGTATCGGCCTGCTGATGATTGTTTGTGACCGCGACCGAATAGAACTCACCCACGCTGCCATCGCCGATCAGGATACAGGATGGATATTTCCAGGTGATCGCCGATCCGGTTTCCACCTGCGTCCAGCTGATGTGGCTGCGTGCACCGCGGCAGGCGCCGCGCTTGGTCACGAAGTTGTAGATGCCGCCACGGCCTTCCGAATCGCCCGGATACCAGTTCTGGACGGTGGAATATTTGATCTTTGCGTCATCCATCGCCACCAGTTCGACGACCGCCGCATGCAGCTGGTTCTCGTCGCGCATCGGCGCGGTGCAGCCTTCGAGGTAGCTGACGGAGGCACCTTCCTCGGCGATGATCAGGGTGCGCTCAAACTGCCCCGTGTTCTTCGCATTGATGCGAAAGTAGGTCGAAAGCTCCATCGGGCATTTCACACCCTTCGGCACGAAGACGAAGCTGCCATCTGTGAACACTGCGGAATTAAGGGCGGCGAAGAAATTATCCCCTGCCGGCACCACACTGCCGAGATATTCGCGCACCAATTCCGGATGCTCGCGCACCGCGTCACTGATCGAGCAGAAAATCACACCCACCTTGGCAAGAGTCGAGCGGAAGGTGGTCGCGACCGAAACACTGTCGAAGACCGCATCCACCGCCATCGGCAGCCTCTCCTCGTCGCCCGGCTCGACGCCAGCGAGAATGGCCTGCTCCTTCAGCGGAATGCCGAGCTTCTCATAGGTGCGAAGCAGCTCCGGATCCACCTCGTCCAGGCTCTTCGGACCGCCCTTCTTCTTGGGGGCGGCGTAGTAGTGGATGTCCTGATAATCGATGGCCGGGAATTCCGGCTTGGCCCAGTGCGGCTCGGTCATCAGTTTCCAGGCGGCGAAAGCCTTAAGCCGCCATGCGAGCAGCCATTCCGGCTCCTCCTTGCGGGCGGAGATCAGACGAATCGTGTCCTCGGTGAGCCCCTTCGGCGCAAGGTCCATCTCAAGCTCGGTCTCAAAACCCCACTTGTACGTGGAGCCGGTGACGGAGCGGACGGTTTCTAGGGTCTCTGCGACTGCTGGCATGGCCTCACTCGACAAAGGCAGTGGTTGAAATGGATTGGCCCGGCCCCGAAGGACCCTTCGCGGCCAGATGATCCTGTGGCTGGAAGAAGCTCACAGGGTGCATATCAGCGAGACTGATCGCGGAAAGCGCGTCCAGAATCGCGGTATTTACCGTGTCCCATCGCCCCTTGACGGGGCAGAGACCAGACGACTCGCAGACGTTCGGGGAATGCTCCACACAGGCCGTCAGCGCAATCGGACCGTCGATCGCGGTGATGACGTCGGCCACCGGAATCTGGGTAAGCGGCCGGGCCAGACGATAGCCGCCCCGCGCGCCGCGCTGCGAGCAGACGAGGCCGGCGCTGGTCATGATCTTAAGCACCTTGGCGACCGTCGGCTCCGGAATGCCGGTCGCGGCCGCAATGCCACCCGAGGTCTGCAGCCCGCCTTCTTCCGAAAGACGAACCAGAACCACGACCGCGTAATCCGTCAATTTCGACAGCTTGAGCATGGGGGTTTTGTACATCCCTATTCAGGACCGTGCCAGTCCTGTTTTGAAAGGCAGCCCTGCCCGAAGCCCAGGGCCACGTCCTTGAGGCGGTCGGTTGAACGGCGCCCCAGTTGAATGGCGCCTTGGAAGCCTCTACCCAGCAAACGAGGCTGGGTGGAGGATCGGTGCCATGGCGGATGATACTTTCGAAGCAAACCTGAAGCGCATTCAGGACAAATATGCAGGCCTGAGCGGCGGGCAGGTCTTCGATCCCCATTTCAAGGAAATCGCCGAGAAGACCATCAGCCCGGACGGTCGGCGGCGCCTGCCCTATTCTGACCCCGCGACCTTCCTCGATGCGCCCTATCGCCAAAACGCCTTCGGCACGCCGGACGGCCTCGCGGATCTCGATGCCGCGCTCATCGGCGTTCCAATGGATTTGGGCGTGACGAACCGCGCCGGCTGCCGCCTCGGGCCGCGCGCCGTGCGCGCCATCGAAAGGATCGGCCCTTACGAACATGTGCTCCGGGTTGCGCCCCAAGGCGTGCTGCGGGTTGCCGATGTTGGAGACGTGCCGCTCCGCTCCCGCTACAGCCTGGAAAGCTGCCACGAGGATATCGAGGCCGCTTACAAGACCGTTGTCGCCGCCGGCGTCATCCCGCTTTCGGTCGGCGGCGATCATTCCATCAGCCAGGCGATCCTCAAGGCCGTGGGCGAATCTCGCCCCGTCGGCCTCATCCATATCGACGCCCATTCCGATACCGCCGGCGCCTATGAGGGCAGTCGCTTCCACCACGGCGGGCCCTTCCGCCAGGCGGCGCTGGACGGCTGTATCGACCCGCGCCGCACGCTGCAGATCGGCATCCGTGGCACCGCTGAATATCTGTATGAGTTCTCGACCGACAGCGGCATGACGGTCGTCCACGCCGAGGAGGTCGAGGAGCACGGCATTCGCCGCTACATCGACGTTGCCCGCAATCTGGTCGGGGACGGACCCTTCTACGTCTCCTTCGACATCGACTCGATTGACCCGGGCTTTGCGCCGGGCACCGGCACGCCCGAGGTCGGTGGCCTTCTGCCACGCGAGGTTCTGGCCCTGCTGCGTGGCCTCAAAGGCCTCGATATCGTGGGGGGCGACGTGGTGGAGGTTGCCCCGCAATATGACGCGACCAGCAATACGGCACAGATCGCGGCCCAGGTGCTCTTCGAAATGCTCTCTCTGGTGGCATTGCGGGAGAGGCCCTCGATCTGAGCGACGGCGTTAGCCACATTACAAAGCCGTCACGATCAAACTAGTTGAACGGTAAGCGCCCGAAGCCCACTCTCTCCCGCATGGTCGAACGTCCACCGATAGACATCGATATGCGCCCCGACGGCAGCTTCGTCGAGAAGCCGCGCGAACAGCGCTTTGCCGGCTGGCCACCGCCGCCCCCGCCGCGCGGCGGCAGGCTTGCCCGCAACCTCACCATCGCGGCGGTGATCGCCGGCTCGGTCGTCGTTGCGGGCCTCGCCCTGTCTTTGGCCCTAGTTCTCGTCCCGGTGATGATCGGGGCGGCGCTGATCGGCTATGCCGCGCTGCGCTTTCAGCTCTGGCGCATGCGCAAGAATGGCGGAGCGGGGATGGCCGGGCCCTTCGGCGCTATTATGGCGCAGATGGATGCCGTGATGCGGGCCCGCCGTCAGGGCCGCTGATTTCTTCAAGAAGCATCGGATTTGCAAAAGGGCCGCGTGAGCGGCCCTTTTGCTTTTAAAATCAGCCGAGGACCGGAATTTCGCCGCCCAACTCGTCCTCGATATGGACTTGGATAATGTCCTCGAACTTCGTCTCGGCGAGGAAGCCGAGAGAAGCGGCGCGGCTGGTATCGAAACCCCTCGCCCAGGTATCGACGATACGGATAATCCGCTCATCGGGCTCCCGCTTGATCAGCGCTACGGCCTTCGGCCCCGCGATCTTTTCCAGCGCCGCAATCTGTTCGGCGACCGTGATGGAGAGGCCGGGCATGGTCAGGCTGTTGCGCCCGCGCAGGCGTGCGGTATCGAGCCCTGCGGCATGGGTGAAAAAGCCGACCGTCGCGCGCGGGCTCGCCATCCAATGCCGCACGCGGTCGCTCACTGGCAGCACGGCCGGCAGGCCCACCAGCGGCTCGCGGATGATGTTGGAAAAGAAGCCGGAGGCGGCGAGATTAGGCTTGCCCGGGCGCACCACAACGGTTGGCAGGCGGAGCCCGATCCCCTCGATGAAGCCGCGCCGCGCATGGTCCGCCAGCAGCAGTTCGCACATTGCCTTCTGCGCGCCGTAGCTCGTTTGCGGAGTAGAGAAATAGTCGTCCCCAATGACATCGGGCATGTCGCCGCCGAAGACCGCGATGGAGGAGGCGAAGACCAGGCGCGGTTTCCAGGCGCCCTGCGCCTGCGCGCCACGGATGGCATCGAGCAGGAAGCGCATCCCGTCCAGATTGACCCGGTAGCCTTTCTCCAGATCGGCCTCCGCCTCGCCCGAAACCACAGCGGCGAGATGGAAAATGACATCGGGGCGGGATTTCAGAACCTCAGCCGCAACCCCGGCCTCGGAGAGATCGGCCGCCGTGCAATCAGTCGCGCCAAGAAATCCATGCGGCGTCATGGGCGTGACAACGTCGATCAGGGAGAGATGGTCGACGGCCTTGCCGGCAAGGCTGCCGTCCCGCGCGATCCGCTCCGCGAGCTTGCGGCCGACCATGCCGGCACCACCCAGAATCATCACATGCATCGCAGTCACTCCTCCTGTTCGATCGTCTTATTGTGCGGTCATCAGACCTGCCGAGGGCACAGCTGTCAAAGCGCACCAGCCCCGAAAATCGCGCGGAGCAGAAGGTAGAGGAGGCCACCGGCCAGGAAGCCCACGAGCGTGCCGTTGATGCGGATATATTGCAGGTCGCTGCCGACGCGCAGTTCCAGCCGCTCAGTCACCGTCTTCGCATCCCAGCCGGCCACGACCTCGGCTACGAAATCCGCCGCCCGTTCCTGCGCCAGCGGCAGCAAGGCCGCGACGATGCCAGCCACGCCCCGCTCGAGCCCCACACGAATGGCAGGGTCCTGCTCCACCGCCTCTCCGAATTTGCGCAAACTCGCCTCCATGATGGCGACGGTATGGCCGTTCGGTCGTGCGGCATCCTGCTCCACCGCCCGGCGCAGTCGCATCCAGACGTCCCCCAGCCAGTTCTGCACGCTCTCATGGGCGACGACACGGCGGATGGCAGCACCGATCTCGGCCGCGCGCTCCGGGTCGGTCTCGATCAGCGCGATCTCCTGCCGCACCCATTCGTCGAAGGCGAGGCGCATGGTCGAACCATCGGGGCCGATCGTGTCGAGTTCAGCATTCACCGCCGTGATGACCCGCCGAGCGACACTGCCGCCAATGGCCCAACCCAGAATTTGCCCGCCCTGTTCGCGCACCCGTTCCCGAATGCCGCCGCGCAGATCTTCCTCCTTGGCCGTCAACATGCTGCGCAACTGCCCGAGGACGAAGGTGAAGACCTCCTGGTGCCGCCCGCCTTCCACGAGACCGTAGAGCGCGCGTGCCACGACCTGCCCCGCCGCCGGGCCGCCCACGAGGCGGGGCAGCAGCCGTTCCATCAGTCGCCGGGCCCGGCCATCCTCCATGGACAGAAGGATCTTGGGCAGGCTTGCCGCCAAGGTCTCCGCAGCCGGGCGGACGGTCGTCGGATCCGAGAGGAAGCGATGGATGAGGCCGGGCAAGTCCGCCCGCGCCAAGACGCGGCCGACCTCTGCCTCGGTGATCACATGCGTGCCGATGAAACGGCCAAGGGCGCGGCCCAGCCGCTCCTTCTGCGCCGGGATGATGGCGGTATGCGGGATCGGAATGCCCAGAGGATGGCGGAACAGTGCCGTCACCGCGAACCAGTCGGCAAGGCCACCGACAACGCCCGCCTTGGCGGCCGATTCCAGCAGGTCGCGCCAGACCCCGTGCGGCAGGGCGAAGCTCCCGAGGCAAAGCGCCACCATGAGGAGCAGCAGGCCGGTGGCGAGCATCCGGTGGTGGCGGAGCGAACGGCGGTCGGCCCGGTCAGCCGCCTCGGCCATCGGTCCCGGAGAGGCATCCATCAAGCGGCTACTTTCCCAGCATGAGCTGGCCGGTGACTGCTCCCGTCGCAGGTTCGACGAAGAGAATGCGGTCGGGCCCGCCGCCATTGATCAGCACTGCCAACCGGTCTCCGGCGGTCGCGATGGAGACGATATGCGAACTTTCGGGTTGGTTCAGCATCCGGGTCGTCAGCGTGATCTTCTCGGGTGCGCCCGGCACGATCGTGCTTGCCATACTCGGTGCATGCCGCCCTCCGCCCGCGATATCCTGGACCAGCTTGACGATGACGACGCTCGTGGCCGCGATGACCAGCACGCCCATCACGATGACCGCAATCAGCAGCGGTCGTGTGCTTTTCATCTACGCGCTCCCAAGCCCTATGATGGGTCTCACAATTCTGGGTATGTCTCGCGGATGACCAAGAGCCCCGCCCCCACCCCCGATATGGATGCCGACCTCGAAGAGGATGGCCCCTTTCTGCCCGATGACATCATCGCGGCCCCCGAAGACGGCGGGGAGCGACTGGACCGCTTCCTGGCCCAGCGCTTCGGCGCCATCTCCCGCTCCAGGATCAAGAACCTGATCCTGGACGGGATGGCAAGACGCGGAACGGCGACGGTCCGCGATCCGTCCGAGGCGGTGCAGCCGGGCCAGAGTTACAGCCTGACGATTCCCGACGCCACACCGGCCATCCCCCAGGCCGAAGCCATACCGCTCACGGTTCTCTATGAGGACGCCGATCTCATCGTCATCGACAAGCCGGCCGGACTGGTGGTCCATCCCGCGCCGGGCAATTACGAAGGCACGTTGGTCAACGCGCTGCTCGCTCATTGCGGCGAAAGCCTGACCGGCATCGGCGGTGAGCGCCGCCCCGGCATCGTCCATCGCCTGGACAAGGAGACGTCCGGCGTCATGGTGGCGGCCAAGACGGAACTTGCCCATGCGCGGCTGTCGGAGGTCTTTGCCAATCGTGATCTCGATCGCCATTACCTCGCGCTCTGCTGGGGGGTGATGAGTCCGGCGGCGGGCGATATAGAGGGCGCCATCGGCCGTGACCCGCGGGACCGCAAGCGTATGGCGGTGCGGAGCTTCGGCGGCCGCCACGCCCTTACCCATTATCGCACCACGAAGGTCTGGCGCCTCGCCGTCTCCCTGCTGGACTTGAAGCTGGAGACCGGCCGCACCCATCAGATCCGCGTCCATCTCGCCCACAATGCGCATCCGATCGTGGGCGATCCGGTCTATTTGCGTCGCGTCCCCGCGGTATCGAAGAACCTGCCGCCGACAGTACGTGGCGGGCTTCTGGATTTTCCGCGCCAGGCACTGCATGCGGCGAGCCTCGCTTTCGCCCATCCACGGACCGGGGAGGCGCTCTCCTTCCATACCGAACCGCCAGCAGACTTCCAAACCCTGCTCGCGGCGCTCGACGCCGATGCGGAGGCCCCCGCCGGTTGACAGCCCGGGCGCCCCGGCCCTAGCTGCCGCCATGTCGCACAAGAGAGAGTCTGAGCAGTCCACCGGCATGTCGGCGGGGATGACAATGCTGCTCGCCGTCACAGCCGGCATCAGCGTCGCCAATCTCTACCTCGCCCAGCCCATGATCGGACTCATCGGCCCCTCTGTTGGGTTGCATCCAGGGGCTTACGGCCTCGTCGTGACACTGACGCAGCTCGGCTATGCTTTGGGCCTTCTCCTGCTCGTGCCGCTTGGTGATTTTGTCGAAAACCGGCGGCTCATGGTGACGACGCTCTGCCTCAGCGCAGTCGCGCTTCTCTTCACCGCAGCCGCGCACGCGCCCTCAGCCTTCCTCATCGCCTGTCTTGTCATTGGGATCACGTCGGTCACCACGCAGATGGTGGTCCCCATGGCGGCCCACCTGGCCGATCCGGCAAAGCGGGGCCGGCAAGTGGGCACGGTGGTCAGCGGGCTCCTGACGGGCATCCTGCTCGGCCGCCCGGTGGCAAGCCTGATCGCGAGCGTCGCTGGCTGGCGCGCCGTCTTCCTGGTCGCGACCGTCACCATCCTCGGCATGGCGGCGGTGCTCTGGCGCCAGTTGCCAGACCGGCGGCCCCATACCCGCAAACATTACGGCGCAGTGATTGGCTCGCTCTGGCCGCTGCTCCGCCACACCCGCCTGCTGCAACGGCGCATGGCCTATCACATGGGCCTTTTCTTCGCTTTTTCCGTCTTCTGGACAACGATCCCGCTCGAACTCACGCGCCATTTCGGCCTGCGGCAGGACGGCATCGCGATCTTCTCCCTGGTCGGCGCGGCGGGCGCGCTCTCCGCACCCATTGCCGGGCGTCTGGCCGACCGGGGGCTGGTGCGCATCGGCACGATCGGCTGCATGGCCATGGTCGCGGCGGGTTTGGCCCTCAGCTGGCCGGCCGGCCTCGCACGCGGCTGGACGGGCCTGGGCCTCTTCGTGATCGCAACGATCCTGCTCGATGCCGGCGTCCAGGCGCATCTCGCCTTCGCACAGAAGGTCCTCTTCGACCTGGCGCCCGAGAACCGCAGCCGGATTAATGCGATCTTCATCGCCGGTGCCTTTCTGGCCGCCTCCGTAGGATCAGCCCTGGCGCCCCTGGTCTATGCCTTCGCCGGCTGGCCGCTGGTTGCCTTGCTCGGCACCCTGCCGCCGCTCCTCGCACTCCTTTTTTTCCTGCTGGAGTGGCGCCGCGCGGTGCCCGTTCCTCAAGCCTGAAGCGCGTCCATGTCTCGTCGCTCACCTTCGCCGATCCTCGTCGCGCTCCTCGTCGCCGGCAGCGGCTTCATGGAGCTTCTGGACACCACCGTCATCACCACCGCCCTGCCGCATATGGCGCGGACCTTCCACGTCCATCCGGTCGATCTCAACATCGGCATCACTGCCTATGTGGTCATGCTGGCGGCGGGCATTCCGCTGAGCGGCTGGGCCGCCGAACGCTTCGGCTCGCGCACCATCTTCGGCCTTGCCATCGCCCTTTTCACGATTGCTTCGGCGCTCTGCGGCCTGTCGAACAGTCTCTGGACCTTCTTTGCGGCACGCATCCTCCAGGGCATCGGCGGCGCCATGATGGTGCCGGTCGGCCGGCTCGTCGTGCTGCGCGTTACCCCGAAATCCGAACTGATGCGAGCGACGGCGCTCATCACCTGGCCGGCGCTGGTGGCGCCGATCCTGGGGCCGGTCGTCGGCGGCTTCCTCACGACCTACGCGTCATGGCGGTGGATCTTCTTCCTCAACCTGCCGATCGGCCTCATCGGCTTTCTCGCGACCCTCGTCCTCATTCAGGACAATGGCCGCGAGGCCAAGCCGCTCGACCGCACCGGCGCCCTGCTCAGCGGCGGCTCGGCCATCGCCTTTGTCTATGGGGCAAGCTTGCTCGGCAGTTCCGCGGGCAGTCTCCTCTGGAGCTGCAGCCTGATGGCGGCGGGTCTCATCGGCGCCTGGGCGACGGTCGCCCATGCAAGGCGGCATCCCCGGCCGCTGATCTCCTTCGGCGCCCTCGCGACCCTGAGCTTTACGACGACGGTGCGGGGTGGGTCGCTCGTCCGTCTCGCGATCAATGCCGTACCCTTCCTCCTGCCGCTCATGCTCCAACTCGGCTTCGGCCGCAGCCCGGTCGCGGCCGGCTCGATGCTTCTGGTGCTCTTTGCCGGCAATCTCGGCATCAAGCCCGTCACGACGCCGCTGATGCGGCACTTCGGCTTCCGCCGCGTGCTCATCGTGAACGGCGTGATCCTCGCCTTCACCTTTCTCGGCATGGCGCTGATCTCAGCCGCTACGCCCGCCTGGGTCTTGCTGCCCCTGTTGCTGCTCAGCGGCATGACCCGGTCGACCGAGTTCACGGCGATGAACACCCTGGCTTTCGCCGATATCCCGAAGGAGGGCATGAACTCCGCCAATACGCTCTTCAACCTCGCCCAGCAGGTAAGCTTCGGCCTCGGTGTCGCGGTGGGTGCGATCCTGTTGCGGCTGGGCCATGTCCTGCTCGGAGGTCCGGATATGGTGGGGGCGTTCCGCTTCGCCTTCATCGGCATCTTCATGATCTGCCTCCTCGGCGTGATCGACTTCCTGCCCCTGGCACCAGGGGCAGGGGCCAATGTCAGCGGCCACCGCCCGCGCCGGGGCATTCCTTCGACTTAAGGTGCGATCCCTCAAACGTGTCGTTTGATATCCCCTCCTGGCATGAGCATAGTGCGGGGATCATATGCGATCCGTGCTCAGGAGCTCAGCCATGTCCCTCGATCTCGCCTCCGAACTCTCCAGACGAAGCAATGCCTCGATGACGCCGATCGTTCCGGTCATCCTTTCCGGCGGCTCGGGTACCCGTCTCTGGCCGGTCTCGCGCGAAAGCTTTCCAAAACAATTCTGGCCGCTTGTTTCCGAGAATTCCCTGATCGCCGATACCGCCCTCCGCACCTTCGGCGGCCCCTTCTCCCCGCCGCTTGTGGTTTGCAACGAGGCGCACCGCTTCATGGTGGCGGAGCAACTGCGGGAATCCGGCATTTCCGGCGCGCGCATTCTGCTTGAGCCGGTTGGCCGCAACAGCGCCCCCGCCATCGCCGCGGCCGCCCTCGTATTGGCTCAGGACGATCCTCAGGCCGTCATTTGCATGATGGCCGCCGATGCCGCGATTCCCGATTCCGAGGCCCTGCGCCAGGCCCTGCTGACGGCCGCCTCCGTCGCCCGTACCGGCAAGGTGGTGACGCTTGGCATGCGCCCGACCCGGCCCGAGACCGGTTTCGGCTATATCGAGATGGGCACGCCCCTCGCCGAGACGCCAGAGGCCCACACCCTCACCCGCTTCATCGAAAAGCCGGATGGGGCACTCGCCGAGCAGTTGATCGCAACCGGCCGCGCACTGTGGAATTCCGGCATTTACGTCTTCACCGTCAGCACGCTGCTCGAAGAGCTGCAGGCTCACGCGCCGCATGTGCTGGCGACCGCCCGTAAGGCTGTGGAAGCCCGCACCACGGATCTGGACTTCATCCGCCTCGGCCGCGAGGAATTCGCCGCCTGCCCGAACATCAGCATCGACTACGCGGTGGCCGAGCACAGCACCCGCGCCGCCGTGGTGCCGGTCGATTTCGCCTGGTCCGATGTCGGTAGCTGGAGCGCGCTCTGGGACCTCGGCGAGAAGGACGCGGCCGGCAACGTCGCGATCGGCGATGCCGTGCTTGAGGGTGCCCGCAACTGCTACGTCCGCAGCGACGGGATGCTGGCGACCGTGCTCGGCCTCGAGGATGTCGTGCTCGTGGTGACCGAGGATGCCGTTCTGGCAGCGCATAAGGACCGCGCCCAGGACGTGAAGAAGATCGTCGAGCGGCTGAAGAAGGAGTCCCGACCCGAGGCGGTGAGCCACAATCTCAGCTACCGCCCCTGGGGCCATTACGAGGTGCTGATCCTGGGCGACCGCTTCCAGGTCAAGCGCATCGTGGTGAAGCCGGGCGAGAAACTCTCGCTGCAGAGCCATTTCCACCGCGCCGAGCATTGGGTCGTGGTCGAGGGCACGGCCATCGTCACACGCGACGAGGACGAGGTTCTGGTGCGCGAGAACGAGAGCATCTATCTGCCTCTCGGCTGCAAGCACCGCTTGTACAATCCGGGCCGCATTCCGCTGACGCTGATCGAGGTGCAGTCCGGCGCCTATCTCGGCGAGGACGACATCGTCCGCTTCCAGGACACCTACGGACGCAGCTAAGCGGCGACTTCGTTCAACCGCAGGGGCTCAATGCTCCTGCGGTTTGGTGACCGAAACCGTCGCCGTCACCGCTGACTGTGGGGCGATAGCCCGGGCGGCGGCCACCGTATCCTTGAGGAAACGCCGCGCGAGACTGCCGTAGAGCGGGCGGCGGCAGACCAGGCGTGAGGCCGCGTAGCCGAGCCAGGCGGTCGCCATGATCGGGATCGTCATCTGCTGATTGGCCGTCATTTCGAGCACGATGACGAAGGCCGTGATCGGTGCCTGCACCACCCCCGCGAAATACCCGACCATGCCGAGCAGCACGATCGCGCGCGCTGGGCTGTGCGGGAAGAACTGCGCGAGCCAGCTGCCGAGCGAGGCGCCGACCGAGAGCGAGGGCGCGAAGATGCCGCCAGGGATGCCGCTCAGATAGGAAAAGACCGTGGCCAAAAACTTGAGAATGAAGAAGGTAACCGGCAGGCGGGAATCTCCCTCCACCAGCGCCCGCGCCTGGGCATAGCCTGTGCCATAGGTCGCGCCATGTGACGCGATGCCGAGGATAGCGATGCCGAGGCCGCAAAGTCCGGCGAACTGGATCGGATGGGTCTTCACCCAGCCGCCGACCCGTCCCGGAAGGTTGCGCGGCAAGGCCAGAAGCAGCGAGCTGAAGACGCCGCCCAGCAGGCCGCCGATGAGACCGCAGAGGATGACCGCGATCCAGCCGCTGCCGAGCGGCAGCCCGACCGAGGTGACGCCGAAATAGGTGTAGTTGCCGGTCAGCGCGAGTGTTGCGATGCCGCCGAGAATGACAGCGGTCAGCACCATGCCGCTGGTGCGTGATTCGAAGCTGTGGCTCAGTTCCTCAATGGCGAACACCACGCCGGCGAGCGGCGTGTTGAAGGCGGCCGCAACGCCGGCGGCACCGCCGGCGAGCACCAGGCCGCGCTGCGTCTCCACCCTCGGCAACCGGAGCGCGCGGCCGAGCGCTTGCATGATGGAGGCGCCGACCTGCACCGTCGGTCCCTCGCGCCCGATCGAGGCGCCGGAGGCGAGGCCGAGCAGGGTGAGAAGGATCTTGCCAAGACCGACGCGCAGCGAGAGCACGCGCTCGATCATCCGCGAATCCGTCATCTGCAGCGCCGCCATCACCTGGGGAATGCCGCTACCCTGGGCGCCGGGGAAGACCGTTCGCGTCAGATAGACGGAGAGCGCGAAACCGCAGGGCGCGATGATCAGCACCAGCCAAGACCGCCCGGCCGTGGCGAAATTGAAAAGGTCTTGCGCCCCATCCGCAAGCCGGGCGAAGGCAATGGCGACCAGCGCAACGAGGCCCGCTCCCGCCCAGAAGGCCAGTCGCCGCGTCCACAGCCGAGGAGAGGTCAAAGGCAATTGGCGCCAGAAGCGCAGGGAGCGCCGATCAAGTCTCATGAATGGTTCCGGAAGCGCTGGCGGGTGAAAGAAAGCGGCTTCAACCCGGCAGCTATGGAGCGCTCAGCCCCGACCCGAAGTCCTGTCCACGCTGGTTAATGGAGGCAGGGAGAGACCGTCAAGGATCGGAGCATATGGGGCTTTCGGCCGAACACCATCCCGTCGCGCCCGGAATTCTTGGCCTCGTAGAGCCGGCTATCCGCGATCGTCATGACCTCGGCAGGCGTCGTGGCCTCCTGCGAGCGGGCGAGGCCGATGCTGACCGTGACGCCGAGCCCTGCCTGGGTGCTCGCCCAGCCCCAGTTCCGCACCGCGCGGCAGATGCGCAGGCAGGTCTTGGCGGCCTGGACCTCGTCCCCGCCGTCGATGAGCAGGACGAACTCCTCGCCGCCGTAGCGGAACAAGCGATCCTCGCTGCTGGTTGCAACGCGAAGCGCGCGCGCCACCTCGCGCAACACACCATCCCCCAGCGCGTGAGAAAAACGGTCGTTGATCTGTTTGAAATGATCGATGTCGATCATGGCCAGGCTGTAGTTCTCGCTGCCGTCCATGGAGATCGCAAGAAGCGCACGCTCGAGCCCCCGGCGGTTGGGCAGCCCCGTCAGAACGTCCTCCATGCTGGCGCTCATCAGCACGGCCGCTTCCTGGGCCAAGGCGCGGTTCATCTCCTCGAGCCCGTCGGCTCGTGTGCGTTCAGCTTCCACCCGCGCCTGCAATTGCCGGGTTTCATACTGGATAGCCGCGACCCGCGAGCGCGCGAGGGAGGATTCCGTGTTGCGCCGTGTGTAGCGCGCATGGAAATCCCGATGCCAGCGGAGGGCCGGCTCAAAGTCGCCGAGTTCGGCCAGTGTGTCCGAGAGGAGCTGACAGCAAGGAACGCCGATTTCGAGATCACGGCTTTCCTCCGCGAGTATCGCGCATTCGGACAAGGTCCGCACCGCTGCCAGGCGCTCGCCATTCGCACATTGCAGGCGGCCCAGGGCGAGGAGGTAATAAAGGCGGGACCGAGGGCCCATGCCGCCCTGCTGGCTGTCCCAATCGGCCAGCAGCCGCGCGGCCTCTTCCCGATCGCCGCGCAGCAGATGGAAATCGGCGAGCGAGCAGAGCACGATCCGGCCGGTCCAACTGTCCCGCGTTCGGCCAGTGAGGGTCAGCGCCTCATGGGCTAGGACGATGGCACGGTCGAGCCGCGCATCGTCGATCTGAGCCAGCGTCTCTCGCTGTTGCTTCCAGAACGCCGCCTCGATATCGGCGAGATTGATCAGCCAGCGCCCGAGGTCAACCAAGTCGCCGATCCGGCGCGCCATGCCGACGGCGTTCTCGGCGAATTGCAAGGCGCGGTCGAGCTGCCCCAGCATCCAATAGACGACACCCACGACATTGAGGGCGAAGCACAGGACGCGGTCTTCTCCGGATTGCTCGGCCCGTTCCAGGGCAAGCATCGCCTCATCCAGCGCCTCGTTCGGTGCACCGATCTCGATCAGCAGCCAGGCATGGGTGCCGCGAGCCCAGGCCTCGCGCGGCCGGTCGCCGATCGCCTCGTAGAAATCGCGGGCTGACAGGACATGCAGGATGCCCTCTTCGTAGTAGGCCTGCATGAAGCAGTACCAACCCAGATGACAGGCGGCGAGGGCCCGCTGCACTTCGTCGTTCCGAGCAACGGCCTCGTCGTGGACGCGCTGGGCGAGCGCGGTCGCGGGCTCGATTTGCCCCTGGCACGATAAATCCCATGCCCGCTGCAAAGCGGGCCCCATCGTCGTGAAGGGCAGGATTCTGATCCCGCCCCGGTCTCGATTGATGGCCTCGGGAACCTCGTTCATGCCAGCCTATCGGGCGCCCCTGGTCAGAAGGGGATTTCGTCGTCCAGGTCGCCGCCGCGGCCGGCGCCGCTATCCCAGCCGGAGGAAGCCGCCGGGGTACGGGCCGCGGCCGGACGCTCGCTGCGGCCGGGGCTGGCGCCCATGCCGCTGCCTTCACCCGCGCGGTCAAGCAAAACGAGTTCGGCGCCGATGCGGCCGAGCAGAACCTCGGTCGTATAGCGATCCGCGCCGGACTGGTCGGTCCATTTCCGCGTCTGCAGCTTGCCTTCGAGGTAGACCTTGCTGCCCTTGCGCAGGAAGCGCTCGGCGACGTCACCCAGACGGTCGTTCATGATGACGACGCTGTGCCACTCGGTCCGCTCCTGGCGCTCGCCGCTCGCCTTGTCGTTCCAGCTCTCCGAGGTCGCGATACGGAGATTGACGATCTTCATGCCGGATTGCGTGTTGCGCACCTCGGGATCTTTACCGAGGTTTCCGATCAGGGTCACTTTATTGACGCTACCCGCCATGCTCTCAGTCTCCGTCAGCCATTAGTCTTAAAAGTTTAAGCCTAGCTGAAACCGGGTGCGGCAGCCAGAGAGTCGGGCCGCCACCGCGCCGGGCTTCATTCCATTGTTGCAATGGAACGGCCCTGATGCAAGGCCGGAGGCACTCCCGCGCCCTTTACATTCCGGCCCTGGCGTCCAATCTCCTGCACCCGGTGCCGCCGCCAACTCTCACCTGTGCCTGACCTTGCGAAAAGGTCCCTTGCAAGGGGGACGCTCGACGGCGCGTGCCAAAGCTTGTACGTGAACAAGTCACGAACATCAATCGAGAATGCGGTCCCCCCGGAGTGGCTCACAACGTGGCTGAGAACAGAGTGGCAAAAAATCCAGCCGGCGCCTTCATCACCGTGCGCGGTGCGCGCGAACACAATCTCAAGAATGTCGACGTCTCCATTCCCCGGGACAGCCTTGTCGTCATCACCGGCTTGTCGGGCTCCGGCAAATCCTCCCTCGCCTTCGACACGATCTATGCCGAGGGCCAGCGCCGCTATGTGGAAAGCTTGTCCTCCTACGCCCGTCAGTTCCTCGAACTCATGGGCAAGCCGGACGTCGACAGTATCGAGGGCCTCTCGCCCGCCATTTCCATCGAGCAGAAAACGACCAGCCGCAATCCGCGCTCGACCGTCGGCACCGTGACGGAAATCCACGATTACATGCGCCTGCTGTGGGCGCGCGCCGGCATCCCCTATTCGCCCGCGACCGGCTTGCCCATCGAGGCCCAGACCGTGAGCCAGATGGTCGATCGCGTGATGGCCATGCCCGAGGGCACGCGCCTGCTGCTGCTCGCTCCCGTGGTCCGGGATCGCAAGGGCGAATACCGCAAGGAACTGGCCGAGCTGCAGCGCAAGGGTTTTACCCGCGCCAAGGTGGACGGCACACTCTATGAAATCGCCGAGGTGCCGGCGCTCAATCGCAAGATCAAGCACGAAATCGAGGCGGTGGTGGACCGCATCGTTGTCCGCCCGGGCATCGAAGCCCGCCTCGCCGATAGTTTCGAGACCGCCATCACGCTCGCCGATGGCATCGCCTATGCCGAACCGCCGGATGCACCCGCCGATGGCAGCGCGCGCATCACCTTCTCCTCGCGCTTCGCCTGCCCGGTGAGCGGCTTTACCATCGAGGAAATCGAGCCGCGGCTGTTTAGCTTCAACTCCCCCCATGGGGCCTGCCCGGCCTGCGACGGTCTGGGCTTGGAGACTTTCTTCGACGCCGCTCTGGTGGTGCCGGACGAGCGACGGCCGTTGAACGGGGGTGCCATCGCTCCCTGGGCCAATGCCCAATCCCCCTACTATGACCAGACGCTGCAAGGCCTCGCCAAGCACTTCAAGGTGCGCATGACCACGCCTTGGAGCGACCTGCCGCCGAAGGCGCAGGATGGCATCTTGAATGGCACCGGCAGCGAGGTGGTGGAACTCGTCTACAAGGATGGTGTCCGCGCCTATACCGTGTCGAAACCCTTCGAGGGCGTGCTGAAGAACCTCGCCCGCCGCTGGAAGGAGACGGACAGCGCCTGGGTCCGCGAAGAGCTTTCCCGCTATCAGGCCGAAAAGCCTTGCGTGGTCTGCCAGGGCGCCCGCCTCAAGCCCGAGGCCCTTGCCGTGCGCGTCGCCGGCTCCACCATCGCCGCCGCTTCGGAGCTCGCCATTCGCGAGGCGCTGCCCTGGTTCGAGGGAGTCATCGACCAGCTGACACCCCAGCGCCAGGAAATTGCCCGCCGCATCCTGCGCGAAATCATCGACCGGCTGCGTTTCCTGATGGATGTCGGGCTCGACTACCTCACCCTCGCTCGCAGTTCGACCACGCTTTCAGGCGGGGAGAGCCAGCGCATCCGACTCGCGAGCCAAATCGGTTCCGGCCTCACCGGGGTGCTCTATGTGCTGGACGAACCCTCGATCGGCCTGCATCAGCGCGACAATGAGCGGCTGCTGGGTACCCTGCGACGCTTGAAATCGCTCGGCAATACCGTGTTGGTGGTCGAGCATGACGAGGATGCGATCCGCGCCGCCGACCATGTGATCGACATGGGTCCGGCGGCCGGCATCCATGGCGGGCGGGTGATTGCCGAAGGCACGCCCGAGGAGGTCGCGGCCGACCCGGAATCTGTCACCGGCGCCTATCTCTCGGGCCGGCGCCGGATCGAGGTGCCGGAAACCCGCCGCCCGGTGGACCCCAAGCGCATGCTTCGGCTCATCGGAGCCACGGGCAACAATCTCAAGAACGTCACCGCTGAAGTGCCGCTCGGCACCTTTACCTGCATCACCGGCGTCTCTGGCGGCGGCAAGTCGACCCTGGTGGTCGATACGCTCTACAAGGCCGTCTCCCGCCGCCTGATGGGTTCGGGCGAAGTGCCGGCGCCTTACGAGAAGATCGAGGGGCTGGAACTGCTGGACAAGATCATCGACATCGACCAGTCGCCCATCGGCCGCACCCCGCGCTCCAACCCCGCGACCTATACTGATCTCTTCACGCCGATCCGGGACTGGTTCGCCGAACTGCCGGACAGCCGCGCGCGCGGCTACAAGGCCGGGCGCTTCAGCTTCAACGTCAAGGGCGGGCGCTGCGAGGCCTGTTCGGGTGACGGCGTGCTGAAGATCGAGATGCACTTCCTGCCCGATGTCTTCGTGACTTGCGACGTCTGCAAAGGCCGCCGCTACAATCGCGAGACGCTGGAAGTGAAATTCCGCGAAAAATCGATCGCGGATGTGCTGGACATGAGCGTGGAGGAGGCCATTCCCTTCTTCTCGGCCGTGCCGCGCATCCATGACCGGCTCAGCCTGCTCGCCCAGGTGGGCTTAGGCTACGTCAAGCTCGGCCAGCAGGCGACGACGCTTTCGGGCGGTGAGGCGCAGCGCATCAAGCTTGCCAAGGAACTCGCGCGGCGGGCGACGGGCCGGACCATCTACATCCTCGATGAGCCGACGACGGGCCTGCATTTCGAGGATGTCCGGAAACTCCTCGAAGTGCTCCATGCGCTGGTCGACCAAGGCAATACGATCGTGGTGATCGAGCATAATCTGGAGGTCATCAAGACCGCAGACTGGATTCTCGATCTCGGTCCAGAAGGTGGCGACGGTGGTGGCACAATCGTGGCCGAGGGCCGGCCGGAGGCGATCGCGGCCAATCCCGCGAGCCACACCGGCCGCTTTCTCGCCCCGCTTCTGGGCGAGTCCGCTGTGCAGGAAAAGCCACGCGCCCGGCGCCGCCGGGCCTGAACCGTGGCGGGCTGGGAGCCCCGCAAATCGCTCAAGGGAGGTGCAAGCCACGAATGGGTGCCCATTCTGCGGCATCGCACCATAATCACGGCCGCACCCATTCGGATGCCCCGCCGCCCTTCGCGGCGACGGTTTCTCCAGAGAGGGAGATCGCCGATGACGATCCAGGATATCCTGCAGCAGAAGGGTGAACAGCCCGTTCTGGTCCGCCCGACCGAGACCGTCCTTTCCATTGTTCGCCTGATGCGCGAACGCCACGCCAGCGCCGTCATCGTGGAAGATGACCACCTCCGTCCGGCCGCGATCTTTACCGAGCGCGACCTCGGCAAGGCGATTGCCCGCCACGGCGCCGGCGCGCTCTCCATGGCCGTCGGTCCCCTCAGCAGCGCGCCGCTCGTCACCTGCCATCCCGGGGAACGGATCGAAGTCGCGCTGGCCACCATGACGCTCGCCAATGTTCGCCACCTCGCTGTCATGGCCGATGGCGCGCTCGCCGGCGTCATCAGCATCGTTGATCTGGTCCGTCAGCGCCTGCAGGACAAGGAATTCGAGGCCCGCGTGCTGCTCGACCTCTCCCGCATGCACGGCTGACGGCCCTAGCCCTCGCTCGGGCGGGATGGAACGCCCGAGCACGCGCCCTGGTCTCTCAGGCCGTCTTGCTGTTCAATCCCCCGAACAGCGACCCTTCGGAGGTGGCCATGAGCAGAATTCCCTATGAGCGCGCCCTCATCATTGGCGCCGGAACCGGCATCAGCGCCGCCCTCACCCGGCAGTTGCGCGCGGCGGGGCTCGCGGTCGCGCTTGCCGCGCGTGATACCGAAAAACTCGCCGGTCTCGTCCAGGAAACGGGCGCGCGCGCCTTTTCGGCCGATGCGGCCGACCCCGCATCCGTCGAGGCCCTTTTTCGCAAGGTCGACGAAGCCATCGGCGCGCCGGATGTGGTCATCTACAACGCAAGCGGGCGGGTGCGCGGGCCGCTCGCCCAGTTGGACCCGGCTTCCGTACGACAGTCCCTGGAGGTCACCGCCTTCGGCGGGTTCCTAGCGGTTCGCGAAGCCGCCAAACGCATGGAACCGCAGGGGCAGGGTGCCATTCTGATTACCGGCGCCTCTGCCAGCATCAAGGGCTTTGCCCAATCAGCCCCTTTCGCCATGGGCAAGTTCGCCCTGCGGGGTCTGGCCCAGAGTGCGGCCCGGGAATTGGGGCCGAAGGGCATCCACGTGGCTCACATCAATATCGACGGTGGCGTGCGCAGCGCCGCCCGCCCCGAACCGGCCGGCGCGCCGGACAGCATGCTGGACCCGGAGGCGATCGCCGAAACCTATCTCGATCTTTTACGCCAGAAGCGCAGTGCCTGGTCCTTCGAGGTCGAGCTGCGCCCCTGGGTGGAGACGTTCTAACCACGACGCTACGTGGCCCGCGTCTTGCGCCGCTTGGCCGGGAAATCCGCCGCCGGGATGAGGGGCCGCAGCGCGAGAATCTGTTCCATGTTCGGCTGATCCGCCCCGTTGGAACCGTCATTCTGGCCTGCTCGGGAGCGCACCCGCCACATCGTCGCATGGGCGCCTTTCTGCTTCATCTCTTGCCAGGCTCCGCCCGCCGCGTTTGAACCGCCGCCCTTTGGCGCGACGGGAAGAGACGAATGACGGAGCTGATCGGTATCGATTTCGGCACCACGAACAGCGTGCTGGCGCGGCTGGACGGCGCAGGCCGGGTAACGACGTCGCGCTACGCCCTCGGCGCGCGGGAGTTCGATGTTTTCCGCACAGTCCTTTGCTTCTGGAACGAGGAAACCCGCGATCGTTCCATCCGGCGGCATGCCGCCGGCCCCTACGCGGTGGAAGCCTACCTGAACGACCCGATGGACAGCCGGCTCATCATGTCCATGAAAACCTATCTCGCCCAGCACAGCTTCACCCGGACCAATATCTCCGGAAAGATTTTCACGCTCGAAGGCATGATCGCGACCTTTCTGGAGGGATTGACCCAGGGCGGCCAAGCGGAGATGCAGGTCGTCGCCGGCCGGCCCGTGCGCTTCGCGGGCGAGGGCGCGGACGACGATTTCGGAGAACAGCGGCTGCGCGCGGCCTTCGCCCAGGCTGGCTTCGCGTCCGTCGATGTGGCGCTGGAGCCAGAGGCGGCTGGCTACCGCTTCGCCCGCACCCTGCAGGCGCCGGCCACCGTCCTCGTCGGCGATTTCGGCGGCGGCACCAGCGATTTCTCGGTCATGCGCTTCGACCCCCGAGGGAGAGCGCAGGTGACGCCGCTCGGCTATGCCGGGGTCGGCATCGCGGGCGATACCTTCGATTACCGGATCATCGACCAGGTGGTGTCGCCCCTGCTCGGCAAGGGCGACGTCTACCGCGTGATGGGCACGGCGCTGCCCGTGCCGCCGGAATATTTCAGCGGCTTCGCCCGCTGGCATCGCCTGTCGCTGATGCGCGCGCCGCGCACGCTGCGGGCGATCGAGGAGGTGGCCGCCGCGAGCGACCATCCGGAGAAACTCCGCATGCTCATCCGCCTGATCGAGGAGGAGCTGGGCTACCAGCTCTACCAGACCGTGAGCGCTGTTAAAGCCGAGCTTTCCACAAACGAATCGGCGGTGCTGCGGTTCGCCCATGCCGGTTTTGCGGTGGAGCGACGGATTGAGCGCCAGGAGTTCGAGAGCTGGATTGCCGAGGATCTGCGGCGCATGGCGGCCGCCGTCGACCAGGCCTTAGCGACGGCCGGCCTCGGTCATGATGCGATCGACCGCGTCTTCCTCACCGGCGGCACCTCCTTCGTGCCCGCCGTGCGCGGGATCTTCGCCGAGCGTTTCGGCATGGACAAAATCTCCGGCGGCGGCGAATTCGTCTCGGTGGCGGAGGGTCTCGCCCTCATCGGGCGGGACCGTGCCAGACGTCCGGGCGCCTAACGCTTCAGTAATGCACCGCCGCGTTGTGAGCCGGCCGCCCAGGAAGTAGCGTGCGGCCGCGATTGTTAGCAGAGGAAAATGCCATGCCCCAGCACCGTCACCCGAAACGATCCCGCTTCACCACCTCGGCGGCGATCGCCGCCGCTCTTCTTCTCGGCAGCGCAGCCGGAGTCGGGGCCGTGGCTCAGACCGCCTGCGGTGTGCCGCCCTCCGGCCTCGTCCGCCTCTGGGCCGGCATCGGCTGCCAGGGACAATCCATCGACGTCACCACGAGCAGCATCGTCAACAATTTCCCGGCCTATTCCATCTCCAACGGCACCGGCCGCTGGATCGCCGTTACCGACAGCGTCAATCCGGCGAACGCCGACCACACGCTCTTCATCCAGAACGGCTGCTACTATGGCGATCTCAGCGCCTTCCACTGGCGCAGCGGTCAGTCCTGGGTCGGGCATATCCGCGCCATTTCCGTCCTGCCGCCAGACGGGGACCCCAACACCTTCCCGGGCGGTGGCCAGCGGGTGGTCGGCCAGTGCCACTGATGCGCGCGGCGGGCTGATCCGCCCGTGCTCGTCTTCGTCATCTCGAAGCTGCTTTGGCTCGTCTGCGCGCCCAGCGTGGCGCTGCTGATCATCGGCTGCGTCGGCCTCATCCTCGTCGCCCGGCATCGCAGACGGGCCGGTTTGGCCTGCCTTTCGGTCTCGCTGGGCGCCTTCGTCGCGATCGCCCTGCTGCCGGTGGGCGATCTCCTGCTCGGCACGCTCGAAAACCGCTTTCCCGAGGTTCGGACGCTGCCGCCGGATGTGACCGGCATCATCGTCCTCGGCGGCGCGGTGGAGACCGATCTCTCCGAGGCGCGGGGCATGCCCTCGCTCAATGCCGCGGCGGAGCGGATGACCAGCCTCGTCTATCTCGCCCGCCATTATCCCACGGCACAGCTCGCCTTCACCGGCGGCAACGGCCTTCTTATCCATGGCAAGATGAACGAGGCGACGGTCGCCCGCGACCTCTTCACCGAGCTGGGACTGGACCAGAGTCGTATCGTCTATGAGGGTCGTTCCCGCACCACCTACGAGAATGCGGTGCTGCTGAAGGCACAGCTGCATCCGAAGCCAGGGGAGACCTGGCTGCTCGTCACCTCCGCCTGGCACATGCCGCGCTCCGTCGGCCTCTTCCGGCATGCAGGCTGGGATGTCTTGCCCTATCCGGTCGGATACAAAACCGCGCCCGATCCGATCATGACCTTCCGTGGCAGCTTTCCCGAAAGGCTGGGCATGGTCGATCTCGCCGCTCATGAATGGGTCGGGCTCGTCGCCTACTGGCTGATGGGCCGCACCTCGGCACTTTTCCCCGCGCCGCAGGAGACGACGCCCAGATAGGGCGCCGGGTCCACCCGCTTCCCATCAATGGAAATCTCGAAATAGAGATGTGTGCCAAGGGTCAGGCCCGTGCGGCCGATGCGGCCGATCCATTCCCCAGCCTTCAGTGCCCGGGCGCCGTCCGCGATGCGTGGAGCGACCATGCCGAGATGGGCGTAGAGCGCTCGGAAGCCCCGGTGCTGCACAAGGATTTCGAGTCCGCCCATGCCCTTGCGGTCGATGCGGATGATGTTGCCGGCGGCGACGGCACGGACCTCTGCACCCGCCGCCGCGCGCAGATCCACGCCCCAGTGGTAACGCCCCGAAACCGGGGCCTGCGGCAGATATCTTGGCCCGAAGGGCGAGGTGATACAGCCCGGCTGGACCGGGCGGATCAGCGGATCGACCGCCGCCCCTCCCGGCGCCGATGCCGGCGCGGCAGGGGCAGGTGTCGCCGCCCCGAGCCCGGGCAGCAGCAGGATCAGGACCAAGCGCTGAAGCCACGGCTTCAGAGCCGGCCGCCGCCGAAAATCCCATCTAGGCACCGGAATCGGAACCCCCTAGTTTCGCCCCGCCCGAAACGGTTCCGGCGCAGGATAAAGCTTTATGTGCAAACCACTCTTCCGGGCAGTCCTTTTCGCGCTCGCCCTTCCTGCTCTTCTTACGCCACGTCAGAGCCTCGCGCAGTCGGCCGATACGGCGGACGGGCTCACGGCTGGCAGCTTCCTTCTGCGGGGGCGCGTCGTCGGGGTCCTTCCCAAGCATGGGGGCGCCACGATCAAGCCGATCGGCGGCTATTTCGACAGTTCCAACTCGGTCACGCCCGAGATCGATCTGTCCTACTTCTTCACGGACCATCTGGCGATCGAAGGGGAGACCGGCATCGTCCACTCGACGCTGACGGCGGTGGATACACGCATCGGCACTGTGCCGATCGGAAAGGTCTCCTCGGTGCCGATAATCCTGATGGGCCAGTATCATTTCCGTCCGCGCGCGCGCCTCAACCCCTATCTCGGCATCGGCATCGCGATAACGCCTTACTATGGGGAGGAAGCAGCTGGCGGCCGCATTCAGCAGCTTTCCGTTTCCTCGGAGGTCGGCGCGGCTTTCCAGATCGGAGTGGACTATCGGGTGCATGGCCCCTGGTATGGAAATTTCGACGTGAAGAAACTGCTGCTGTCGGCGCAGGCTTGCGCCAATGACGGCAAACTGACCGCCTCTGGGCAGATAAATCCCTGGATCATCGGTGCCGGCATCGGCTATCGTTTCTGACCGCCGACCCTGGACTTTGGCGCCGGAACGCGGCACCTCGCCCTCTTCACGACCCGGATCGGATGATGGCGACGCAAACGGCCCCCCTGCCCCTCCTGATCATGGGTTATGGCGCTTTCGGCCAGGCGCTGGCGCAGGCGCTGCACAGCCGTGGGGATATTCTGATCGATGTCTTCTGCCGGCGTCCGGTCGAAGCCGACCAGGCATTTCCCGGCGTCGCGCGCTTCCTTCACGACCTCGCCAGTGTCGATCTTGCGGCCTATGAGGTCATCATCCTGGCCGTCCCCAGCGGGGCGCTTGCCGCTGTGCTTGACCGGCTTCCCGCCGCCGGGACCCAGGCGACCGTGCTCTCCTGCGTCAAGGGCATGGATGCCGAGACGCATGATTTTCCGACTGATCTGATCGCACAGCACCTTCCAGGCCACGCGGTCGGCATGCTGTCCGGCCCCACTTTCGCCGGCGAAATGCTGGCCGGCCACCGCGCCTGGATGTCACTGGGCTGCACCGATCTGGCGCTTGGGGAGGATCTGGCCAGACGCCTCTCGGGGCCGCTTCTGGCCGTGAGCGCGAACGGCGACCTGCGCGGGCTTGAGATCATCAGCGTCGCCAAGAACATCATCGCCATCGGCGCCGGTCTCTCCGAGGGCCTGGGTCTCGGCGAGAACACCCGGGCGAGCTACGTCGCGCGCGGCATCGTGGAACTGCAGCGCTTGCTCCCCAGCCTCGGCGGACAAGCGGATACAGTGATGACACCAGGGGGATTGGGCGACCTCGTGCTCACCTGCACATCGCCCCAATCACGCAATTATCGTTTCGGTGTCGATCTCGGGCGGCGCCTGGCGGGGCCTGTGGCAATCGGGCCTACAGGCCCGGTGCCGCTCGCCGAGGGCAGCCGCTCCATCGCGGCTTTCCTCGCCTTCATCCGCCGTGCCGGCGCCGCTTCGCCCTATTTCGAGGGACTGGCTGCGGCCATGGCCCAGCCTCAGGAGATGGCGGCTCGGCTGCTCGCCACGATCGGCTAGAGCCTGATCAACGCTCTAGAATGGCGGTCAGATCGGAACCCCCGCCAAGCTCTTACTGGTGCGGATCGTCTGCAGCGTCTGCACGCGGCTCACCTCGGGCAGGCCGGTAATCCGCTGGGTCAGAATATTCTCATGCGCCGCGTCCCGCGCCACCAGTCGCAACAGAAAGTCCCCGCCACCACGGATCATGTGGCATTCGCGCACTTCTTCCCAGGTGGCGACGGTCTTTTCGAAAGCCGAAAGCACGACCTCCTTCTGGCTTTCCAGGCCGACGATGGCGAAGAAGGTGATGCTCCAGCCAAGCTTGGAGGAATCAGTTTCGGCATGATAGCCACGGATGAGCCCCGCATCCTCCAGCCGTCGCACGCGCCTGAGGCAGGGCGGAGCCGAGATTCCTGCGCGGCGCGCAAGCTCGACATTTGTGATCCGACCGTCCATTTGTAACTCGGTAAGGATTCGGCGGTCGATCGCATCAAAATCGACGACATCGTTCAGGTCGTTTTTCATCAATGGATCCAAAATACTCCAGGCGCTCCGAATCCGGGGCGAGCACGCAATATTGTTTTAATGGGGCAGGAGCGAAGGAACAATATCTGGCCCGGGAGATCTGCGTTTTCCTTGCCTTGCCTTTCCTGTGACAGATATCCTGCTCCCGCTCGAATCGGTGGACTGTTTTTATTATGACCAACCCACAACCCATCCCCGTGCTCATCATCGGAGCCGGCCCGGCCGGCTATACCGCCGCCATCTACGCGGCGCGTGCGGGGCTTTCCCCGGTGCTCATCGCCGGACTTCAGCCTGGCGGCCAGCTCACCATCACCACGGATGTCGAGAATTACCCTGGCTTCGCTGACGCGATTCAGGGCCCCTGGCTCATGGACCAGATGGCGACGCAGGCCGAGCGCATGGGCACGCGGATCGTCCATGACATCGTCACTGAAGTTGATTTCTCGCGCCGTCCCTTCGTCGCCATCTCCGATTCAAACGAGCGTTTCGAGGCGAATGCGGTGATCATCGCGACCGGCGCTTCCGCCCGCTGGTTGGAACTGCCTTCCGAACGCGCTCTGCGCGGGGCAGGCGTCTCGGCCTGCGCGACCTGCGACGGTTTCTTCTACCGGGGGAAGAAGGTCGCCGTGATCGGTGGCGGCAATACCGCGGTCGAGGAGGCGCTCTACCTCACCCACCATGCGAGCCACGTCACGCTGGTCCATCGTCGGGATTCGCTGCGCGCCGAGCGCATCCTGCAGGATCGGCTCTTTTCGAATCCGAAAGTCTCGGTGATCTGGGACCACAAAGTGGATGAGATCCTGGGTGACGGCGCGCCCGCAACCGTGACCGGCCTGCGCGTCAAGCACGTGGAGACGGGCGCCACGAGGACGCTCGATCTTGACGGCGTCTTCGTCGCCATCGGCCATTCACCGAATACGACCGTTTTCCGCGACGCCCTCGATCTTGATCCCGACGGCTATATCCTGACCGAGACCGGCACTACCCGAACCTCCGTTCCCGGCGTCTTTGCGGCGGGTGACGTTCAGGACCGAATCTATAGACAAGCCGTGACTGCGGCCGCTTCCGGCTGCATGGCGGCGCTCGATGCAGAAAAATGGCTCACGCACAGCATTTCGAAAGTGTCGGTTGCGGCTTATTAAGCCTGTTCGAGGTGGTGTGGATTGCCGCGCCACCAACCAAATGAACCTTATGACGAGTTGATTGGAAACGGCACGATGGATTGGGACAAACTAAGGGTTTTCCACTCGGTGGCGGAAGCGGGCAGCTTCACGCATGCCGGTGATACTCTGAACCTCAGCCAGTCTGCCGTATCTCGCCAGATTTCCGCCCTTGAGGAAGCGCTCCAGGTCCCGCTTTTCCATCGCCATGCCCGCGGCCTGATCCTGACCGAACAGGGCGAGGCGCTGAACCGCACGGTGCGCGAAGTGTTCGCAAAGCTCGCCATGACCGAGGCGCTGCTCACCGAAAGCAAGGAGAAGCCGGCCGGCCGCTTGAAGGTGACGACGACCGTCGGCTTCGGCTCTATCTGGCTGGCCTCCCGCTGTCAGGCTTTCTTGGAGCAATATCCGGAAGTGACCATGTCCCTCCTGCTCGATGACGGGGATCTTGATCTCGCCATGCGGGAGGCAGACGTCGCGATCCGCATGCATCCGCCGAAGCAGCCGGATCTCGTGCAGCGGCACCTCATGGACATCCACTGGACCGTCTACGCGTCGCCCGAATACCTCAAGAAACACGGTACGCCTCAGACGCCGGAGGATCTCGACAACCACAAAATTATTCTCTTCGGCGGTTATCGCCCGCCGGTCGAGGACATCAACTGGCTGGCCGAAGCCGGACGCCGGCCGGGCAATCCGCGCCGCGCCGCGCTCGAACTCAACAACCTGCACGGCATGGCCCTCGCCCTCCGCTCGGGTCTCGGCATCGGCGTCCTGCCCGACTATCTCGGTCGCGATACCGAAGGCCTCGTCACCGTACTGCAGGATGTGAAGGCGCCGAAAGTCGACGTCTTCTTCGTCTATCCGGAGGAGCTGCGGAATTCCAAGCGCGTCGCCGTTTTCCGGGACTTCCTACTCGCCCATATCGCCGAAAAGGCCTGAGCCTTTCCGCTTGGCTGAAGCGCGGCTCCGCCTCCGAGACCTCTTTCAGGTCCCGGAGGCGGAGCCGCTTCTGTATGAAGAAGCCTTTTCGCGCCGAAAGTTGCCCTGATGGCTAAAGCCGCGATCCCGGAACCCAAGCCCCGGGCGGCACCCCGCATGCCGGTGAAGAATGTCCGCCCCTTCCTGGAGGCGCTCGCGGCGCACTGGCCGGATGCCAAGACCGAACTCGTTTATGCAGATGTCTATACGCTGCTCGTCGCTGTCGTCCTCTCGGCGCAGGCGACGGATGCGGCCGTCAACCGCGCGACCGGCCCCCTCTTCAAGATCGCGGATACGCCCGCCAAGATGGCCGCCCTCGGAGTGGAAGGGCTCGGCCGCTCCATCAAGTCGATCGGCCTCTGGCAGGCCAAGGCGCGCAACGTCATCGCCCTTTCTGAAAAGCTCATTGCCGAGCATGGTGGCGAAGTTCCGCATGACCGGGAGGCGCTGGAGGCGCTTCCGGGCGTCGGGCGCAAGACCGCGAATGTCGTGCTCAACGTCGCCTTCGGAGAGCCGACCATCGCGGTCGACACCCATCTTTTCCGCCTCGGCAATCGCACCGGCCTGGCACCGGGCAAAACACCGCGCGCGGTGGAGGATCTGCTGCTGCAGCGTATCCCCGCGGACATGCTGATGCATGCCCATCACTGGCTGATCCTGCACGGGCGCTATATCTGCAAGGCGCGCCTGCCCGAATGCTGGCGATGCAACGCCGCCCCCTGGTGTGCCTTCCGGCCCAAATCCCCGCCGCCGGCCGAGACGCGGCCATCTCCGAAAGTGCGTGGCAGGATCACGACCGTCACGATAGAAGAGGGCTGAGCTCCAACTTAGTGATCACGGTCTGATTCACGGCTCGGACCGAAGAGGATTTGCCGCATGCGTATCGTCGTCGCCATGTCCGGCGGGGTGGATAGTTCCGTCGTCGCCGGCCTGCTCGCGCAGGAAGGCCACGAGGTCATCGGCGTGACCTTGCAGCTATACGACCATGGCGCGGCAGCGAAGCGCAAAGGCGCTTGCTGCGCGGGGGAGGACATCCACGATGCGAAGCGCGTGGCGGACCGTCTCGGCATTCCGCATTACGTGATCGATGCCGAGGCACGGTTCCGCGACGCGGTGATGGCGGATTTCGCGGCGAGCTACGCCACCGGCGAAACCCCGGTCCCCTGTGTCCGCTGCAACCAGAGTGTGAAATTCGGCGACCTCATCGCCATGGCACGCGATCTGGGCGCAGAGGCGATGGCGACCGGCCATTATGTCCGCCGTGTCGAAGGGCCAGACGGGCCGGAACTGCACCGGGCGGTGGACCCGGCGCGGGACCAGAGCTGGTTCCTGTTCGCGACGACGCGCGAGCAGCTCGCCTTCAGCCGTTTCCCGCTCGGCGCGATGTCTGACAAGGCGGCCGTGCGCGCCGAGGCGGCCCGCCTCGGCCTTGAGGTGGCGGTGAAGCCCGACAGTCAGGACATCTGCTTCGTGCCCCAGGGAAGCTATACAGAGGTTGTGGCCAAGCTGCGGCCGGAGGCGATGCAGCCGGGCGAGATCGTCGATGCCGAAGGCCACGTGCTTGGCCAGCATGAAGGTATCGCTCGTTACACGGTGGGCCAGGCCAAGCGCCTCGGCCTTCCCCGGCGTGAGGGCGAGGCCGCCCCGGTCGTCACGCAACTCGACCCCGCGCGCCGCCGCGTCATCGTCGGACCGCGCGCCCAGGGCGTGCGGGAGGTGCGGCTGCGCGAGGTGAACTGGCTGGCCGATGCTCCGGCGGAGGGCCTCCGCATGTCCGTGAAGCTGCGGGCCCGGGCCGAACTCGCCGGCGCACGCGTGATCCCGCTTCCGGGCGGGGCTGCACAGGTGCTGCTGGACGAGCCGGCACTTCCGGCGCCCGGCCAGGGCTGCGTCTTCTATCAGGGTGAGCGCGTGCTTGGCGGCGGTTTCATCGAAAGGCCCGTGGAACTCCGCGCCGTCGGCACTTAGTTTCGGCACTTTCAGAGCCGAGAGACCGCCACCCCATGCTTATCGCCCAATTGTCCGACCTGCATATCCGCCCCTATGGGGTTCCGGCGGCCCGCGTGGTCGAAACCAATATGCTGGTGGAGCGCGCGCTTGCCGTGATCGCGGGCCTCGACCCGCGGCCGGACGCCGTCATCATCTCCGGAGACGTCACGGAATGCGGCCGGCCCGAGGAATATCGGATGGCGGCGAAGCTCCTGCAGCGGCTCGCCCCAATGCCTGTCTACGTCGTCCCAGGCAATCATGACCGACGGGACAATTTCCGCGAAGGCCTTGGCCATCTCCCCGGCGTCACGGCCGATCCGGACTTCGTGCAATATGCGGTCGAAGATCTGCCCGTCCGCATCGTCATGCTCGATTCGGTGGTCCCCGGGGCCGGATACGGTCTGCTCTGCCCGGAGCGACTGGCCTTCCTCGACCGCACCCTGTCCGCTCAGCCTGACCGGCCCACAATGCTGGTCCTGCATCATCCTCCGATGCTCACCGGTGTGTCCGACATGGACGGCATCTGGCTGCGCAACACGGCAGAATTTGGCGCGCTGCTCGAGCGGCATCCCCAGGTCGAACGGATTCTTACCGGTCATCATCACCGATCGATCGTCGGGCGGTTGGGGCATGCGATCGTCATCGTCGCTCCCGCCATCGTGCATCAAACGGAGCTCGATTTTCGTTTGGGCGCGGAAGCGCGCCTGGTGCTGGAGCCCCCGGCCTATCATCTCCATCTGGCGATCCCCGGGGCCGGAATCGCGACCCATACCGCCTATGTGGAGCGCTTTCCTGGCCCCTACCCCTTCCTCGTGGACGAAGATTACCCGGGCCGTCCGGCGTCACGCGCCCATGCCGAGGAGGCGGGTTGACGCGAACTCGCCCGGGCGCTATCCGCACGCACCGCGCGGCGATTGACGCTGCGGGATCTGGTATGGCGGCGTAGCTCAGCGGTAGAGCAGGGGAATCATAATCCCTTGGTCGGCGGTTCAAATCCGTCCGCCGCTACCAGGATTTCCTAAATTAAATCAATAGCTTAGATGAGAACAGCCCCTTGCCGCAGGGGCTTTTTCATGCCGCATCTTGTCGCAACCCAACACATTGAATTCCAACGAATTCCAATGGATAGCGGCGAGTCCGTGCGACATGGTTGCGACATGACGACGAACGCCTGCGGGCCTCATCCAGACGAAAGAAGGCGCCTGGGACAATGGAGCGATAAGGGAGCACGGGCATAAGTGAGGTGATTTTTGGTGAGACGACTTGACTTTGGTCGGACGAAGAATCATTCTCTGTCCATCCGTTACGCCCGTAGGCGGGCTACCCATTATAAGAAACCCCTCGCCCTGAACATGGGGCGGGGGGTTTTCAGTTTCCGAGGTAGTATGAAAAAAGTTGTCGTCTTGATTGACGGCGGCCATGCCAGAGTTTTGGTTAGGCAGCATAATGTAGCCTACAATCCAGATTACATTGAGAAACTGGCACACGCCTGCGTTATCGCAGATGAGGATCTTATAAGGGTTCTGTACTATGACTGCGCGCTTTTCGAGGGCGACGTTCCTCTTCCGGTAAGCGGCCAAACCAAATCCTACACGGCCAACAACAATTGGTTAAGGGAGCTGGGCAAAAAAGACTTTTTCGCGATCCGTTTGGGTATTTTAAAATTCCGCGGATTCAAGCCCAAAAGAACTCCAATCACACCCGCTACGCTATCCGACAGTGACTTCCAGCCCGTCTTTGAGCAAAAGGGCGTCGATATGAGAATCGGACTCGATATTGCGAGCTACTCCGATTCAAGGTCCGTAGATCGCTTCATCATCGTGACGGCAGATACGGACTGTGTACCGGCCTTTAAACATGCTAGAAAGGCAGGCATCCAAGTCGTTTTGGTACAATTCCCTAATTCTCGTCAGGTCGGAGAATTGATGGAGCATGCTGATATTTGCAGGCAGGTCGCGTTCCCCCCCGCTTAATCTACCTGCACCTCAGATAGAGCCCATCCTCGCCCTTCCCTTCCCTTCACTACCCTGACGCGACAAGAGAAGCCCACCGGTTAGGGCGAGGGTTTTGCCCTCGCCCCCTCAGATCCTACTACCCCTCCTTCGCCAACGCCTGGAGTATCGCCTCCAGCGTCGTGGCTGCACCGCTAGGCAGCCCCGACGCCGCGACGAAGGCGAGCAGCGCCTCCCCAGGCGATGCGCTCTGAGAACACACCGCCCGGAACATGGCGCGGGCCGGCCGCCAAGCGTCCCGGTGCAGGTTCAAATAGAAGCGCCAGGCGTCGGTCTCAGCCGGGGTGATCGGCCGCATCGTGTCGACGAAGCAGGGCCGACGGTGCTGCTGGATGCCCTCATTACTGTTGAGGGTATGGTTTCGCGCAGCCGCGGCGCTCTCGCTAAGGGTGCTCACAGTATGAGCATCCTTTTCATCCTCATCCGTGGAGGTCATGACCCCTTCCCCGGCTTCGGTAGTTTGATCGGCGGATTGCGCTCGCCGAGCTTCACGGGGATGACAAAGGGACGGGTCATGGCTCCTCGTCCTCCGGCAGCTCGCCCGTAAGCGCGTGGCAGACGTAGGACGGCACCAGGTTTCCCAGGAACCGCACCCCGTCCTCGCCGTAGCGCTCAGCCGCAATCTCGAACAAGTAATGCAACGACGCGCCCAGGGCAGCGGTGCGGGCCTCGGCCTGGTCCGGCAGGTCCATCCATCGCGCCAGTTCGTCTACCGCGCCTTGAATCAGCATCTTGGCGTGGAGGGCGCGGTCTTCGGGGTTTACGGTGGCGGTCATTGCGGCCTGCTCCCCGGCTTGGTCCGGAAGGGAGCCTCGATATCAATCCCGAGGTCATCCGCAATCTCGTGGATCAGTTCCAGAATCGAGGGCTTATCTCCCTTGGAGCCTCGGCGCCGTGGCCGTGCAGCTTGGTCCTCCGATAGGGTGCTCATACTGTGAGCACCCTTGCCGGCCCGGCGATCGGCCAGGGAAATGATCTCGGCGGTCATGCCTCCATCTCCCGCTCCATAGCTTCCCGCAGGCGACTGACATCTCGAGCGACGGCCTCAACGCTGCGCGCCAGGAAGACAGCCTCGTCGGCACCAAGGGCATCATGATCATCCCCGGTCAGGCGGATCATGATGCCAGCGATAGCTTCAAGATCGCGGTGCGCCCTTATGACGATAGAGACGCGCGTGCGGTGCGGGAGATCGAG
>NZ_DATJJK010000139.1:0-3964 GCF_035492295.1 Acidisoma sp. | reverse complement strand
GAACGCAAAACGCCGGCCGGGGGTGACCGGCCGGCGTTCGCCGCATCTGCGGGACGAGGCAAAGGCCCCTTCCCGTCTGCTGTCATTCAGCTTCCGTCAGGCAAGGCATAGGCGCGGATATAGTCGCCGATCTTGGTGCCGAACGAGCCGTGGCCACCATCGACGGTGACGATATACTGCTTGCCACCCACCGAATAAGTCATCGGCGTGGACTGACCGCCTGCGGGCAGACGGTCCTGCCACAGCAGTTTGCCGTTCTTCATATCGAAGGCGCGGATGTAATAATCCATCGTGGACGTCAGGAAGGTGACGCCGCCGGCCGTGGCAAGCGGCCCGCCCAGCATCGGCGTGCCGAGGTTGAAGGGCAGCGGGATGGGGGTCTCGTCTCGGATGGTGCCGACCCGGTGCTCCCACACCACTTTGTTGGTGCGCAGATCGAGGGCAGCGATGTTGCCCCAGGGCGGCGCCAGGCAGGGGATGCCGAGCGGCGAGAGGAAGACGTTCAGCTTCACGCCGAAGCGCGCGCCGAACATGGGCTGCACGCCGCTCTCGGTTCCCGCCGGCAGGCTGGCAGAGGGCTCGGCCGGGTTCTTCGGCCCACGCGGAATGAGGCGCGAGACGAAGGGAATGCCCATCGGATTGGCAATGGCGAGCTGGTCCTTCTGGTCAATCGAGATGCCGCCCCATTCGAACATGCCGAGGTTGCCCGGGAAAACGAGCGTCCCCTGGACGGAGGGCGGCGTGAACGGACCCTCATATTTCAGCGAATGGAACTTGATGCGGCAGGCCAGCTGATCGAAGGTCGTGGCACCCCACATATTGGCGCCCGTCAGGTTCTTCCGCGGCCGGAAGGAGAGGTCCGAGAAGGGCTGCGTCGGCGCGACATGGTCTCCGGGTGCGGCCGTCTGCGGCACCGCCGTCTCCGGCGCCGGCACGATCAGATGGCCGTTGCGGCGATCCAGCACGAAGATATTGCCGGTCTTGGCAGGCACGTAGATGGCAGGCACGACACCGTTTGCCGTCTGCACGTCCGCAATGCTCGGCTGGGCTGGGACATCCATGTCCCAGAGATCGTGATGCACGTTCTGAAAGGACCAGACGAGCTTGCCGGTCTTGATATCGAGCGCCACGAGCGCGGAATCGTAACGCTCCTCATCCGGTGTGCGGTTCCCGCCCCAGATGTCATTCGCTCCTGTGCCGAGCGGCAGATAGACCATGCCGAGTTTCTCGTCGATCACGGCCGGAGCCCAGGCATTGGGCGAGCCCGCGGTCAGCTGGTGCGTCGCCGAGGGCATTTCATTGGGATCGGGATTGCCGGCGTCGAAGACCCAGAGCAACTTGCCGGAGTAGACGTCATAGGCACGGATCGCGCCCGAGGGCACTTTCTTCGACCAGTTATCAATGACCGAACCGCCCATGACGATGACCTGGCTACCGACAGCCGGCGGCGAGGTGCCCTCATAGAAGCCGGCGGTCTGGTAAGGGCTGCCGTATTTCAGATCGACCTGTCCGTGATCGCCGAAGCTTTCGCACAGAGATCCGTTATCCGCATTGACGGCATAGAGAAGGCCGGTATCGGTCGGCAGGAACAGACGGCGAGGGCAATCGGTCGGCGCCGGCTGTCCCGCGACCGTCGTCGCATCGGCCGCCGTCTCATGATAGGAGACGCCGCGGCAGGTGAGATGCTGGAAGGTCGGATTGTCCTTGATCTTCGGATCGAATTTCCAGCGGAGCTTGCCGGTCGCCGCGTCGATCGCGAAGAGAATCTGGTGCGGCGAGCAGGCGTAGAGCGTATTGCCGATCTTGAGCGGCGTATTCTCGTCCGTCGTCTCCACCGGGTCGTTCGGCCCCTGCATGTCGCCGGTGCGGAACTGCCAGGCGAGCTTGAGCTTGCCGACATTCGCGGGCGTGATCTGGTCGAGACCGGAGAAGCGGTTGCCCCAGTTGGTGCCGCCATAGGCCGGCCAATCGACCGCGGCGATAGTGCCAGGCGGCTGGTTGCCGTTCTGCGCGATGCCGCGGATGGCGTGATTGTCCCGCGGCAGCGCCACACCAAGTGTGATGATGGCGAGCAGCACTGTGAAGCCGAGGGCAGCCTTGCCACCCAGAGCCGGGGTCGCGATGCGGCGGCCGACGAAGGGCAGCAGCAGCCAGACCCCGAGCGGCGCGATGACGTCACCACGCGGGGCAAGCTGCCAGAAATCAAAGCCGACCTCGATGATTGCCCAGATGAGCGTGCCCAGCAGCACGGCGGCATAGAGCCAGAAGGCAGCCGCCCGGCGACGCCAGACGAGGATGGCCGTCACGAAAATCAGAATTCCGGCGATGAGGTAGTAGGCGGAGCCGCCGATGGCGACGAGCCAGGCGCCACCCAAACCGAGGTAGAGGCCGACGAGGCCCAGAATGATGCTTGTTATGATTACTATGATCGGTGGTCGCGCGGTCGCGGTCATCGCCTTGCTTTCCTTCATGGGCGTGCAGATTTGGCGTTGTGCCGGAAGATGAATGCCGGCGGCTCGGACGCGCGCGCCGCGATCAGCCGCCGCAGGTCGTCATGCTTGGATGATCGGGCGCAGACGGGATCGGTGGCGGCGGCATCGCCTGCCAATGCCAGCGCCTGACACCGGCATCCGCCCCAATCCTTCTCTTTGAAGGCACAACTCTGGCAGGGTTCCGGCATCCAATCCGTGCCACGGAACTTTTGGAAGGCTGGATCGCTCAGCCAGATATCGGCGAGCGTCCTCTCCCGCACATTGGGAAAGGTGAGGCCCGGAATGCTTTCCGCCGCGTGGCACGGCAGCGCCCGTCCCTGCGGACCGATGACGATGAAGCGCCGCCCCCAACCGTCCATGCAGGGTTTGGGCTGGTCGCCGTAATAATCGGGCGTCACATAGTCGATCGCCATGCGGCCGGCATGACGTGCGCGCCCCGCCTCCACGGCAGCCGTCGCGGCGCGGAGATCTTCCTCGTCCGGCAGAAGCGCATCGCGGTTGACCAGGCCCCATCCGTAGTACTGCGTATGCGCGATCTCAACCCGCTGGGCGCCGAGTTCGGCGGCTAGCGCGATCATCGAAGCGACATCCCGTGCATTCTGGCGATGGATGACGAAGTTGCAGGTGAGCGGCAGGCCGGCGGCCCTGACCAGACGCGCGGCCCCCAGCTTGTGCGCCTGGGCGCCGCGCATGCCGCCGATCCGCTCGCCTTCCGCCGCATCGGCGTGCTGGAAGGAGAGCTGGACGTGATCGAGCCCGGCTTCGGCAAGCTGCGCCATGCTCCTCTCGTCCAGCATGACACCGGAGGTGATGAGGTTGACATAGAGCCCGACCGACGAGGCCGCGCGCACGAGTTCGGCGAGGTCGCTGCGGGCCGTCGGTTCGCCACCCGAGAGATGCAGATGCAGCACGCCGAGTGCGGCCGCCTCGCTGAAGACGCGGACCCAGTCGGCGGTCGAGATTTCCTGGCGGGCGCCGGCCAGTTCCAGAGGATTGGAGCAATAGGGGCAGCGCAGCGGGCAGCGATGCGTAACCTCGGCCACCAAAGCCATGGGGAGAGGAATGGCGCTCATGCTCCCTCACTCCGGTCGACGATCACGCCGCGCGCCGCCAGGTCGCTCAGCAGTTCGAGGACATCGGCCATGATGACATCGGCCGGCGCCTGATAGCGCGCCGCGAGATCGTTCACGATATCGCCCACGGTCCGCGTGCCGTCGATGCCGGAGAGCACCGCCTGGGCGTTCTCGTCCGGCATCATCGCGCGCTCCGGCGTCAGCAGGACCCAAGCGCCGCGCGCGGCATCGAGGCGGTATTTCACGCCCCGCGGAAAGCTCGGCACGCTATCTGGGGTCATGATCCGTATTCCCCTCAGGCGGCTTCTGGCCGAAAGCAACCGGGCGGGATGAAGCCTGGAGCGACATAGGAAAAATAGAGCGCATCGAGCTGCGACCAGAGGACATCGCATTTGAAGC
>NZ_DATJJK010000138.1:0-4569 GCF_035492295.1 Acidisoma sp. | reverse complement strand
TCACACGCTGGGCGCCGATTTGCTCGCGCATCAGCGAGCAACTTGTCTTCGGCAGCGGGGTCAATCGCCCGGAAGAAAGAGGAGCCTTCATTCCATCTCGATTACCCGGCTCCAGACGACATAAGGCGCGATCGCCTCTGCGGTCAGGTCGCAGCCCAGACCCGGACCCTGTGGAACCCCGAGCATGCCGTCCGCCCCAGGCGCTGGCCGGCCGCACAGATCAAGCAGTGGGTTCGGTCCCATATCCACCTCCATCCACGGGAAGGGGGAGAAGCCGCCGCCCCGCACGGCCGGCAGGCAGGCGGTCAGGTGCAGGGCGGCGTGGAAATTCACCGTACTGCCCCAGACATGCGGCAGCAGCGGCCGCGCGAAAAGTTCCGCCAGCATGGCCACGCGGGCGACGCCCGACAGTCCACCGCATAGGGCGATGTCGGGCTGCAGCACGTCCAGGCAGTTAGACTCCAAAAAAGGCCGGAACTGGCTGGCAGCGCCGAAGGTTTCGCCCCCTGCCAGGGCCGGCGCCATGTGGCCTGACAGCAGGCGGTAGCCCTCCAGGTCGGCAGGCAAGGCCGGTTCCTCGATCCAGATAAGGTTGGCCGCCTGCATCATGCCGGCCGTCTGCAGCGCGGCGCGCGGGGTGACCGACTGGTTGAAATCCACCATCAGCCCGGTTTCTTCCCCCAACGCGCGGCGCACATCCTGCACCACCTTGGCGTCATCGTGCGGGGCGAAGCCGATGCGCAGTTTCACCGCACGATAGCCCTCGCGCAAATAGGCTTCCGCCTCCACCGCGTAGGTGCGGAAGGGATGGCCGCCCGGGCGGAAGAAGGGCCCGCTGGCATAGGCGGGCACGCGGTCGCGCAGGACTCCGCCCAAAAGGTCGCTGACCGGCACGCCTTGCAGCCGCGCAGCAAGGTCATGCAAAGCTATGTCAAGCGCGGCCACCGCCATCATGGTGGTGCCTAGCCGGTCCCAGCCGCAGGCAGCCTGCATGCGCTGCCACAGCCGGCCCGGCCGCAGCGCGTTCTGCCCCAGCAGCACCGGGGCCAGGCGCGCGCCGATCACCCCCGCCACCTCTGTCGGGGAAGCCCAGCTCTCACCCCAGTCCGTGGTGCCGTCTGACGCGGTCACGTGCACGAGCAGCGTATCGCGACGGTCGAAGGTGACGACGGCGTTGCCGATCGGATTGTCGAGTTTCGCGGAGAGGTGGAACAGGCGGATGCTCTGTATCGTCGTCATGTCAGGGATGCCTTCACGCTGGGAGCTTGCCGGGGGCGGCGTGGGCTCTGATCGTGGAGCGCATGGCGCGGCCGAGGATGATCAAGCACAGGGCGGTGATCGTCATGACCGCTGCCAGCACGAGCATGGCGCCGGAGAAGCCACCGGTGGCGTCGCGTATCCAACCGATGACCGCGGGACCGAAGAAGCCGCCGGTGCTGCCGACCGAGTTGATCAGGGCGATGCCCGCCGCCGCGGCCGCGCCGGTCAGCAGCGTGCTGGGGAAGATCCAGATGTTGGGCGAAGCCCCACCGATGCCGGCGGCGCCGATCGTCAGTCCGACCATGCCCCACACCGGGCCGGCGGCGAAGGCGGCGATAACGAAGCCGACGGCACTGGCTAGGAAGGGACCGGCGGTGTGCCATACGCGCTCACCGGTGCGGTCGGCGCTGCGGCCCACCAGAATCATCGCGATGGCCATGAACACCGGAGGGATAGCCGCGACGAAGCCCGTCTGCAGGTTCGACAGGCCGAAGGCCTTGACGAACTGCGGCATCCAGATCGCGATTCCGGTCGTGCCCCAGACCAGGCCCACGGCGATAACGCACATCAGCAGCACCCGCGGGTCGGTGAGCGCGCGCAGCACCCCGAAGTGCTGAACGGCTTCCTGCTCCGCCCGCTCGGCGGCGACCCGGCCCGCCAGCCATAGGCGCTCCTCGGGTTCTAGGAAGGTGGCCGCACGCGGCTCGCCCGGCAGCGCTACCATCACCACCAGTCCCATGACGACGGCGGGCAGGCCCTCCAGCAAAAACACCCATTGCCAGCCAGCAAGGCCGGCAGCGCCGTTCAGCCCAGTCAGGATGAGACCGGAGACCGGCGCGCCTATAATGGAGGACAGCGGCACGGCGATGTTGAAAGTGGCAAACATCCGGCCGCGCCAGGCGCGCGGGAACCACAAAGTGAGGAAGAAGATCATGCCCGGAAAGAGCCCGGCTTCCGCGGCGCCCAGCAGGATGCGCACGATGTAGAAGCTCGCCGGGCTCCAGACGAAGGCGGTAGCCGCCGAGAGGATGCCCCAGGTGATCATGATCCGCGCAATCCAGGCGCGGGCGCCAAAGCGCACCAGCAGCAGGTTGCTGGGCAGTTCGCAGACAACGTAGCCGAGGAAGAAAATACCGGCTCCGAAGCCGAAGACCGAGGCGGAGAAGCCCAGGTCCTTGTTCATGGTCAGCGCCGCGAACCCGATATTCACGCGGTCCAGAAAGGCCGCGATGTAGCAGAGCAGGACGATCGGCAGGATCCGCCGTGCTGCCTTGGCGATGATGTCGGGCCGGTCGCCCATCGTCCTGTCCTCCCGTCGGCGGGCTGGCGCCGCCTGTTCCAGCATCATCTTCCGTCATTGACGGAGCCAATCAAATGAGTTGTTTCTAAGCAGCGATATTGAAAATTCTGAATATGCGGGTCACCATTCCCCAGCTGGAAGCCTTTTATTGGACCGCCCAACTGGGTTCGGCCCTGCGGGCGGCAGCGCATCTGCATATTTCCCAACCCACCATTTCCCTGCGGCTGAAGGAGCTGGCAGAGGCGATAGGAACGCCTTTGCTGGAGCGCACGGCGCGCGGTTTGCGACCGACGCCGGAGGGTCGCGCACTGCTGCCGCGCGCCAGTGCCGTCATCGGCGAGGTGACGGCCATGCTGGGCCAGGCACCCATCGCCGACGTGGCCGGGGTGATTCGGGTCGGCTTGGCCGACGGCTTCGCGGTCACCTGCCTGCCACCGCTGTTGCGGGCGTTGGAGGCGGATTTCCCGGCGCTGCGCCCGGAATGGGTGGTGACCACCAGCTACATGCTGGAGGCAGCGCTGCTGATGAGCACGCTGGACGTGGCGGTGATGCTCAACCCCATAGGGGACGAACAGCTGGCCATGCAGCCGCTTGGTTCCCAGCCCACCACCTGGGCGATCCCTGCGTGCTGGGACATTGACGCCACACTGACCCCGGCTGCTCTGGCGCCGCGGCCGGTGATTTCCAACCCACCGCCTTCGGCCATGCACCGGCAGATCGCCGGCTGGTTCGCCACGGCCGGACTGACGCCGGAGCGCCTCTCGATTTGCACCAGCGTGCCACTGATCGGGGAGCTGGTAGCCGGCGGAATCGGCGCCGGCTTGTTGCCGCGCCAAATGGCCGAGCGCTACGCGATCGGCGGCGACGTGCGGATCATGGAGGCCTCGCCGCCACTCGAAAATGGCCGCCTATTCATCGGGCGCCGCGTCGGCATCGCTGACGCACGCATCGACGCGGTGGCCGCCACGCTCGTGCGGCTGCTGAACAGCATCGGGTACCTGGGCTAACCGCATGACCTTTGTCGACCGACAATTAATGGCGAGATTATCCTGCAGAGCGAGGTTTGAAAGTTAACCTGAGACTCGTTACGGCAGTTAAAGGGTGGACGGCCCTCCGGCGACATCGATGTATCGAAGTGCGAGTCGCATGAATCGGCAAACAGGATCCCCGTCCTGCCGAAGGCTGTCGTAACGGCCGACATCGGCGATCGGCTCCTGGCTCAGCACCAAGGCCTGCGGCGCTCTGACCGGAGTTGGGATAGGTGTCTTGCTATCCGTCAGGCGGTGGAGATGGTTGAGGATATGAGTTTTGGAGGGAACCCCGTCCTCCAGAGCAAGTTCGACGGCGTCCAGGACGGCCAGTTCGTCGTGGTGCAGGACAAGCGCCAGGACCCCGACCATCTCGCGATCGCCGCCAGGGGCACGCATCAACCGCTGCTGCAGCCGTCTGAAGGCATCCGGCAGCTCCTGGAACGGCGCACCCTTCCGCAAGGCTCCAGGCTTAGGTTGGAGCACCGCAAGGTAGTGACGCCAGTCGTACACCGTCTGCCCTAGGGCGCCATGAGAGCGGCCGATGATGCGAGGATGCTCGCAGAGGATCTGACCTTCCGCGGCGATCACCAGCCGGTCGGGGTAGACGCGAATACTGACCGGACGGTTGGCAAAGGAAGCAGGCACGCTGTAGCGGCAGCGCTCCAGGTGCACGAGGCAAGTCGGGGAGACGCGTTTGGTGTATTCGACAAAACCATCGAAGAGACGCCCCAGAGACTGGACGACAACTACGCTTCAACAATTCGTTGAAGCTGTCGATTCCTACATTCGCTGGTACAATAAAAAGCGGATCAAGATCTCTCTTGGCTCTCTCAGCCCTATCGAATATCGGGAGAGTCTTGGGCTTAAAGTGTAAAAATCAGTCCAAGTTTTCGTCCGCATCCCCATCCTACCCGCCCGGGTCAGATCTCAGCGGGAATCAGCACGGACTGGGCTGGCTTAAATAACCCGCTCCGGCGT
>NZ_DATJJK010000137.1:0-5683 GCF_035492295.1 Acidisoma sp. | reverse complement strand
GTAGCGGTCGCGATCTTCGGCTTCTGTTTCTGGGTCGGGCCGCGTCTGGTCCAGCAGGGCTATGACCTTGTCAGCGCGCTCGCCAAGGAGGGGCAGGACCTCACCGCACGCTACGGCCACACGCCATGGGGTAAGGAACTTCTGCAAAAGATCAACAACACGGGGGCACAGGCGGCGCAAAGCCTGGCCGCACCCATGCTGACGGCCGCAAGTTCGACCCTCAGCGGGCTGCTCGGTCTCTTCGTCCTCATTGTCACCATGCTCTATTTCGCGGCCAACCCCAGCCTTTACGTGAACGGGCTGGTGACCCTGCTGCCACCCGGGCGGCGCGCACGCGGGCGCGCCGTGCTGGACAAGGTCGCGCATGTGCTGCGCTGGTGGTTCCTCGGCCAGCTCATCGACATGGCCGTCGTCGGCATCTTCACGGTCATCGGCCTCGTCATCATCGGCATGCCGATGGCGCTCGCCCTCGGCGTCATCGCCGGCGTCCTCACCTTCGTCCCCTATTTCGGCGCGATCCTCGCAGCCATTCCAGCCATCGCCATCGCCCTCGGCCAAAGCCTGCACATGGCCTTTCTCACCCTCGTCGTCTTCACGATCTGCCATGTCATCGAGGGCTACGTCGTCTCGCCTCTCGTGCAGGACCGCATGGTGCGGCTGCCGCCCGCACTCCTCATCCTCTCGATGACCTTCCTCGGCTCGCTCTTCGGGCCAATGGGCATCATCATGGCGACGCCCCTTGCGGCAGCCGGCCTCGTTCTTGTCTCAGAACTCTATGTCGTCGACGTGCTCAAGGATGAAAGCGGCCGGGACGTGACAACCCGGCCGCTGGAGAAACGCAGCCGCTGAGCGGGCGCTCTCCGAAGGTTGTCAGACTCAATGACGTTCGGTATCAGTTGCGGAGGCGTTTCGTTTCCGCGGGAAAGAATAGGCGATGTCTGGCAATAGCTCCGCACCCCTCAACGGCATCGTCTACATCACCGATACGATCGGCTCCGGCCGCTACCAAGCCTCGGGCGTGCTCATCGCCCCGGACCTGGTCCTGACCGCCGCACATGTCGTCTGGCAGGAGGGAGTTGGCAGCGCGACGAACATCACGGTTTCTGCCGGCTATAGCCAAGGCGCCGCACCCTTCGGTCAGGCCTACGCGCTCTCCTACGACTACAACGCAACTGCCGATGCCGGTGGCGAGGAGACGCTCAGCACCACGCAGCAGGACTATGCCCTGATCAAGCTCGGCAGCCCGGTGGTGGGGGCGACGAGCTTCGCGCTGGGTTCCAATTTCACCAGCGGTGTCGCCTACGTCAGTGGCTATCCCGCCGCGGCCAATGGCGCGCTTCTCTCTCCGGCGCAGAACCTGTTCCAGATTCCGAATCTCAGCGTCCTGGTCGGGCAGGCGCTCGGCCCGGGATCGAGCGGCGGGCCGGTCTGGGCGCTCGGGGCGAACGGCACGCCCACCGTTTATGGCCTGGTCTCGACCGCTATTGGCGGCACCGGTTTCAACATGCAGCTGACCGATTCCGCCGTCTCCCAAATTGACGGCTGGGCGGCCCAGCTCGACGCGCCGATGGCGCCCCTCTCGGTCTTCGATACGACGACCCAAAGCAGTGTTGCCGCCACCGGCTCGCCCTATATCGGGCCGGTCGCCGGGCTGGAAAACACCTATGCCAATGTCACGAGCGATGGGCTCGACATCCTCGCCACGACGCCGAACTGGTTCATCGCCACGGGATCGGGCAATGACGCCATCACGGTGACGAACGGCACCAACGTGGTCGACGGCGGGGCGGGCTCGAACTTCCTCACCGGCGGCAGCGGCGACGACACTTTTTTCGTCAATGCGACGCCGCCGAACCAGGATATCTGGACCACGGTCGTGCATTTCCATCAGGGCGACTTCGCGACACTCTGGGGCGTGGCACCGGTTGTCGCAACCGCGATGGCCTGGGCGAACAATCAGGGTGCCGCCGGCTATACCGGCCTCACCCTGCATGCGACAACGGTGAACGGGACCAGCGCGTCCCTTACGCTGGACGGCTATTCGACCGCCGATCTCTCGGACGGGCGGCTCGCCATCGCCTTTGGCGTCGATCCCTCGACCGGTCCCTATATGCTGATCGCCGGCACCGGCTAAGGTATTTTTTGACCAGTCTGCGCCGGCGGTTCAGTCGGACAGGACGACGCTCTCGCCCTTTGGCGGCACTCCAAGCGAGCCGCGCACCAGCGCACCGAAGGCGCGCGCCCGGTGGCTGGTCGCGGTTTTCCGCAGCGGGTCCATCTCGCCATAGGTCTCGGTCTCGCCATGAGGGCGGAACATCGGGTCGTAGCCGAAGCCCCGCGTGCCGCGCGGAGGCCACAGCCATTCCCCTTCGACCTTGCCTTCGAAAAGCTCGTAGTGCCCGTCCGGCCAAGCGAGGCAGAGGACCGAAACGAAATGCGCGCCGCGCGGCCCACCCTCGCCCGCTTCGGCATGCACACGCTCCATGGCGGCGCGGAAATTCTTGGTCGGCCCCGCCCAACGTGCCGAATAGACGCCCGGCGCGCCGTGCAACGCATCGACACAGAAGCCGCTGTCGTCCGAAAGCGCGGGCAGTTGGGAGGCCTCGGCCGCCGCCTGGGCCTTCAACCGGGCATTGCCGGTAAAGGTCGTCTCGGTCTCTTCGGGCTCGGGCAGGCCGAGTTCGCTCGCCAGCACGACGTGGATGTCCCAAGGCTCCAGCAGCTTGCGGATTTCGACCAGCTTGCCAGGATTGTGGCTGGCCAGCACCAGCCGGCAGCCGGGATCGAGCGGGCGCGCCATTAGACCGCCCTCGTTTCGGCGGCTTCGATGGCGATATTCTGGGCGACGAAGAGGGCGCGTGTCCCCGCCTTGGCGAGAGCCATCAGGGTAAGGCAATCCGCTTCCGTGAAGGGTTTCTGCTCGGCCGTGGCCTGGATTTCGACGATGCCGCCATCGGCGGTGAGGACGAAATTGCTGTCCGCATCCGCCGCCGAATCCTCCTGGTAGTCGAGATCAAGCAGTGCCTCGGCGCCCAGGATGCCGCAGGAGACGGCGGCGACCTGTCCCACCAGCGGCACTGCGGCGAGCACTCGCTGTGCCACAAGATGCCGGAATGCCAGGGTAAGGGCGACATAGGCGCCGGTGATCGCGGCGCAGCGCGTGCCGCCATCGGCGTTGAGCACGTCGCAATCGAGGGTGATCGTCATCTCCCCCATGGCGCGGCGGTCCACCACGGCGCGCAGGGAACGGCCGATGAGGCGCTGAATCTCCTGGGTGCGGCCAGACTGCTTGCCCCGCGCCGCCTCGCGCTCGCCGCGCTTATGGGTGGCGCGCGGCAGCATGCCATATTCCGCCGTTACCCAGCCCAGGCCCTGGCCACGCAGGAAGGGCGGCACCCGCCCCTCGACGCTCGCGGTGCAGAGGACTTCGGTCTGCCCCATGCGGATGAGCGCCGAGCCTTCCGCATGGCGGGAAAAGCCGGTGGTGATGGAAACAGGGCGCAGGGCATCGGCGGCACGGCCGGAAGCTCGCATGGAACTATCCTTCTTGGTCAACGAAACGCCCCGAGAAGTAGCGGTTCACGCCGCCGAGAGCCACCCTCGTCGTGACCGGATGAAAGGCATGCGGCGGCAGATCCAGTCTGCCCTATTCCTAACGTCGTTCCGGGGTATGATATGTAGTCCACCGAAGAAGTCCGGATTTTTCATTGGCTGAACAAACCGCTTCCTCCCGACCCCGCGTGCATCGGGACGTGGTCGAGACCCTTGCACGGCGAATCCTTTCAGGTGAGATTCCGCCTGGGGACAACCTGCCCAATACGCACGACCTGAGTGCTGAACTCGGCGTCAGCCGATCTGCGCTCAGGGAAGCGATCAAGGTGCTGACCGCCAAAGGTCTGCTGGAAGTGCGGCCCCGCACGGGCACGCGCATCCTGCCCCGCGCCAGCTGGAACCTCATGGACCCGGAACTGCTCGGCTGGTGCGGCCCGGGGCTGGACGAAGATCTCGTCCGTCATCTTCTCGAATGCCGCCATCTCATCGAGCCCGGCGCGGCGGCCCTCGCCGCGCAGCGCGCTACGGCCGAACAACTTGGCGAAATCGATGCGGCGCTTGACAGCATGGCCCGCGCCACGACGCTGGACGAACGCGTTCAGGCCGATCTCGATTTCCATGTCGCGATCTTGCGCGCAAGCGCCAATCTTTTCCTCGCCCAATGGGGGCTGACCGTCTCGTCGATCCTGCTCGCCGCCTTCCGGCTTTCGACCGGCGCCGCGCATTCCTATGACGTCGCCTTTTCGGCCCATCGGGACGTTTTGGAAGCGATCAGGCAGCGGGACCCGGCGGCGGCCGACCGCGGCATGCGGCTGTGTCTCTCAGCCATGGCGCATGACCTTCATTTAGACGAGAGACGGGCGGATGCGATGCGCGCCGGCGAAGCCGCCTGACACAAGACCCTGACCGAGGAGCCCGGCCCCTCAGGGTCTGATCAAAAAGCGAGAGCCCTTTTCGTGAGCACCGTTCGCATCAGGCGAAGGCGGGAGCGGGCAAATGGATGCCGCATTCCGTCTTGGCCTGCCCGCGCCAGCGGCCGGCCCGAGCATCCTCGCCCGCGGCGACCGGCGCCGTGCAAGGCATGCAGCCGACAGAGAGGAAGCCGTACGCCTCCAGCGGATGATGCGGCAGATCCCGCGCCTCGAATTCCGACGCGATTTTCTCCGAGGACCAGAAGGCCAGCGGATTGACCTTGATCCGGCCCGAGGCCTCGGCCTCGAAGAGGCCGACGCCGCGCCGCGTCGCCGACTGGAAACGCTTGCGGCCGGTGATCCAGGCATCGAAGCCTTCGAGCGCCGTTTGCAGCGGCAGCGTTTTGCGCAGGCTGCAGCAGCGGTCAGCGTGCTCGCGCCAGAGGCGGCCATCCGGATCATGCCGCGCGACCTGAGAGACCACCGGCTTCACGATGCGCACGTCGCGCAGACCCAGCAGGGACACCAGCTGATCGCGGTATTCCAACGTCTCCGGAAAAAGCTTTTCCGTGTCCAGGAAGATCACCGGCACGGCAGGATCGATCTCCGCCGCCATGTGAAGCAGGACGGCCGATTCCGTGCCGAAGGAAGAGACCATGGCGATGCCGCCCGCGAAAGCCTCGGTCATGGCGAGGCGAAGGACGGCCGAGGCATCCATGGGATCGGCGATGCGCGACTGCAATTGGGCGCAAAGACGGATGGCCGCCTCTTCGGCGGAGGTGATAGGCGTAGCGGGAGTGGAATTCATCTCGATCAGGCCCTCAATCAGGAGGCTAGGCCCCTAAAGAGGAGGATTTTTCTTCGGAATACAATATCAGTGCCGATAATAGTAAAATCCTTCCCCTGCCCGGCTGTCGGGTAAAAAAACACTGCTCCAAGGAGGCATTTCGAAGAATGCATAGCTACCGGCTTTCCATGCGGAATTCTCCAAACCAGTTCGATTGACGTCAGCCGAAACAAAAGCGCCCCGCCCGTGAGGGCGAGGCGCTTGCTCTGTTCCAGCGGAACGAGGTTCAGTCAGCGGCAGGATCGATCCAGCCGATATGCCCGTCCTGTCGGCGATAGACGACATTGAACTGCCCGGTCACGGCATTGCGGAACATGACGACCGACTGGTCGGCGAGATCCATGCGCATCACCGCCTCGCCCACAGTGAGGCG
>NZ_DATJJK010000136.1:0-29795 GCF_035492295.1 Acidisoma sp. | reverse complement strand
TACTCGCGCTGCGTCTTCTCCATCTGGCGCTTCACCCGCGTGCGGATGCGCTTTTCCACCTGGAGGACAGAGATCTCGCTCTCCATCAGGCCGAGTACCTTCTCCAACCGCTCGGTGACAATCGGCGTCTCCAAGATCAGTTGCTTGTCAGGAATTTTCACGGCCAGATGCGACGCGACCGTGTCGGCCAGCTTGGCATAATCTTCAATTTGCTGAACCACGCCGATCACTTCCGGCGACACTTTCTTGTTCAGCTTCACGTAGCCTTCGAACTCGTTGACGACCGAGCGCGCAAGCGCCTCGGCCTCGACCTGATCGCCGTACGAGTCCGCCACCACCATGGCCTCGGCTTCGAAATACTCTTCGCGGTCGGTGTACTTCTTCACCTGCGCGCGCGCGGCGCCTTCGACCAGCACTTTCACGGTGCCGTCGGGCAGCTTGAGCAGCTGCAGCACGCTGGCGAGCGTGCCCACATTGTAGATGGCATCGGGAGCCGGATCGTCGTCGGACGCGTTTTTCTGCGTCGCCAGCAGAATGAACGTATCCGAACGCATCACTTCTTCGAGAGCCTTGATCGACTTTTCGCGGCCGACAAAGAGCGGAACGATCATATGCGGGAAGACAACGATGTCCCGCAGCGGCAGCACCGGATAGGCGCGGCTTTCGCCGGTCACGAGCGGCTTAGGTTTGGCGGCGCTTGTCATGGCCCACTTCCTTTTTGTTTTGGCACCCCCGTTCGCGGCCCGCCGATGGCGCTGCTGCTACGGACTGCCCGAAGGCCGGAACGGCGATTATTAATATGACTCGTTCGCCATCCGGTCTATTCCACGCGATTTCTCGTACATTTCCATCGCTTGAACGCTATAGGTGGCGTTGCCCGGCGGGCGAGTCAAGAAAGCCCGGTTTTCCAGGCAAAACCGACTTGGCAGGCAGCGGGACAAAGGGCCGCGGATCGAATCGCGGGTCCGGGCTTCGCCCACCCGTCAGGCGCTCGCCCCGCCGGCATCTCCGGCGCGGTCGGAGCGATCGGCGTAGATATAGAGCGGCCGAGCGCTGCCCTCGACCACTTCGCGGGAGATCACTACTTCCTCGACGCCTTCCAGGCTGGGCAAATCGAACATGGTATCGAGCAGGATGCTCTCCATGATCGAGCGCAGGCCGCGCGCGCCGGTCTTGCGGTCAATCGCCTTGCGGGCGATCGCCGCGAGCGCCTCTTCGGCGAGCGTCAGATCGACAGTCTCCATTTCGAACATTCGCTGATATTGCTTGACCAGCGCGTTCTTCGGCTCGGTCAAGATGCGTTTGAGCGAGGCCTCGTCGAGATCCTCCAGTGTGGCAACCACCGGGAGCCGGCCGACGAATTCCGGAATCAGGCCGTATTTGAGCAAGTCCTCGGGCTCGACATCGCGGAAAATCTCGCCCTGTTTGCGATCCTCGGGCGCCATCACTTTGGCGCCGAACCCGATCGATGTGGAGCGACCGCGCGCCGAAATGATCTTTTCAAGGCCGGCGAAAGCGCCGCCGCAGATGAACAGGATATTGGTCGTGTCGACCTGCAGGAATTCCTGCTGCGGATGCTTGCGGCCGCCCTGCGGCGGCACCGAGGCGACGGTGCCCTCCATGATCTTGAGCAGCGCCTGCTGGACGCCCTCGCCGCTCACGTCGCGCGTGATGGAGGGGTTGTCCGACTTGCGGCTGATCTTGTCGACCTCGTCGATATAGACAATGCCGCGCTGCGCCCGCTCGACATTGTAGTCGGCCGCCTGGAGCAGCTTGAGGATGATGTTCTCGACATCCTCGCCGACATAACCGGCTTCCGTCAGCGTCGTCGCATCCGCCATGGTGAAGGGCACGTCCAGCATGCGGGCGAGCGTCTGCGCTAGCAGCGTCTTGCCGGAGCCGGTTGGGCCGAGCAGCATGATGTTGGACTTCGCGATCTCCACATCATTGTGCTTCTGGCCATGGGCCAGACGCTTGTAATGATTATGAACCGCGACGCTCAGGACCTTCTTCGCATGTGACTGACCGATGACATAATCGTCCAGCACCTTGCAAATTTCGCGCGGCGTGGGCACGCCATCGCGCGACTTCACGAGATGGGTCTTGTTCTCCTCACGGATGATGTCCATGCAGAGCTCGACGCATTCGTCGCAGATGAAGACCGTCGGTCCCGCGATCAGCTTGCGTACTTCGTGCTGGGACTTGCCGCAGAACGAGCAGTACAGGGTGTTCTTAGAGTCGCTGGTCTTGCTCATGGCAGGCTCCTCTCCCGGGGCGGCCCAGGCGCCGGTCATCCAGACTACGCCCCGGAAGCATTAAGAAACAAGGTGCTGGCCCCGCCGCCCTCGGCTGGCGGGTCCGCCATCACGTCTATCCTTGGTCCGATCGGGGGGAAGGTCCGGTAGGTCTGCGCCCCGAGCAGCGGCATATCGAAGTCTACGCGCGATAGGCCATCCAAGTTTCGGGCCAGACGCGCCGGGCAGCCTTGCCCGGCGGGAATGGACCCTGCCGTCAGGCCGCCTTGGGCTCGTCCGGCCCCGCCGGACGGCTTTCCACAACCTCGTCGATCAGCCCGAACTCCTGGGCCTCGACCGCGGACATGAAGCTGTCACGCTCCAGCTTCCTCTCGATCGTGTCGAGGGATTGGCCGGTGTGACGCACGTAGATCTCGTTCAGGCGCTGCCTGATCCGCAGGATTTCCTGGGCCTGGATCTGGATATCGGTCGCCTGACCCTGGGCACCGCCCGAGGGCTGATGGACCATGATCCGAGCATTGGGCAGGGCGAAGCGCTTGCCGGGGGCACCCGCCGTCAACAGCAGGCTGCCCATGGATGCCGCCTGGCCGATGCAGACGGTGCTCACGGGGCTACGGATGTATTGCATGGTATCGTAGATCGCGAGGCCGGAGGTGACGACCCCGCCCGGGCTGTTGATGTAGAAGGCGATGTCCTTGGTCGGATTCTCGCTTTCCAGGAACAGCAGCTGTGCACAGATCAGCGAGCTCATCTCGTCGAAGACCTGGCCGGTCATGAAGATGATCCGCTCCTTCAGAAGGCGCGAATAGATGTCGTAGGACCGTTCGCCCCGCGAGGTCTGTTCGACGACGATCGGAACCAGCGTGTTGTTGAAGACGGTCAAAGGGTCCCGGTCTTGCATTCTCAGTCCTTTCCCCGCCCGGGTTGAGACCCCCGGAGCGATGCGATGCGATTCCCCGGACATTTCCTCATGAACCTGTCCGTATCGCAAGAGGCCCCTGGCCCCGACGTCTGCCGCCCCGCATGGCGACGGCAGATTGCCGAGACAGAGACAGCCTCAACGCAATGTGAGGCCGCTCCGTCAAAATTAAAAGAGGGACCGATCAGCCCTCGGCGTCAGCCGCCACCGCAGCCGCGAGTTCTTCCGCCGTCACCGGCTTGTCCTCGACCTTCGCAAGCTCGAGCACATAGTCCACGACCTTCTCCTCGAAGATCGGGCCGCGCAGGAATTCCGCCGCCTGCGGGTTCTTGCGGAACATATCGAGCGCTTCCTGCTGGCGCGCGCCATACATCATGGAATGCTGGAAGATCGCCCGGTTCAGCTCCTCGTTGGAGACCGTGATGCCGTTCTTCTGGCCGATCTCGGCGAGCAGCAGCCCGAGGCGGACGCGACGGTCGGCGATCGCCCGATACTCGGCCTTCAGGGTGTCCTCGTCCTTGTCCTTGTCGGCATCGTCCAGGCGACCGGCCTTCTTCTCTTCCTCGAGACGGTTCCAGATTTGGGTGAACTCGCTCTCGGAAAGGCTGGGTGGAACAGCAAAGCTGATACGATCGGCGAGCGCATCGAGCAGCTGGCGCTTGATGTTCTGGCGGGCCTCCGAATCGAGTTCGCGCTGCAGACGGTCCTTGATGAACTTGCGGAGGTCCTCGAGATCCTCGAAGCCGAGTTCGGTCGCCAGCGCGTCGTCGGCCACTGGCGTCTCGAACTGCTTCAGCCCCTTGGCCGTGATCTCGAACTCGGCGTCCTTGCCGGCGAGCTCGGCCGAGCCGTATTCGGCCGGAAACGTCACCTTGATGGTGCGGGTTTCGCCCACCGAGATGCCGTCAATCCCTTCGGCGAAGCCCGGAATGAAGCCGGCACCGCCGAGTTCCACCGGCACGTCCTGCGCCGTGCCGCCCTCGAAGGCGACGCCGTCGATGCGGCCGACGAAATCCACCACCACCGCGTCACCCTGGGCGGCCGGGCGCTCTTCGGTAACCTCGATTTCCTTGCGGCGGCTTTTCAGCAGATTGTCGAGACCCTGGGTGATCGCCTCGTCACCCGGCTCCGCCTTCAGGCGGGTGAGCGTGATTTCGCCGAGATTGGGCACCTCGATCTCAGGCAGAACCTCGAGTTCGAGCGTGAATTCCAGGTCCTTGTCCTCGCCCGCGGAAACCAAGTCGACCTTGGGCTGCATGGCCGGGCGCAGGCCGCGCTCGGAGAGCAGCTGGCGGGTCGCTTCGTTCACCGACTCGTCGGCGACCTCGGCCATCACCGCAGAGCCGTAGCGCTTCTGCAGGAGGGACATCGGCACCTTGCCCGGCCGGAAGCCCGGCAGGCGGATGGTGCGGCCCAGCTCAACCAGCCGCGCCTGCCGCTTCTGTTCGAGATCAGCGAAGGGCAGCGTGACGGAGAAAGCCTGCTTCAGCCCGTCGGACTGGGTTTGGTTGATCTGCATTGAAAGTCTGGGCTCCGGGTCGAACGAAAGGCGTGAGAGGGTTCAAAGACGAGCGCCGGCCCTGAGGGTGCCGGCGCGGTTCGGAAGACTGGTGCGGGCGGAGGGACTTGAACCCCCACGGCTTGCGCCACCAGAACCTAAATCTGGCGTGTCTGCCAATTTCACCACGCCCGCAGGCCGCAGCTGTAGGGGGCGCGCTTTACAGCACCTCCGCCGACCCCACAAGCGGTGCCGCCACAGGGCGTGTCTGTGCCGGGGCGAAATCATCCGACCGTGAGGGCCGCGAGGGCTCGCACCAGGCCTTCGGGCAGGTCCTCCGCGATCAGCGCCGCACCATGCGGTGCCCTGTTGGCAGCCTCGCCATGGAGCCAGACGCCCGCCGCCGCCGCTGCCCAGGGTTCCATCTCCTGGGTAAGCAGGCCAGCGATGATCCCGGCCAGGACGTCCCCCGATCCGGCGGTGGCAAGACTCGGCGGCGCATTGTGGTTGATCGCGGCACGGCCATCGGGGGCAGCGATCACGGTATCGGCGCCCTTGAGGACAACCACGGCATCGATTCGCGCCGCCGCCGCCCGAGCCGCGGCCAGCTTGCAGTCTCCCACAGGGCCGAAAAGTTTCGAAAATTCACCGCCATGCGGGGTGATGATGGAAACCCCTCTGAGCTTCTCAGGCGCACCGGCGCAGGCGCCAAGCGCATCGGCATCGGCCACGATCCGCCGGCCGGCAGCGATGAGTTCAGGCAAGGCCAGGCGCGCCCGCTCCAAACCTAATCCAGGACCACAAAGCCACGTCTTACGGCGTTGATCCTGCAGCAATTCATGAAGTGGTGCCTCACTCACGATCAACCCCGGCTCGGTTGCGCGGAGAACGTCGCCATCACCTTGCACGACCATCGTGAGCAGCCCCGCGCCAACCCGTCGGCCGCCCATCGCGGCCATCCGGGCGGCGCCGGCCATCTCGCTGCCAGCGAGGACCGAAAGCATGCCACGGGTGTATTTCTGCCCGGCCATGCTCAGCTGCGGTAATGTCCAAAGATCAGGACCATTGACGAAGGTTTTCACCTGATCTCTGAGCATCGCGCCAGCCGGCATGCCAATGTCCGCGAGGTCGAGTTCGCCGCAAAGGGCGCGGCCCGGCAGCAGCAGATGGCCGGGTTTCAACCGGTGGAAGGTGACGGTCAGCACCGCGCGGGCGACCGCCCCGCGCGCCGCGCCGGTTGCGCCGTCGAGACCGCTCGGCACGTCTACCGCGACGATGCGGCGGGCCGCGGTCAGCACCTCCGAAATCTCCGGGTCCAGATCGCGCGACAGCCCGGCGCCGAACACGGCATCGACGACGAGATCGGCGCGGGCCGCTTCCTCGGCCGTGAACGGCGCTGCAGGGCCGCGCCAGGATGCAGCCATGGCAGCGGCATCCGTGCCCGCCTTGGGCGCGCCCAGGCATGCGAGCCGCACGGGCCAGCCTTCCTGCTGCAGGAGGCGCGCCACCACAAAACCGTCCCCGCCATTATTGCCCGGGCCGCAGAGCACCAACGTCCGGCACGGGGGGAAACGCCGGCGGATGGCGCGGGCCACCGCGCGCCCCGCATTTTCCATAAGCGTGACGCCGGGCACCCCGAGGCCCGGCGCGCGGGCGTCCACCGCAGCCATCTCCTCAGGCGTCAGCAACTCGGGCGGGAAGCGCATCCTGCTCATTCCTCATAACAGAGGCCCACATGAAAAAGGCCCGGCGCAAGTGCCGGGCCTTCTGTATCACGCGCAGCCCTGTGCGCTAGGACGCGAGGCGGGTGTGCGCCGGGGACGGCTGCGAACCGTCCTCGAGCATGCCGATGAAGGCTTTCGAGAAGGCGGGGATGTCATCCGGCTTGCGGGAGGTGATGAGCGGCCCATCCTGAACCACGGTCTGATCGACCCAAATTGCCCCGGCATTGGCGAGATCGGTTTTGAGCGACGGCCAGGAGGTCATCTTGCGGCCGCGCACGCCGTCCGCCTCGATCAGCGTCCAGGGCCCGTGGCAAATTGCCGCAATCGGCTTTTTCGCCGTGACAAAGTGGCGGACGAAAGCGACCGCCTTGGGATTGACCCGGAGATAGTCCGGGTTGGCGACGCCACCGGGCAGAAGGAGCGCGTCGAACTCCTCCGGACTCGCCGCAGAGAGCGGCCGGTCGGGGCGAAACACATCGCCCTTCTCGTCATGGTTCATGCCCTGGATCTGATCCTCCTTGGGCGAGACGATGACGACGGTGGCGCCCGCGGCCTTCAGCGCCTCCATCGGGCCGGTAAGCTCGATCTGCTCGAAACCGTCGGTCACGAGGGCGGCGATCTTCTGGCGGGAAATGGTCATGGCGATATCCTCCACTGTTCCACCCGGATCTGAGCATGGTCCCCTGCCCGCTCAACCGCGCGCCCGGGCTTGTGACGTCACCAAACCTGGAGCGGCATCGGCCTTGCGCTGGCCGCGCCTATCCCTCAGCCCGCGAAACTGGCAGAAACCCTGTCCGACCCTCGGCTTCAGAAGGAGACTACCCCATGATCACTCTCATCACGGGCGCCAGCGCCGGTTTCGGCGCCGATATCGCACGCGCACTGGTGCCCCAGGGCCATAAGGTCATCGCCACGGCCCGGCGGCTGGACAGGCTGCAGGCCCTGGCGGAGGAGTTGGGGCGCGATAACGTCCTGCCCGTGGAGCTTGACGTGACCGATCCCACCGCCGTCTTCGCGGCGATCCAAGGCCTGCCGCCGGCGTGGCAGGCGGTCGATGTGCTGGTGAACAATGCCGGACTCGCCCTCGGCCTCGAAGCCGCGCAGGACGCGAAGCTCGACAACTGGGAGCGTATGATCGACACCAATGTGAAGGGCCTTACCTATGTCACCCGGGCGGTGCTGCCCGGCATGGTGCAGCGGAATCGGGGACATGTGGTGAACATGGGCTCCGTCGCCGGCAACTGGCCCTATTTCGGCGGCAACGTGTACGGCGCCACCAAGGCCTTCGTGCGCCAGTTCTCGCTCAATCTCCGCGCCGATCTGGCAGGCACGCGGGTGCGGGTGACGAATATCGAGCCCGGCCTCGTCAGCGGCACCGAATTCTCCAATGTCCGCTTCCACGGCGACGATGCGAAGGCCGCGAACGTCTATGCCGGCACGACACCGCTGACCTCCGAGGATGTCGCGGAGACGGTACGTTGGATCGTCTCGCTGCCCGAGCATTTCAACGTCAACACGATCGAGATCATGCCCGTGGTGCAGACCTTCGGCGGGCTGAAGATCCAGAAGGAGGGCTGACACCGCCGGATCCCGTCCAAAGCCCTCATTCCCTATGGTCAGCGCGTTCTAAAGGGCTGAGCGGGCCAGCCTCGCCTGGCGCGCAGGGCGCAGGCGCGCAATCCAATTGACACGGACCGGCCCTGTGGATAGACCCCGCCGGCTGGACCAGCGCATGGGGAAACCCGCGCCCGGCCTCATAAAAAGAAGCCGCTCCAACGAGGGCGCAGCATGAAAGTAGAGAGACTATGTTTGCAGTGATCCGCACAGGCGGAAAGCAGTATCGCGTTGTCCCCAACGCCATTCTGAAGGTCGAGAAGCTCGAGGCGGAAGCCGGCAGCACGATCACCTTCGACGAAGTCCTGGCCGTGGGTGGCGAAGGCCTCGAAGCCCGCGTCGGCGCCCCGCTCGTGGCCGGCGCCACCGTGACGGCGACCGTTGTCGCCCAGGATCGCCTCGCGAAGATCATCATCTTCAAGAAGCGCCGCCGGCAGAACAGCCGCCGCAAGAACGGCCACCGCCAGCACGTGACCGTGCTGCGCATCGCCGACATCACCGCGGCCTGAGCCTCAAGCGCTGTAAGCAGGAGACAGAGAAATGGCACATAAGAAAGCAGGCGGTTCATCCCGCAACGGTCGCGATACCGCCGGCCGGCGCCTCGGCGTGAAGAAGTTCGGCGGCGAGAGCGTGATTGCCGGCAACATCATCGTCCGCCAGCGCGGCACCAAGATGAAGCCCGGCCAGAATGTCGGCCTCGGCAAGGATCACACGATCTTCGCCCTCGTCGACGGCCACGTCACCTTCGTGAAGAAGGCCGACCGCATGCACGTGTCGGTGACGCCGCTACCGCTGGCCGCCGAGTAACTCCGGCCCGTCCCTTAGTTTTCGCGGGCCTCCCCGGGGGCCCGCCCAATGAGACTTTGAAGGGGCCGGCTCTGTCGGCCCCTCTTTCTTTTCCGGTGCTTTCATGAAGTTCCTCGATCAGGCCAAGATCTATGTCCGCTCCGGTGACGGCGGGGACGGCGTGATCGCCTTCCGTCGGGAGAAATACATCGAATATGGCGGCCCGGACGGCGGCAATGGCGGCCGTGGCGGGGATATCGTTTTCGAGGTCTCGCCCGACCTCAATACGCTGATCGACTTCCGCTACACCCAGCATTTCAAGGCGCCGAAAGGCGGCAACGGATCGGGTTCGGACCGCACCGGCCGCAATGCCGAGGCGATCGTCGTGAAGGTGCCGCTCGGCACCGAAATCCTGGCCGAAGACCGTGAGACGCTGCTCGCCGATCTCGACCGGCCCGATTCGCGCGTCGTCTTGTGCCTGGGCGGCGACGGCGGCCACGGCAATGCCCATTTCAAGAGCAGCACCAACCGTGCCCCGCGCCGCGCCGACAAGGGCTGGCCGGGCGAGGAGCGCTGGGTCTGGCTGCGCCTCAAGCTGATCGCCGATGTCGGCCTGATCGGCCTGCCCAATGCCGGCAAATCGACCTTCCTTTCGGTCGTCTCTGCGGCGAAACCCAAGATCGCCGATTATCCCTTCACCACCCTGGTGCCGCAGCTCGGCGTCGTCCGCCCCACGGACTACGAGGAATTTGTCCTCGCCGACATCCCGGGCCTGATTGAGGGCGCGCATGAGGGCGTCGGCCTCGGCACCCGCTTCCTCGGCCATGTCGAGCGCTGCGCGGCCCTGCTGCATCTGGTGGACGGCGCCGCCGGCAACGTGGTTGATGCTTGGCGCACCGTGCGCGAGGAGCTGGAAGCCTATGGCGGCGGGTTGCACGAGAAGCCGGAGATCCTCGTGCTCAACAAGGCCGACGCCATGAGCCCGCGCGAGCTTTCCGCCCGCCGCGCCGCGCTCGCGAAAGCGTCCGGCGCGCCGGTGCTGGTCGCATCCGGCGTCTCCGGCCAGGGCGTGCCGGAGATCCTGCGCATGCTGATGACCCTGGTGCACGAGGCGCGGGCCGAGCGCACGGCGGCGCTGAAGCGGGAAACGCAGGCGTGAGCGCGACGGCGCTCGCCGTCCCGGCTCTGTCCCACGCGAAACGCCTCGTCATCAAGCTCGGCTCGGCCCTGGTGGTGGACGGCCAGGCCGCGACGCCGCGCCAGAACTGGCTGAACGAGGTCGCCGAAGATATCGCCACGCTGCGCGCCCAGGGCACGGAGGTGATCGTCGTCTCCTCCGGCGCCATCGCGCTCGCCCGCCGCACGCTCAACCTCACCCAGCCGCGTCTCAAGCTGGAGGAGAAGCAGGCCGCCGCCGCGGTCGGCCAGATCCGCCTCGCCCAGGCCTGGACCGAGGCGCTGTCCGCCCAGAGCATCACCGCCGCCCAGTTGCTGCTGACCATGGAGGATACCGAGGACCGGCGCCGCTACCTCAATGCCCGCGCGACGCTGACGACCCTGCTCGCCCTCGGCTGCGTGCCGGTGATCAACGAGAATGACACGGTGGCGACCGCGGAAATCCGCTTCGGCGACAATGACCGGCTGGCCGCCCGGGTGGCGGAAATGGTCGAGGCCGACCAGCTGGTGCTGCTCTCGGACATCGACGGGCTTTATACTGCCGATCCCAGGCGCGATCCCGAAGCACGGCACATCCCCGTGGTGCCGGTGATGACGCCGGAGATCGAGGCCATGGGCGGCGAGCCGCCGCCCGGCTATTCCTCGGGCGGCATGCGCACCAAGCTTGTGGCCGCCCGCATCGCGACCAGTGCCGGCTGCGCCATGGCCATCGCCCTCGGCCATCAGCCGCATCCGCTGCGCGCCCTGCTGCAAGGCGCCGCATGCACCTGGTTCCTGCCGAGCGGAGATGGGCGTTCCGCCCGCAAGCGCTGGATCGGCGGCAGCCTGTCGCCCCTCGGCACGCTGACCGTCGATGCCGGCGCCGCGCGGGCGCTGCTGCGCGGCAGTTCCCTGCTCCCGGCCGGCGTGCGCGTCGTCGCGGGGGATTTCGCGCGCGGCGATGCCGTTCGCGTGCTGGGGCCTGAAGGCGCCGAGGTCGCGCGCGGCCTTTCCGCCTATTCAGCCGAGGATGCCCGGCGGATCGCCGGCCACCGGTCCGAGGAGATCGAGGCGATCCTGGGCTGGCGCGGGCGCGACGAGCTGATCCACCGGGACGATCTCGTCCTGCTCTGAGCAGAGGCCAGACCCCCCGGGCGTTATTGGCGTTGCTGGCTGCCAGCGCCGCCGCCCGGCCTGCGGGCTTATACCCCGCGCGAAAGGCTGGTTTGCCCGAACATGCGGAAATGTTTACGCTAATTTGAAATATTGGGCCGCAGAGAATCATCCTCGCATCGTAAAGAGCGCGAAGCATGATGAACGCGGTCAAACCACCGCCCATGATCGACGAGTCATTGCGGCCGCTCGCGGAGCGAGAACTACGGCGGGTACGATTGGGCCTGAGTTTTCCGGGTCCCCTGGAAAGCCGCTACCGGCAGGATACGACGGCCCTGAGCGCGGCCGACATGCGCACCTTCGCGCTGCTGACCCTGCCTCTCTATCTGATCTCTATCGTCATCGCCGCGCTCACGTTTCGCGGCCTGCATAGCATCGGCGACATCGCCAAGCACAGTGCCACGGTGATAGCCGTGACCTTGCTCGTCCTCCCTTATCTCCGCAGCAAAGTCAGTTTCCGGCGACGCATGGCGGCCTTCTTCGTGCTCTGCGCGGCCTTCGCCCTGCTGCCCATTCTCTTCACAGGGACCGAGCCTCATGAGCCGCCGATCGAGGAACTGATCGTCTGCGCATTGCCGATCAGCTATCTGCTGCTGTTCAGCCGGTTGGCGCTCCCGCTTGGCGCCCTGCTCGCGTGCCTTGCCATTGCGGGCTATGGCGCGGTGGTCCTGTACCTCGTTCCGTCGCTGACATCCGCCGTCAAGGCCGATCTCATCGGTCTTGTCGCGTTGCAGGCGGTGCCCGCTCTCGTCGCGCTGCGTTTCCTGGAGCGGGGAACCCGCCGGCTCTATCTCCATAGCCTGCTGGAACGGATGAACTACGAAAGCGCGGTGGCCTCCAACATCGTCCTGAAGAACCTCTCCTATACCGACCCGCTTACCGGTGTCGCCAATCGGCGACGGATGGAAGCGGAACTCGCCCGCATCTGCGACCAGGACGATGCCGGCGCCAGCTTCCTCATGCTCGATATCGACTGGTTCAAGAGCTTCAACGACCATTACGGTCATCCCGTGGGTGACCGGGCGCTGCAGGAAGTCGCCAATTGCCTTTCCACCGCCCTGCGCGACGGCGATCTGCTTGGCCGCATGGGGGGCGAGGAATTCGGCGTCCTGCTTCCCGGCATCGTCATGCAAGAAGGGGTGATGGTCGCGGAACGGCTACGTGCCGCAGTCGCTGGATTTCCCTTCATGGTGGGCACCAAGATCGTCCCCATCACTGTCAGCGTCGGCCTCTCCTCGATCGTGCCCCATGACGACCCCGCACGGGTTGTGGAAGCCGCGGACAAGGCTCTGTATCGCGCGAAACAGGCCGGGCGGAATCGGGTCGGCGGACCCTGGCTAAAGCAGACGCCATGACCACGCTCTCCTAAAATTGAAGGCTGGATCTCGATCGTTTCAGGAACTGACGAACCTTTCGCCATCTTAAAACCACAGCCGTCGAACCCTAATCTGCTCCATGGATCAGATGGTTGATACGACAGGAAGAAACGCGATCCGCGAGGATCGCATCACCACCGCGGGAAAGGACGAGATCGATGCGTTGACCGGCATACGGGGTGTCGCCGCGGTCATCGTAATCGCCTACCACACCTATCCGGCGCGCGATTTCCCGCTTGGGCTCAGCCATCTTGTGGCGCGCGGCTATCTGGCGGTCGACGTCTTCTTCGTCTTGAGCGGCTTCGTGATGGCGCTGAACTACGGAAAGATGTTTCGCGAGCGTGTGCGCCTGCCCTCCGTGGTGACCTTCCTGCTTCGGCGCGTGGCGCGTCTCTACCCGCTCTACATCACTTTTTTTGCCCTGCGTCTGCTCTATTCCCTGGCCGTCTATGACAGCGTGCAGGTGGACCGCGCCTGGTTCGCGCTCAACCTGCCCCACCCGGTGCGCGACGTGATCGCCAATATCTTCATGATTCAGTCCTGGGGTGTCGCGAAGGCGGCGACCTCTCCGACCTGGTCGATCAGTACCGAATGGGGCGCCTATTTTTTCTTTCCATTCATCGTTGCTCTGATTCTATTCCGGCGACCACTCTACGCTTTCCTCGCCCTGGCCGGCGCCGTGGGCCTCGTGCTGCTGGCGAGCTGTCTCACCTCCTTCGACGGCATGCACCACAATGGCGCGCTGGACGCCTATGACGGCCGCACCCTGATCCCCCTGTTGCGTTGCCTGGGCGGCTTCGCGATCGGCCTGCTGACCTACCGGCTTTACACCTGGGAGCCGGCGCGGCGCTTGGCGGGAGCCGGGCTCGGCTGGGCGTCCCTCGCCTGGATCGCGGTCGCCCTTGTGCTGCATCTGCCCGACCAGGCGATCTATCCCGCCTTCCCGGCGCTGGTCCTGGCGCTCGCCTGCGACCGCGGGCTCCTGGCACGCATCTTCTCCTGGAAGCCGATTTTCGAGCTCGGTGTGCTGAGCTACACGATCTACGTCATCCACAATGTCTGGATCGGCCTCGTCCATTGGCAGATCGGACATCTGCCAAGCACGATGCCGACGCTCGTGGCGCAGACCATGTCGGCGGTCTTTCTGATCGTGAGCCTCCTGGTCGTGGGCTATGGGCTGCACCGTTGGGTGGAGGTTCCGGGCCGCCGCATCGTGCGCCGGGCGGGGGACCGCGCGGCCCAATGGCTGCGCCCGCGCGTCCTCAGGGTCTCGTCCGTTCAGATTGAGGAGGCCAAGCGATCCTTCTGAGCCGCGAGCCACGCTTTAATCATGGATGAAGGTCGCCTCGATCTCGCCAAATTCAAATCCGAGCTTTGTGCCCCAGGCCCGGTTCATCATGATTTTTGGCGCCACCATCCACTGCCAGTCATCGAAGGTCAGCGTATGGTCGGAACCGCTGCTTTTGAGATTGAAGACGTAGTGCATGCGATAGGCATTGCCGGACGTGCGGCCGCGCGTCTCGCCGACGACATCGGGCGTATGGCCGATCCAGATACCGTCTGCATCGCGCGTAAACGTCCAATCCCGCTCCTGGGTCTTGCCGTCTGAGAACAGGTAGTGTTCGTGGAGGCGAAGCGTCTTGCCGTCCCAGGTGCCGTTTTCATCAGCGGTGAACTGCTTCACGACATTGCCCTGGCGGTCGAAGAAGAAGCCGTAGCCGCGAGAGTGGCCGTTGTAGAAATCCTCGACCTTGAAAACAGGCACACGGTCTGAGAAGGCTGTTACCGGCTGGCGCGCACAGGCCGCGAGGGCCGCGAGCACGCCGAGAGAGGCAATGGCGCGCATGCGCATGAGGGAAGCTCCCGACTTTCTGTCGCTGGTTTCCCCCTCTTAACGGTCCTCCGTCCCTGCTGGATGCGGCGGAGCGTCGCCACTCTCGAGATAGGCAAGCGCCAACGGATGGCGTTCCTCGACCAGCTTCTGCAATCGCTCCGACAGCAGATGGGTATAGACCTGCGTGGTCGCGATATCGGCATGTCCCAGAAGCATCTGCAAACTGCGGAGATCGGCGCCGCGGCCAAGCAGATGCGAGGCGAAGGAATGCCGGAGGACATGCGGTGAGACGCGTCCAGGATCGATCCCAGCGCGTATGGCAATGTCCTTGAGGGCGAGAAAGAAAGCCTGGCGCGTCAGCGCACGGCGCGGATCGCGCCCGGGAAAGAGCCAGCGCCCGGCGGGCTTGCCGCCGGTCTTGCCCCTATGGGCCGCGCGCAGCGCCAGCGCTGCCTCCCGCGCGGCCGAGGAGAGCGGCACCAGACGGTCCTTTCCCCCCTTGCCTCGCACCATCAGCATTTCGGCATCCGGGGTTAGCGCCGCCTCGGGCAGAGCCAGAAGCTCCGAAATACGCAGCCCGCTCGCATAAAGGATTTCGAGCCCCGCGCGCATGGCGAGGGCCGACGAACCGCGGCCCTCGGCTGCCGTGCGCAGCAAGGTATCGACTTCCAGCTCGGTCAAATTCTTCGGCAAGGCGGGCGCGGCGCGCGGCGACCCCAGGAGGCGGGCGGGATCGTCTGCCCGCCTGCCCTCGCGCAGCAGGAAACGGAAGAAGCCGCGCACACTGGCGAGGCGCCGCGCCTGGGTACGAGGCGAAAGCCCCTGATCGGCAAGGGCCAGGATCCAGGCGCGCAAATCAGCCTGGCCGCAGCCGAGCGCGCTTTCCCCCCGCGCGCGCAGAAACCCCGCCAGATCGTCAAGATCAGCGCGATAGGCGGCCAGCGTATTGCGCGCCGCCCCGCGCTCGGCCGCCATCATTTCGAGGAAGGACTCGACGTGCCGCTCCATCTCAGGGGCGGCTCCCGGCCGCATAGCGGTCCTGGATTGCCCGCCAGCCGGCGAGCAGGCCGGGCTGCGAGGCGGGATAGGAATCGTCGAGGATGGTGAGGCCGCGGATACGGTCTGCGCGGAAATGCCGGTAGTCCTGGCGCAGTTCGCACCAGGTGCCGAGCAGGGTCGACTCCGCGAAATAGGCGATGGCAAGCGGCCAGACGGTGCGCTGGGTCCTTTGCCCGTCGAGGGCCGCATAATCGAGAACGATCTTGCGGGCGCCGCGAATGGCCTGCCGCACCTCGCCCATGCAGACGACGGGGGCGACCGAGGCACCCTGGCCCCAGACGAAGAAGGGGGTTTCCAGGGCGGCGACCGCCGGCCGGCAGGGCACGACCGCCGCGATCTTGGCGCGCACGGCGCAGGCCGCCTCCTGCAAGCCGCGATCGCCGGTACGGCGGACGAGATCAAGGGCGACGGCGATGGTCTGGAATTCCTCGGCCGTGAACATCAGCGGCGGCAGGTCATAGCCCGCCCCCAGCACATAGCCGAAGCCGCTTGCGCCATCGACGGGCACGCCGCTCGCCTGCAAGGCGGCGATATCGCGGTAGATGGTCCGGGCCGAGACTTCCAGACGCGCGCCGATCGCCGCGGCCGTGAGTGGGCCGGCGCTACCCCGGAGGAGCTGGATAATGTCGAACAACCGGTCTCCCCGCCGCATGGCGCCCCTCCGTTTTCGGCCGCTGGTCGCCCAGGGCGGATGCTGACACAACGCTGTCACGGTGGCCCCCCTATAACCCAGCCAACCTTGGAACACGGATATCGCATCATGGCGCGGTGGTTGGGACTCTTTCTGCTCGCGGGCTCGGCGGTCGCCTACAGCCTGGCTGGATTCTTCACCCGGCTCATTCCGCTCGATGCCGTCACCCTGCTGTTCTGGCGCGGCCTCTTCGCGGGCCTGTTCATCCTGCTCGTGGTGTGGCTGCGCTACCGCCGGCAGGCCTGGCCGATGATCCGCGCCATTGGCTGGCCCGGTTTCGGCATCGCCGTCATGGGCAGCCTGTCCTCCTACATCTATCTCTCCTCCCTGCGGCTGACGACGGTGGCGGACGTCGCGGTGATCTATGCGACACTGCCCTTCGTGACGGCGGCGCTTGCCTGGGTCGCCCTGCGCGAACGAGAGGGATGGCGGGTTTTGGTCGGCAGCCTCGCGGCCCTCACCGGCATCGCTCTCATGGCTGGGGGCGCCTTCCGGTCCGGCCATCTGCTGGGGGACACGCTAGCCTTCGCGATGACGCTGACCTATGCCGCGATGATCGTTCTGATCCGCCGGGGCCGCCACGTCTCCATGATGCCGGCGGTCGGCATCCAGTGCCTGGTGAGCGCGCTCGCGGCGGCGCCCTTCGCCCGGCTCGGGCCGGTCGAAAGCCTGCCGCTGCTGCAACTTTTGCTTTTCGGGATTTGCCAGCTTGGCCTTGGGCTCATGCTCCTGAGCCTGGGTATGCGGCGCGTGCCGGCAACGCAGGCCGCCCTGATCAGCCTGCTCGACACGCCGCTCGCCCCGCTCTGGGTCTGGCTTGCCTTCGGCGAGACGCCGCCGGTCGCGACACTGGTGGGGGGCACCGTCATCATGGCCGCGGTCTGCTGGACCATCATTGGCAGCCCGCGCCCATCCGTTCTGCCGGCAGCCGCCGAGGCCGGCGACGCCTGACGCCGGGGATGAGCCGCGCGACCGTCCGGCCCTTAACCCTTGTCAGCCACGCTGTTTGGCAGGATTTCATGCACCTGATGCTGGTGCAGGGGCAGCGGAAACATGCCGAGCGCCACGAAACCGCCGCCGATGACGACCAACAGGAACAGAATGAGAATCAACAAGAAGCTGCGCATTGGCTGGGCCTGCCCGAGAAAGATGCGGCTGTGCTAACCTCTGACTTGATGACACGCAACAGCCCAGAGGCCGCGGAGACGCCGGCCCTTCCCCTGCACCTTGCCGACCGCAGCATCGTCCTCGTCGGCATCATGGGCGCGGGCAAGACCGCCGTGGGCAAACGGCTGGCGGGAAACCTGGGCCTGCCCTTCGTCGACACCGATCACGAAGTAGAGGCCGCAGCCGGGTTTTCGGTGAGCGAGATCTTCGAACGCTTTGGCGAAGCCGCCTTCCGGGACGTGGAGCGCCGGGTCATCCGCCGCCTGCTGGACGGGCCCCGAGTCGTGCTGGCGACCGGCGGCGGCGCTTTCATGGATGCCGAGACCCGGGGCGTGATTCGCGGCCGGGGCCTGTCCATCTGGATCCGCGCGCCCCTGGCGTTGCTGCTCAAACGCGTCGCGGGGCGTACCCACCGGCCGCTGCTGATGAGCGGCGATCCGGGCACCATCCTGCAAGGGCTCATGAAGCTCCGCCATCCCATCTATGCCGAGGCCGATATCGTGATCGATTCCCGTGACGAATCCGTGGACAGCATGGCGAGCCGCTTGGCCGAGACGGTCGCGTCGCACGAGCCGCCGCTGCGTGTGCCCGTCGCCCTCGCGGCCGGCGGATATGACGTGGTGATTGGCGCCGGCCTGCTGGCGCGTGCCGGTGCCCTGCTCGCCCCGGTACTTCCCCAGCGCCGCGCCGTCGTCGTGACCGACCGGGCCGTCGCTGGCTTGCATCTCCCGGCGCTTCTTGCCGGCCTAGAGACCGCCGGCTTCGCGACCACGCAAATCGTGGTGGAACCCGGGGAAGGCTCCAAATCTGTCGAGACCTGGTCCAGCGTCGTGGATCAGCTGCTGGATCAGGGCGTGGAGCGACGCACGGCCGTCATCGCCCTCGGCGGCGGCGTGGTGGGCGATCTCACCGGATTCGCGGCGGCCGCGACCATGCGCGGCCTGCCCTTCGTGCAGGTGCCGACGACGCTGCTCGCCCAGGTCGATTCGAGCGTCGGCGGCAAGACCGGCATCAACACCCGCCAGGGGAAGAACCTGATCGGCGCCTTCTATCAGCCGCGCATCGTGCTGGCCGATACCGATACGCTGGCGACCCTGCCGCCGCGCGAACTGCGCGCGGGCTATGCCGAAATCGTCAAGACCGGCCTGATCGGGGACGCAGCCTTCTACGACTGGTGCGAGCAAAACGGCGCCGGCGTCGTCAGCGGCGACCGTGCCCTCCAGGCCCGGGCCGTGCAGACCGCCTGCGCCTTCAAGGCGGCGGTGGTGGGCGATGACGAGCGCGAGGAGAAGCCCAATGACGGCCGGGCGCTGCTCAACCTTGGCCACACCTTCGCCCATGCGCTGGAGGCCGAGGTCGGCTACGGCCAGGGCCTGCTGCATGGCGAGGCGGTGGCGGTAGGCCTTGGCCTCGCCTTTGGCCTGTCGGCCAAGCTCGGCCATTGCGCCCCCGACCTGCGGGCGCGGGTGGAGGCGCATCTGGCGAGCGTCGGCCTGCCCTCTGAGCTTTCCATGCTCAACCGCCGCTTCTCGGCCGCCGCCTTGGTCGGGCACATGCGGAAGGACAAGAAGATGCGCGACGGCGCGCTGCATTTCGTGCTCGTGCGCGGCATCGGCCAAGCCTTCACCAGCCGCGATGTGCCGAACGACGCGGTGACGGAGCTTCTGCGCGAGGCAGGCTGCGACGCCTAAGGTTTGAACCGCTCATAAACTGTACACAGTTTCCCGGATTCTAGGCAGGCTGGGCCGCTTTCGCGAGCGGCCCCGGCTTTTGATGCCTCTTTCATGCTTGGCATGACCTTTGCGTGAGGATGAGTGCGGCGCGTCTCCTGCGCGCCCAAACCATCGCGGGGCCTGCCATCGTGACACTCCTTCTCGACGTCGAGCTGATCTCGGTCACCAAACGCTATGGCGCGACCACGGCCGTCGAGGACATTTCGCTGCGCATCACCAAGGGCACCTATTGCTGCCTGCTCGGCCCTTCCGGCTGCGGCAAGACCAGCACGCTGCGCATGATCGCCGGGCACGAGGATATCAGCGAGGGCGACATCATCATCGCCGGCCAGAATGTGAGCGGCCTGCCGCCAGTGAAACGCGGCACGGCCATGATGTTCCAGAACTACGCCCTGTTTCCCCATCTCAATTGCCTGGACAACGTGGCCTTCGGCCTCAAGATGCGCGGCGTCGCCAAAACGGAGCGGCGGGCGGAAGCCGCTAAGCTTTTGGACATGGTGCAGATGGGCAAATATGCCCACCGCCTGCCCGCGCAACTTTCCGGCGGGCAGCAGCAGCGCGTGGCGCTGGCCCGCGCACTGATCACCCGGCCGAAAGTGCTGCTGCTGGACGAACCACTCTCGGCCCTCGATCCCTTCCTGCGCGGCGCGATGCGCGAGGAGTTGAAACGGCTGCAGCGGGAGCTCGGCATCAGCTTCATTCACGTGACGCACAGCCAGGAAGAAGCGCTGGCGCTGGCCGATCTCGTCGTCATCATGGATCACGGCGTCATCGTGCAGGCGGGCGCCCCGCGCGATGTCTTCAACGCACCCGCCACCGCCTTCATCGCCCGCTTCATGGGCGGGCACAATGTCATCGCTCAGGGTAACACGACGGTCGCCGTACGGGCGGACCGTTGCCGAATCATCCCAGGGCTCGGCACGGAGGGCGTGAGCGGTCCGGTCTCCTCCATCGAATATCTCGGTGCCCAGGTGAAGGTGGGCATAGCCAGCTCCGGTGACGGCGAAGTCGTGGCCCTGGTGCCGGACGACCAGTATTTCGCGTCTCCTCTCGAGACGGGCATGAATGTCCGGCTCGTCTGGGACGCAAGCGATGCCCATCCCGTTTCAGTCTGATCAACACGCCATCAGAGGAATCTTTGACATGACCAAGAAGAGCATCGATCGCCGCGGCCTGCTGAAGGGCGTGGCCGGAGTGACGGGCGCCGCCATCGGCTCCGGCGCCATCACTGGCTTCCCGACCATCTGGGCGCAGAACATCAAGAACATCACGCTGCGCCAGTTCGGCACGGGCGTTTCGAACCTCAACGACATCGCCGCCCGTTGCAAGGCCGATACCGGCATCACCATTTCGATGACGGCAATGGATACGGACGCCGCCGCGATCCGCGCCATCACCCAGCCCAACAGCTATGACGTGGCGGATATCGAATACTTCACGGTCAAGAAGGTCTTCCCGACCGGCCGGCTGCAGCCGCTCGATGTCAAGAAGATCAAGTATTACGACGAGATCGTGCCCCTGTTCAAAAGCGGCAAAGTGACGCCGACGGCGACGGTCGGCCAGGGTACCGCGCCGTGCCGCGTGAGCTACGTCGAAGGACCGGAGTCGAAGAAGTTCGCGCCCACGCCGACCGAGTGGATGACGCTGATCCCGACCATCTACAATGCCGACACGCTCGGCATCCGCCCCGATCTGGTCGGCAAGCCGATCACCCATTGGAAGGAGCTGGTCGACCCCGCCTTCAAGGGCAAGGCCGCGATCATCAATATCCCCGGCATCGGCATCATGGACGCCGCGATGACGATCGAAAGCCTCGGCCTGTGGAAATATGGAGACAAGGGCAACATGACGAAGCCGGAGATCGACAAGACCATCAAGTTCCTCATCGAGCAGAAAAAAGCCGGCCAGTTCCGCGCTTTCTGGAAAAGCTTCGAGGAGAGCGTCGACCTCATGGCCTCGGGCGAAGTCGTCATCCAGTCCATGTGGTCCCCAGCGGTGACAGCCGTGCGCTCCAAAGGCATCCCCTGCGTCTTCCAGCCGCTGGAAGAGGGCTATCGCGGCTGGGGCGGCGGTCTTGGCATCGCCAAGCATCTGACCGGACTGGAGCGTGATGCAGCCTACGAATACATCAACTGGTATCTGTCCGGCTGGACCGGCGCCTACCTCAACCGGCAGGGCTATTACTCCGCGGTGCTGACCACGGCGCAGAAGTATATGTCGGCCAACGAGTGGGGCTACTGGATGGAAGGCAAGGCCGCGACCGCGCCGATCATGAGCCCGCAGGGTCAGCAGATTGCCAAGACCGGCGACAAGCGGGACGGCGGCTCCTACTACGACCGCATCGGCCACATCGCCTGCTGGAACTCCGTCATGGATAACGACCGCTACCTGATCCAGAAGTGGAACGAGTTCTCGGTAGCTTGAGCGCAGGGGGCGTGAGCACGACGATCAAGAGCGCGGCGGCCAAGCCCGCGGCGCGTGGCGTGAGCAAAGCAGGGGCCGGCGGCGCGTCCGCCGGCCCCTGGCTGTTGGCCACTCCTCTCACGCTGGTGCTCGGGATTTTCCTCGTCATCCCGATCCTGATGCTCGTGGTCGTGAGCTTCCTGGACTACGATTCGGTACAGATCTTGTGGAGTTTTGTCCTCACCAACTACGGCGAGGCGCTGAGTTCCTCCGTCACCTGGCAGACCTTTGCCGTCACCATCAAATACGCTGCCATCACCTGGGCGATCACGCTCTTCCTGGGCTTCTGGCTATCGTACTTCCTCGCCTTCGAGGTGCGCGGCTCGGCCTGGCAGATGGGATTGTTCCTCGTCTGCTCGGTGCCCTTCCTGACATCGAACATCATCCGCACCATTTCCTGGATTCCGGCATTGGGGCGCAACGGCATCGTCAACAGCCTGCTGTTGCACTTCCATCTGATCCACCAGCCGCTGACCTTCCTGCTCTACAGCCAGTTCGCCATCATCCTGGCCTTCGTGCATCTCAACACGCTCTTCATGGTAACGCCGATCTTCAATTCCATGATGCGCATCGACCGCACGCTGATCGAGGCGGCGCGGGACAATGGCGCGGGCTTCTGGCAGATCATTTGGAACGTCATCCTGCCGCTATCCAAAACCGGCATCGGCATCGGCACGATCTTCGTCATCACCTTGGTGATGGGCGATTTCGTGAGCGTCAGCATCATGGGTGGCGGGCAGAGCGCCTCGGTCGGCATCATGATCCAGAATGAGATGTCCCAGCTGCAATATCCGGCGGCCGCGGCCAATGCCGTCATCCTGCTCGCCATCGTGCTGATCATGGTCTTCCTGATCCTGCGCGTGGTCGATATCCGCAAGGAGTTGTGAGCGATGAACCGGGAGCGGCGCGGAAAATCCTTTTATATCCTGGCGGCCCTTTTCGCGTCCTTCGTGTTGTTCTTGTACGGACCGATCGTGACGATCGTCATCCTCTCCTTCCAGGGCAAGGGTGGTGGCCTGACCTTCCCCATGCGCGGCTTCTCCTTCCACTGGTTTCACGCCCTGTTCCAGCAGCAGATGGTGGGAGATTTCGGCGGCTCCATCACGCGCTCCCTCACCCTCGCCTTCATGGTGATGGTGGCAAACGTAGTGATTTCGGTCGCCGGGGGCATGGCCTTCCGCCGCCGCTTCACCGGCTCGACGGTGCTGTTCTATCTGGTGATCGCGAGCCTCATCGTGCCCTCGATCCTGGTCAGTCTCGGCATCGGGCTGCTGTTCAGCCAGCTCGGGCTCAACCCCGCCTGGTACAGTTCGGCCTTCGGCGCGCAGCTGACCTGGACCATTCCCTTCGGCCTGCTCATCATGTTTGCAGTCTTCAACCGCTTTAATAAAAGTTGGGAGGAGGCCGCGCGGGATCTCGGCGCCAGCCCCTGGGCGAGTTTCACCAATATCGTGCTGCCGATCATCCTGCCCGGTGTCATCGGCATCGCGCTCTTCGGTTTCTCGCTCTCCTATGACGAGTTTCCGCGCACCATGATGACGGCGGGCGACGCGAACACCCTGCCGCTCGAAATTTTCGCGATGACCGCGAATGTCACGACGCCGGTGATCTATGCTCTCGGTACGCTGACGACGGCCTTTTCTGCCCTCGTCATCATCGTCGCCATGACGACCATGGCGGTGATCCGCCGCAGGCGTGCGGCCAAGTTCTGAACGAGAAACGCGGCCATGCACCTCCTCGTCGTCAATCCCAATACCACCGCCTCCATGACCGAGAAGATCGGTGCCGCCGCCCGTTCGGTGGCCGCCGCCGGCACCGAGATCGAGGCCGTGAATCCCGCCATGGGGCCCGTCAGCATCGAGGGTTTTTATGACGAGGCCTTTTGCGTTCCTGGCCTCATCACCGAGATTCTGGCTGGAGAGAAGCGCGGAGCACAGGCGGTCGTGGTCGCCTGTTTCGACGATCCGGGCATCGACGCGGCACGCGCTGCGGCGCGCATTCCGGTCATCGGCATCTGCGAAGCGGCGATGCGCATGGCCGGCTTCCTCGGTCACCGTTTCACTATCGTCACCACCCTGCCGGTCTCCCTCCCGGCCATGGAGGGGCTCATCCAGCGCTATGGCATGCAAGGGCGCGGCCGGGCGCGCGCGGCCGGGGTGCCGGTGCTGGCGCTGGAGGACCGGGCAAGCGGCGCGGTGGAGAAGGTGCGCGAGGAAATCCGCCGCGCCATCGCCGAGGACGGCGCCGACTGCATCCTGCTCGGCTGCGCCGGCATGGCCGACCTTGCCCGCGACCTGACAGCGGAGTTGGGCCTGCCGGTGATCGACGGCGTTGCTGCGGCGGTGAAGCTGGCCGAGGGGTTAGTTGGGCTCGGCCTCTGTACCTCGAAGGTCGGCGGCTACGCGCGGCCGGGGGCGAAAGCCTATAGCGGGATGCTGGCGGGATTCGCGCCCGGCTGAGGGAAGCGGCTACTTCTTCGTAAGGGTCATGAAGAACATCGGCCGGGTCTGGAACTGCATCACCGTGCCCGACGGGGATTGCGCGAAAATCCTCGCCTTGGCCTGGAAATCCGTCGGCGGCAGGGGCGCGAGTGCCCAGTCTCCGGCAACCGCGAAGATCAGGCTGCAGGCGAGGAGCACGCTGCCCACCGCCCGCAGCGGCGGGGCGGGATCCAGGGTGAGGCTGACAAGAATTGCCAGCCAGGCGAGAATCGGATGGAAGCTGTAGCGGTCGGCGACGGCCGGAGCGAGTTCCTGCCATAGCGGCAACGCGTTGATGGGCAAGCCTTCGATGAGGGTCGCCAGGAACTCCAGCAGCACGAAGAGCAGGAAGCAGCGCAGCACCCAGCGCCCGCGCCAGGCGGCGATCCCGGTGAGAAGGGCCGCCCCCATCACCAGCAGGGTCGAGACGACGAGCGCGGCGCCACTAGGGCCGAAAAGCCAACTGCCATGGCCATCCAACCAGCCGTTCCGCCGCATCGCCTGCCAGCCGAGCGTGGCAGGGCCCAGAATCGTGTTGAGCAGGATCGTGTCGAAGCTACGGAGGGAGATGCCCAGGCCGGGACCGTGGCTGCTGGTGCGCGACGCCTGATGCAGCAGGATGAGGCTCCCCTGAACGCCCGCGGCGCCGAACACAAGCAAAAGGCGCCAAAAGGCCCAGCGCCCCCGCTGCACGACCCACCAGAGCAGCGCGACGGGGGCGAGGAAGACGGAGAAGGGTCCGCTCAAGCCGCCGATGACGAGCACGACAGTGTCGAAACCCCGCCCCATCCAGCCCGCGGGGGCGGCGGCGGTGACGACCAGGAAACAGAGCAGGGCCAGTTGCCACTGAGCGTTGGTGACATTGACATAAACCTCGCTCATCCCCGGCGCGGAGAGGAGCAGCACAGCCAGGAGCAGCCGGACCGACAGGCGTGGGATAGCCTCGGCCATCCGCCAGGAGGCAAGGAAGATGGCGGGTGCGGCCTGCGCGGCGAGGGCGATGAGAGCGAAGAGCTTGGGTGCATGCAGCAGCGGGAAGGGCTGCGCCACGAGGGCGGAGAGCATCGAGATCGTCTGCAGATAGCCGGTGTGGTCGATCAGCAGGCAGCGCCAGCCATGCACGTAGCATTGCGGGTACCAGACCCATCCGTCCTCCCCCCAGAAACTCGGCAAGGAGAGGATCGAGGGGCAGCGCTGCCACAGCAGGAGGGCAAAGAGGAGTGCCGCCACGGCGAGGAGAAGGGCCCGGTTCGCCGCGATCCGGGCGAGGAAGCGCGCAGCCGGGCGGAGTTGCCGGGCTGTTCGCAGATCACAGGCCACGCTCAGGCCAAGGCGGCGCCCGCCGAAGCCGCGCGACAGACGGAGAACCGCGTTCTCCTCCCCATATCCTCGGTCCAGCGTCTTCGCTTCCATCGCAAAAGCCTAACGTAAAAAAAGCCCAATGTGCAAAGGGCATGCCGTAGCCAGGAACAAGTCGCAATCCCCCGATCGGCCAAGTTGCGTTATGCGGGGCGCTCGGCCCCGCTATCCCGCGTCCCCCTGGCCCGCAGAGCGGCACTCGACTAGTAATGGTCGGAACATTTAAGGGGAGCGACCATGACGCCCATGACCATCGAGCGGATCGAAACCTTCGCCGTGCCGCCACGCTGGCTCTTCGTGCGGGTGGAGACGAAGGAAGGTGCCGTCGGTTGGGGCGAGGCCAGTCTTGAAGGCCATGGCGAGGCGGTGGAAGGCGCCTTCGTCTCGCTGCGCGAACGCTTTATCGGACATGACGCCGCCGAGATCGAGGAAATCTGGCAGATCGGCTATCGTGGCGGCTTCTATCGCGGCGGCCCGGTGCTGATGAGCGCGCTGTCGGGGCTCGATCAAGCGCTATGGGATCTCAAGGGCCGCGCTCTTGGGGTGCCGGTGTGGCAGTTGCTCGGCGGCCGCGTGCGCGACCAGGTGGAATGTTACGCCTGGATCGGCGGCGACCGGCCGGACGAGGTCGGCGAAGCAGCCCTTGCCCGGAAGGCCCAGGGTTTCCGCGCGGTCAAGATGAACGCGACCTCCGAACTCAACTGGCTTTCTTCCCCCCGTGATCTGGACGGGGTTGTCGCGCGCGCGGCAGCGGTGAAGGCGAAAGGACTGGACATTGGTATCGACTTCCATGGCCGCGTGCACAAGCCAATGGCCCGGCGCCTGGCCAAGCGCCTCGCCGAGATCGAGCCGCTTTTCATCGAGGAGCCGCTGCTGTCGGAAAACATCGAAGGTCTGGAGCAGCTCTCCAGGATGACGACGATTCCGATCGCCCTCGGCGAGCGGCTCTATACCCGCTGGGATTTCAAACCCTTCCTGGAGCGCGGCATTGTCGACATCATCCAGCCCGACCTCGCGCACGCGGGGGGCATTTCCGAGGTGCGCCGAATCGCTGCCATGGCCGAAGCCTATGACGTGGCGCTGGCACCACATTGCCCGCTCGGGCCGATCGCCTTCGCCTCCTGCCTGCAGATTGCGAGCACGACGCCGAATTTCGTGATCGAGGAGATGTCGCTCGGCATCCATTACAATACCGGTGGCCACGACCTCATGACCTATCTGGCGGACAAGTCGGTCTTCGCGCTGACGGACGGCTTCGTGCAGGTGCCGCCGGGCCCGGGCCTCGGGATCGACCTGGACGAGACGCTGATCCGGGAGCTGGCGCGCGACTTCAAGGGTTGGCGCAACCCAATCTTCCGCACAAAGGACGGCAATTTCGCCGAATGGTAGGGCGCGTCAGAGGCGGAGCGGGGGGCTGACACGGCCGCCCGCCACCTCCCGCCCACGCCCCTCGCCGAGCATGAAATCCGCGATCTGCGGACGGCGTTCGAGCTGTAGGCGATAGAGGCCGAAGGCCGCTTCGACGAGGCTGCCGCCACGGCCGAGCCGGGCATCGCCCATCTCCAGCAAACGCAGATTCGGCCATGCCTTCTCGCGGATACCGTAGACCGTGCCGATGATCTCGGCCGCTGACACGTGCGGCATGGCCTGGGCGAGGATGAGCACCATGGAGGCGGTGGAGCGTGAGACGCCGGCGTGGCAATGCACGAGGAGCATCGCCGCGGCCTCGGCCTGCAACAGGCGGCCGAAGGAGAGCACGGCATCCACATCGGCCGGACTCGGCAGGATCATGCCGGGCATGGGGTCGATGATGTCGTGGAAGCGGCGCTCGAGCCGGGCATGCTCGCCATATTGGCCGAAGGCTTCGGGCACCGGATAGTCGGGATCGAGGATGGAGAGCACATGAGTCGCGCCCAGCGCCGCGTGGCCGCCCAGTTCCTCGATGCCGCAGACGGTGATGCCGAAGGGGGGATGGCTTGCCATGCGATGCTCCTAGGTCCTCTGAAGGCTTCGCAGCATGCGGCGGAAGCGGTGCCGGCGCCAGGGCCCGCCTCATCACGCGGCCGAGACGACCATTGATCCTGCGGTGGGTTCCGGGGGAGAAGGCGCGATGAGCGCCTCTCTCACCCCCGGCATCCCCGAACTCCTGACCCCGCGGCTGAGGCTGCGGGGCTGGCGGGAGGATGACCGCGCACCCTTTGCCGCCCAGAATGCGGATGCCGAGACCATGCGCTATCTCGGCGGCCCGATGACGCGGGAGGCGAGCGACGCCTATCTCGACCGCACGCTCCGCCACTGGGCGGAGGATCGCTGCGGCAAATGGGCGGTGGAACTGACGGAGAGCGGCGCGTTCGTCGGCGCTCTGGGCCTGCAGCGGATGCGCTTCGAAGCCCCCTTCCCTTGCGCCGCCGGCATTGAGATCGCTTGGCGCATGGGCCGCGCCCACTGGGGACGAGGATACGCGACGGAGGCCGCGCGCGCGGCGGTCGCTTTCGGCTTCGGGACGCTCGGTATTTTGGACATCCTGGCCTTCACTGTACCCGCAAACCGGGCATCGCGCGCGGTGATGGAAAGGCTCGGCATGCATCTGGACGGGGAATTCGATCACCCGCTTTTGCCCGAGGACAGCCCGCTCCGGCGCCATGTCCTCTATCGCCTGGCGCAGGGATAGGTAAAGTTCAGGTTGTTCACCCGATATCCGGAGCCTGCTGATGGTCTCGATCACCAATCCTCCCGAGCGCATCAAATTGCAGAAAGCCGTGGAGCGCGCTTTCGAGAAAGAAAATTGGATCATCAGCAAACGGAGAGCCGAGCACCATGATTTTCTCGTCGAGAAGGGTAGCTTAAACTTCCTTGTCAAATGCATGGATGAAACACGCATAATCTACGACAGCTCGACGAAAATTGTAACAACTCTCGAAGGTTACGCGCGAGAGCATCGCCACCTCCGTAATCGACAACTCATTGTCGTCTTCGATAGAAATTTTCTGGGCATCCCGTTGGAAAGCTTAATCGAACGAGAGATTTTTGCGCTCACTTTTGATGAGATTCCACTCGTCACGGGCCTTGCGGGGATAAGCCACAACGTTCCTGAGGGTCTTTTGCCTCGTCAGACTTACCTTATCGAGCACTGTCTGCAGCAATGCATCTTCATTTCTGGTCTGCATTGGAAAGCAAAGAACACGCCGGAATCGATTGCCTGGGGACGGCGCGCAATGGACTTGAGTGTCGGCTACACCAACGCTCTTCCTCATCTATTCAACCTTCTAAAGGCAGCAAGGGAATATGAGGAGGCAGAGCACATCGGCCAACGGATTATGCAGTTTCGCCCCGATGACCCGAAAAGCATCCAGGGCATGGCGGACCTCGCGCGGCGACGCGGCGACGCGGCGGAGGCCCAACGCTGGGAAAAGCGTCTGACCGAACAGCGAACCGCCCCGCGCACGTTGGAGGATATTCTGTCAAAGCAGCGTCAGCAGGCTCAACAGCCAAATCCAGAGGCCAAGGCAGAGGTTCCTGCCGAAAATGCGCTGCCCCAATCAAGGCTTGGCCGGCTTTTCACCGGTCTTCGCCGAACCGCCAGCAGTTAGGACGAATCCGACATGATGGGGTGAGTTGCGACCAAGCCTGAGGTAGAAGGCGCGGATGCCCAGCCGCTTCCAGCCGCTCCTGCTTCTGATGGCCACAGTCGCACTCCTGTTACCGAGGAGCGTGCATGCGACGCCGGACGTGGCGCCCGAGTTCGCCGCCACACCCTGGCGGGCGCTCGGCCGGGTACAGACCGAACTCGGCACCCGCTGCACCGGCTTCCTGATCGCCCCTGCCCTGGTCATGACCGCCGCGCATTGCCTCTACCGCCCGGTCACCGGCCATTATGTCCAACCGAACTCGGTGCATTTCCTGCTGCGCTATGACCACGGCCGCTTCGCGGGCCATGCCACAGCGATTACCTTCGTGATCTCCCCGGGCTACGACCCGACAGAGGAACTCTCCTCCCTCGGCCTCGACCGCGCCTTTCTCACCCTCGATCACGCCGTCGGAACGGAGGCGGATACCGTGCGCTTCGCGCCCACCCTGCCGCCGCGCGGCGCCACCATCGCGACCGGCGGCTATAATCGCGACCACGACGAGGTCCTCGAAATCGGCACCTGCCACCTGCTCGGCTACCGGGCGGATCTCGGTGGACACCGCCTCATCCAGGATGACTGCCCGGGCGAGCCCGGCAGCAGCGGGGCGGCGCTTTTCGCGCAACAGCCGGACGGCAGCTGGGCGGTGATCGGCATGGCGGTGGCGCGGACCGGACGGAACGGCCGCCACGGCCTCGCGGAACCGCTCGCCCCCTAGCCTCGCCATTTGGGGCCGTCGTCTTCGTTCAAATCGCGGGGCCCCTGCGTTCTGGCCTCCCTGCCCTGCCGAAGCGCACCAATTCTCCATCCTGCGCATAGAACTGATCGAGCCCATGGAACGCTTCTCCGGCCTCTCTCTGCTCCGTCACGCCTTAGGCGGCCA
>NZ_DATJJK010000135.1:0-8690 GCF_035492295.1 Acidisoma sp. | reverse complement strand
CGGGAGGCGCAGGCCTGCGGCCGGCAGCGGTGAGATGGCCGCCTCCGCCCCGCCCGGCGGGCAGAGGATCGTCTTGTCTCCGGCCGCGTAGCGGGCGAGCGCCCAGGCGGCACCCGGCGTATCGGCGATGGCGAGGCGGGCGGTGATGCCGGCCCGCGCGAGGCGGGTCCGGAGATCGCCGAGGAGTGCCGCCTCGCCGCCCAGCAGATGGTCGGCGCCGGTGCTGTCGATACGGATGCCGTCCGGCGGGTCGGCCGCCGTCAGCGGCGCATAGCGCCGGCACCAGGCGGCGAGATCGCGCAAAGCCGCGGCATCGCCCGCCGGGTCGGCCTCGATCACCAGAAGGTTGCGATACATGGCCTGGGCCGAGGCGAGCGGCTGGCCGGGAAAGGCGCCCCGCGCCCGCGCCTCGGCATCGGCCGCGCCCACGGTGAAGCGCCGCCCGTCATGCAGGCGGGTGACCACCCCGCCTGATGTCCCGGCGCTATCCGGCGCGGCGTGCCCGTCCGCCTGCTGCTGCCGGCGCCACCGGTCGGTGGGCCAGAGCGGCAGGAAGACGGAGATGACCCGTCTCATCGCAGGCCTCCAGAATCCAGGATGCGGCCGCAGCACCCCGGCAGCGAATAAGGTCGAGCCGCCAGAGCGCGGGGGCGAGGCCGGGCACGTCCGGCGCCTCCGGCACCACGGGGCCCGAGGGCAGGCGGTGGATGCGCCAGCGGCTATGGGCCGCGATGGCGGCGCCGAGCGCCGGATCGCCCGCCTTTCGTGGCCGGCGCAGCAGGATCGCTGGAATGCCGGCGATCTCCGCCGCATGTTGGAGGCGGCGGGCGGGTGTTGGCTCCAGCCGCGCGACTTCGCCCACGACGCCCGCGAAGCCGCCGTGGCGCAAGCCTTCCTCAAGCACGAGGGGCACTGCTTGCGGCGCTTCCACATGCAGCACGCGGTCCGGGTGCAGGCCGGCGCCGGCCAAGGCGGGCGGGAAGAGATCAGCCCGCTCCACAGCCCATAGAACGGGGCCGGCGAGGCGCGCCATGATGCCGGCCGCCATCAGCCCGGCCGCACTGCCATACAGCTCCCCCGCGCCGACATCGGCCATTTCGTGCAAGCCGCCGAGGCACAGGCCGCCGCCCGGCAGATGCCTATCCATTATGTCGATACCGAAAGGCAGAACGGCGTGCGGGGCCTGCGCGCCGTGTTGGCGTTCCAGCCGGGCGATCTCCGCCCTTATATGTTCAATGTCTTGAAAAGATTGAGTCATTGCTCAGGTCATGGGCCCGGGGAGAAGGAACATAACGTGAACAAGTCCCCTCTGGGAAGTAGCGAATGAGAGAGGCCGCCGGGGTGCTGCAAGGCTTCTCACGGCTGGGTCCACGGCGCTGCTCTGGTGCCGCTTCGCGCAAACCGCTTAACCTTCCCGCCAGGGCTGGCCGGAGCGGGCCGCGCCCGGCAGGCACACGGGACGGATGGGCAAGGTGACGAACACGGCAAGCGAGATCCGCGAGAAATTCCTGACCGCCACCCGCATCCTCGCTTCTCATCCGGGAACGATGAAGGTGCGACTGCGCGAGGCCTTCGTGCCCGATTTGATCGCGCTGACACCCGAGGATCTGCCCTGGCCCGATCTTTGGGACCGCTTCCTCACGCTGCGCGAGGAACTCGCCCCGCATAACCGGGCAGATGTCCTGATGGAACGCTGGTGGGATTTCGAGCTTGGCCGCATCGCCTCGGAAATCGTCGACATCTACGAAGAATTGACGCGCCGCGCCTGACGCGGCCGCCTCGTCGCCATGGGCCAACTGCTCTGGATCGCCTCCTATCCGAAATCGGGCAGCACCTGGGCGCGCGCCTTCCTGCACAACTACATCCGCGCGGCCGACCGCCCGCATGACATCAACGATCTGACCGCGCTGACCACCGGAGAGAGTGCCGCCGCCCGTTTCGCGCCGCATGACCCGCGGCCCGCCTCGCAATACAGCGTGGCCGATGTCCAGCGCCTGCGCCCCATCGTGCACCGGGAGATGGCGCAAGCCCGCCCCGGCATCACGTTCGTCAAGACGCATAACGCCCTGCTCGTGGTGGAAGGCGTACAGACCATCACCCGCGAGGTCACGGCCGGTTGCCTCTACATCCTGCGCGATCCCCGGGATGTTGCAGTCTCCTTCAGCCGGCATCTGGGTCTTTCGCTCGACCAGACCATCGCCTTCATGGCCAATCCCGAGGCCGCGACCGGGGGCACAGACCACACCGTCTATGTTCGCCTTGCGACCTGGTCCGCCCATGTCCATTTCTGGACCCGCCGCCCGCATCCCGGCCTGCACGTGATGCGCTACGAGGATATGCTGGCGGACCCCCTGCGGGTCTTCGGCCATCTCGTGCGCTTCCTCGGCGAGGCCCCGGAGCCTGGCCGCCTCGCCCGCGCCGTGGATTTCAGCGATTTCGCCGTGCTTCGTGCGCAGGAGGCGGCGCATGGTTTCGTGGAGCAGCCGGCGCAGTCGGCAGAGCCTTTTTTTCGCGTGGGCCAGGCCGGGCAGTGGCGCGCGGTTCTAAGCCCGGCCCAGGTCGCTCGCATCGAGCGCGACCATGGCGCGGTGATGCAGCGTTTCGGCTATCTGTGACGATGAGGAGAGACAGGATGGATGCGATGAACCCGGTTTTCGTTGAAACCCCGCACGGCGCGGTGCAGCCGGAGGCGGTTCGTGCCGCCGCCATCGCCAAGCCCGGCTTCGGCCGCGTCTTCACCGATCATATGGTGACACTGCGCTTCAATGCGGAACGCGGCTGGCATGACGGGCGGATCGAACCGCTGACCACCCTCTCCTTCCATCCGGCGACGGTGATGCTGCATTACGCACAGATGATCTTCGAAGGGCTGAAGGCCTATCGCCTTCCCGATGGCACGGCCGCCCTCTTCCGCCCGGAGATGAATGCCCGACGCATGCAGCGCTCGGCCGAGCGGCTGTGCATGGAACCGCTGCCCGAGGCGTTGTTTCTGGAGAGCGTGCGCGCCCTGGTGCGAAAAGATGCGGCCTGGATTCCGGCGCCCGATGTGGGCACGCTCTATCTCCGCCCCTTCCTGCTCGGCACCGAGACCGCACTCGGCGTCCATGCCTCCACCGACTATCTCTATTGCCTCATCGCCTCCCCGGTCGGCTCCTATTTCGCCGGCGGCGCGGCGCCGCTGACGCTGTGGATCTCCGAGACGACCAGTCGCGCGGCGCCCGGCGGCACCGGGGAGGCCAAATGCGGCGGCAACTACGCGGCAAGCCTCACGGCGCTTGCCGAAGCCAAGCGCGAGGGCTGCGACCAGACCATCTTCCTCGATGCGGTTGAGCACCGCTATGTCGAGGAACTCGGCGGCATGAACGTCTTCTTCGTTTTCGACGACGGTTCCCTTGCGACCCCGCCGCTGACCGGCACCATCCTGCCGGGCATCACCCGGGATTCAATCATCCGCCTGGCGCGCGACCGGGGCCATGAGGTGCGCGAGGAACTCTACAGCATCGACCAATGGGCAGCTGATGCGGCCAGTGGCAGGCTGGTCGAGGCCTTCGCCTGTGGCACGGCGGCGGTGATCGCCCCGATCGGCCGGGTGCGCGGGCGGCAGCATGACATCACCATGGGCGACGGCGGTGCCGGCCCGGTGACGGAGGCGTTGTTCACGGCGCTGACCGGCATCCAGCGCGGCGAACTGCCTGATCCCTACGGCTGGGTCGAAAAGCTCGTCTGACCTGGCCCGGCTCGCAGGAAGGCGCGTGCGTGCGTGAGCATGCGCGCGCCTGGCGCGCCGAGGGGGGCTGTGATCTCGCCCAGCCGCGCAAGGGTTGTTTCGTCGATGTGAAAGCAATTCTCCGGCGCAGGATGGACGGGCCATTGGTTTTCTCATCAAAACAGATCTTGCGCGGATGCGGATCCCTGTCGCGCGCGCATGGCGCCGGCCGAAAGAGCAGCCCTCCCGACTGACGGCCTCAGCTTTTTGGGCAGCCGCAACGCAGCCAGGCGCCCGCTATGGGACGCCTGGCTGCCACCATCGGTGGTGTCGCTTTTCTTCAGTGTACCGGTGCAACTTGTCCGGCTCTGGCAGAAGAGCTCTTAAGCAAGATAGGCTGGACGCTGGCTCGGCAGCACATCGCCTTTGCTGGCTAGATAGGCTGGACGCTGGCTCGGCAGCACGTCACCCCGGCTCGCGCGGTAGACCGGCCGCCGGGGGGGAACTACCTGTTCGTTGCGAGCAAGAACAGAATGCTTCGTCAAGGTCGCACTGGCTTGTTCGGCCAGTGCCGCGCCGGTCATACCCAGGGTTACCGCGGCAACCGCCGCCATCAGCATCGTCTTCATTGTCGTCTCCGTGTTTCTGTTTTTGGTGTGTCTGTCATGGCCTTTTGGGGCCAGGGATCCAGCCGCCACGATCCTTTGATGGCGCCGCAGGGTTTCGCGGCACCAGGAAAGCCAAGGCGAGAAGGTCTGCAACGGAGCCATCGTCGTTGCCGGCTGGCTCTGCTTAGACGCGGGGAAGGCTGAACCCATAATAATTCTCCTTGAGCGGTTGAACCTGCTATGGTGCCGCCCTGCTCATAGGGACGGCCTGGTCCGGCACCACATGCGCGCCGCGACCTCGATCCCAACCGTATCCGCTGCTCGTGGAGAACAGCGTGGTAGGAGCCGTGGAAACGAACGTGGATTCGTATGTTTCTCGCCGGCCGGGTGAGATGCCTGCACTCGAAGTGCGCCTCCTGGGCCCGATGACTGTCAGCCGCAGCGGAATCATGTTGCTGCTCCCGCCGTCGCGGAAAGTTCGCGCGTTATTCGCTTATCTGGCGCTTACCCCCCATCCCGTCACACGCAGCCGGCTCTGTGATCTGCTGTGGGACGTGCCGCAGGACCCACGCGGAGAACTGCGCTGGTGCCTGAGCAAGATCAGAGGCCTAGTCGACGATCCTGGCCGCAGCAGGGTGCAAACGCAGGGCGAGACCATTCGCATGGACCTCTTGGACTGCCGCGTCGACGCGGTGGAGATCGGCACCGCGGCCGCCGAAGGCATCGAAAAGCTTTCGGCCGAGCGCCTGCGCGCGCTGAGCACCATGTTTGCCGGCGAGTTTCTCGACGGGCTGGAGATCGACCGCAGCCCACTCTTCGAGACTTGGCTAACTGCCGAACGGCGGCGTTTTCGTAGTTGCCGTCTCGCAGTGCTGGAGCGCCTCGCGCAAATTGCGTCCGGGGACGAAGTTTTTCCGCATCTGGAGGCATGGCTTCAACTGGCCCCGTTCGACGAGCGCGTGCATGCGACGCTGCTGAGCGCGCTTGCCCGTCGCGGTCGCATTCACGAGGGCGACGAACACCTGACCGCGACCGTTCGATTGTTTGAGGACGAGGGGCTCGACCATGCGCGGATACGCGATCTTTGGCATTCCGCGGTCGCTGAGGCGAAACGGTCAGGCCAAAGCTACGCTACGGCTACCGCGCCGGCCGCGGCTCCGGGCGGCAATCCCCAGCCAAGCGAAGCGATCGTGAGGCACCGTGCCTCCGTCGCGGTCATGCCCTTTGCCAACCAATCGCCGGACCCAAATATCCCGGGCGGTATCGGCGGCTCCCTCGCGCACGACGTGGTGACGCGGCTCGCGAAACTGCGGAATCTGTTTGTCATTGCGCAGGGCACGGTTTTTGCGCTCAGCGAAAGCCGGGTTGACGCCCAGGAAGCCGGCCGGATGCTGAACGTCGACTATGTCGTCAGCGGGACGTCACGACGCCAGGGCAATCACGTCACGGTGACGGTGGAGCTGACGGAGGCGCGGACCGCGCGGATAGTATGGGCCGAGGTGTACAGCCAGGCGCTCGAGAACACCTTTGTCGTGCTGGACGAAATCGGCGACCGCATCGTCGCATCGATCGATGCCGAGATCGAGACGGTCGAGCGCAACCGGGCTGTGTTGAAGCCGCCTGGTTCGCTCGATGCATGGGAGGCGCATCATCGTGGCCTTTGGCACATGTACCGGTTCAACCGTGCCGACAACGAACGGGCCCAGCATTTCTTCGAGACCGCCGTCGCGCTCGACCCGACGTTTTCGCGTGCTCATGCCGGACTATCGTTCACGCATTTTCAAAATGCCTTTCAGGGCTGGAACGAACGCGCGGCTGAAATCGACCGGGCCTTCGCGGCCGCCGGCCAGAGCCTGATGGCCGATGACCGCGATCCGGCGGCGCATTGGGCCATGGGCCGGGCGTTGTGGCTTCGCGGCCACCAGGACCAGTCGGTCGCCGAAGTTGAAACGGCTGTCGATCTCAGCCCGAACTTCGCGATCGCCCATTACACGCTCGCCTTCATCCACTGCCAGGGCGGCGATCCCGAGGCGGCCATCCGCTTCTCCGATCACTCCCGGCGCCTGAGTCCGTTCGATCCGTTGCTCTTCGCGATGCTCGGTGCCCGGGCGATGGCTCTTGTGCGCCTCGGCCGGTTTGAAGAGGCTGCTGATTGGGCGCTCAAGGCATCCGCCCGCCCCAACGCGCATCCGCATATCCAGGCGATCGCCGCCTACAGCCTGGCGCTCGCCGGGCGGCTGGACGAGGCACGCGTCCAGCTTGGCGTCGTCCACACCACGCGTCCACACTACAGCATCGAAGATTTCCTGACCGCCATGAAGTTTTCCGCTGACGGCGAGGCATTCTTTCGCAAGGCGGCAACACGTATCTGAACGCCGAGATCGGCTGGTCGGCCCAGCGATCCATCGAACCAACGTCAGCGACCCGGCTCAGAACAAGAGAGGTGTTTTATGACGATGAGACCCGATCCGACCTTCTACGCATCGCCCAAGCTTGCGATGGAAGCGCCACCGGAGAACTTCGCTTACACACTGCTCCTTAGCCCGGATTTTTCGCAACCCGACGCGCTTGCCGTGGTGGATGTAAAGCCCGGATCATCCACATACAGCAAGGTCGTGCATACGGTCCTCATGCCCCATAAGGGCGACGAGTTTCACCATTTCGGCTGGAACGCCTGCTCCTCCGCCCTATCACCGCTCAGCGGGCACGCGTTCGTCGAGCGGCGCTATCTGGTGATCCCCAGTATCCGCTCTTCGCGAATCTACGTCGTGGATACGAAGCCGGATCCGACCCAGGCGAAGATCCACAAGATCATTGAACCGGCAGAGGTCTTCAGGAAAACAGGCTATTCACGGCCCCACACGGTTCATTGCGGCCCGGAAGGCATCTATGTCAGCACGCTCGGCGGCAGCGGCAAGGACGGCACGGACGGGCCCCCCGGTGTTTTCATCATGGACTGCGAGACATTCGATATTCTTGGCCGGTGGGAGATCGACCGCGGTCCCCAGCGTCTGCATTACGACTTCTGGTGGAACCTTCCGCGTGACTACATGGTCACGAGCGAATGGGGGCTGCCGCCGCAGTTTGAGAGCGGCATTGTCCCGGAGGATTTGCTCGCGAATAAGTATGGGCACCAGGTCCATTTCTGGGATCTTCGCGCCAGGCGCAATGTCCAAACGATCGATCTCGGCGCGAATCACCAGATGGTGCTGGAGGTGCGGCCCGCGCATGATCCTGTGCGCGAATATGGCTTCCTGGGCGTAGTGGTCGACACCACGAACCTCGAGGGTTCAATTTGGACCTGGTGGCGCGAAGGCGGCAAATTCCACGCCGAGAAGACGGCGACGATACCGCCAGAGCCCGCCGCCAAAGAGCAGTTGCCACCCCTGTTGCAAGGATTTGGCGCTGTACCACCCCTGGTGACCGATATCGATCTCTCCATGGATGACAGGTTTCTCTACGTGGCCTGCTGGGGCACGGGCGAGATGCGGCAATACGACGTCTCGGAGCCGAGGAAGCCGAAACTTGCTGGGTCAGTCCACATCGGCGGCATTGCACGCCGTACGCCGCACCCCAACGGCAAAGCCTTCGAAGGCGGGCCGCAAATGGTCGAGATCAGCCGCGATGGCAAGCGGGTCTATTGGACCAACTCGCTTTATTCCGCGTGGGATAAGCAATTCTATCCAAGCGGCGTCCCCGGGGCGGAAGTCATGGCGATTGCGGGACCGGATGGTGGCCTGGAGTTATCCGAGGATTATTGGGTGGAATTCGCCGCTGGATACAGCGCCCATCAGGTCCGGCTCGAGGGCGGCGACTGCTCGACGGATTCCTTCTGCTACCCATCCGCTTGATCGGCGGCGGAACCGGCTGGACAGCGGCTGGCCTTTGGCTGGCGGTCATCGCGAGCGGCCTCTACCATGGCGTCAATCCCGGAATGGGCTGGCCGCTCGCCGTTTCAGCCGGCCTGATGGAAAAAACGCCGACCGCCCTGGTTACGGCCCTCGGGGCACTCCTGGTCGGACACCTGCTCGCTCTGCTCCTGGTACTGCTGCCCTTCTCCCTGCTGGTCAGCCTCATCTTCTGGCAGCAACAAATCCAGATCGGTTCCAGCCTGCTGGTGATCTGCTTCGGCATCTACCGTTTTCTCATCCGGCGCCACGCGCGGGCGCTGACGCGCATAAGGCCGACGCAACTGGGACTTTGGTCCTTTGCAGTCGCGATCGCGCATGGCGCTGGCCTCATGCTCCTGCCGATCTATCTCGGGCTTTGCAGAGCCGACGATCTCGACAGCGGTCACAGAGCGGCGAGCACTCTCATCCACGCCGATCTCGGCATGGCCGTCCTCGTCTCCGTCACCCATTCGGTCGCGATGATCG
>NZ_DATJJK010000134.1:0-5582 GCF_035492295.1 Acidisoma sp. | reverse complement strand
GCAGGGTGTGATCATCGTGCTGATCGTCTCTTTCGCGATCTTCACGGCCCTGCGTCTGGTGCCGGGCGACCCGGCACGCCTCATCCTGGGGCCGATGGCGAGCGATGCGGTTGTGGAGAAAACGGCCCAAGAAATGGGGCTGAGGGAACCGATTCCTGTGCAGTATGTCCACTGGCTCGGGCAGGTTGTGCACGGCAATCTCGGCACCTCCTTCATCAAGGCGCGGAACGGATCGGAAGTCGCCGGAAGCCGTGACGCCGACGCTCTGGGTGACAAGGCACCGGTGATGGATCTTCTAGCGCAGACCGTGCCGATGACGCTGCAGCTGGCGGCCCTCGCCCTGGTCTTCGCCTTTCTGATTTCGGTGCCGATCGGCATCATCGCGGGACTGAATGCGGGTGGCTGGTTCGACCGCTTCGCGCTCTATCTCGGTTCGGCCTTCGTCTCGATCCCCAATTTCTGGCTTGCCATCGTGCTGGCCCTGGTCGTCACGGCGGAGCTGCAATGGATCCCGTCCATCGGCTACCAGGGCTTTGCTTATACGATCCTCCCGGCTTTCGTCATCGCGATCGAGATGTCGCCCGTCTTCATGCGCAGCCTCAGCATCTCAGTCGCTTCCGCGAAGCAACGGAACTTCGTGCAGCTCGCCGACGTGCGCGGGCTGTCGAAACGGCGAATTCTCTTCCGCCATATCCTGCGCAATGCGGCGGTGCCGGTGCTCAATATCTTCGGCGTGCAGATCGGCGCGCTGCTCGGCGGCGTTCTCATCGTCGAATACATCTTCAACTATCCGGGCGTTGGCCTGCTCACCGTGCAGGCGGTCTTGCAGCGAGATTTCCCGGTGATCCAGGGCGTGGCGCTGCTCTCCGCCTGCCTCTTCGTCGTCATCAACATTCTCGTCGATCTCGTCTCGACGAAGATCGACCCGAGGTTGGATTTCTGATGCCCTCCGAAGCCGCTCTTCCCTCGGCCGCCACATCTGTGAAATCCCGCGGCGAGACCACCGGCCGCCGCATGTGGCGGGCCACCTACCAGCAGTTCGAGTTCAAGCTCGGCCTTTTCTTCCTCATCTTGCTGGTCGGTGCCGCTCTCATCTACCCCGAGCTGACCAACGAATCGCCAACGCGCATGCATATCATGCAGCGTTTCTGGCCTCCGGCTTTCCTGCCCGGTGGCCATTGGAACCATCTCCTTGGCACCGATCAGCTGGGGCGGGATCTTTTCATCCGCTCTCTTATCGGGTTGCAAAATGCGCTGCTCATCAGCGTTTCCGCCGTCATCATCATGTTCGTGGTGGGTGCCATCATCGGCCTCATCGCCGGCTATTACGGCGGCATCGTCGACACTATCCTGATGCGCATCACGGATGCTCAACTCGCCGTGCCGGTCATCATTCTTGCCATTACCATCCTCACCGTGCATCGACCGACGCCCGAAAGCGTCACGCTGGTGCTCGCCCTTTCCGGCTGGCCGGCCTATGCGCGAGTCACGCGCTCGGTCACGCTCGCCGAACGTCAGCGCGAATATGTGCGCGGTGCCAAGATTCTGGGTGCCACGCCGTTGCGAATCATCGTGCAGATGATCTCGCCCAATGTCTTGCCGCCCATCGCCTTCGTCGCCGTTCTCGACATCGCCCGCATGATGATCTTCGAGGCGATCCTCGGCTTCATCGGCATCGGCGTGCAGCCGCCCACCCCCACCTTCGGCAATATCATCGCCGACGGGCGGCAGTATCTCATCAACGCCTGGTGGATCTCCACCATGCCGGGCGCCTTCCTTTTCACGACGCTGCTCGGCATCAATCTCGTCGGCTCCTCCATCGAGCGCGCACGTAACAAGGTTCTGGAGGGCCGTATCTGATGGCGTCCCCGCAATCCGCTACCCTACTCTCAATCCAGGATCTCACGATCGAACTGCCGCAGGGCAGCACCAGCCGGCCGATCCTGTCGCAGATTTCGCTCGACGTGCCGGCCGACGGCGTGCTTGGCATCCTGGGCGAAAGTGGTTCAGGCAAGACCACGCTCGCCAAGGCTATGGTAGGCTGGGTCTCGGAGCCGCTGCGCGTCACCTCCGGCGGGGTGCGCTTCCGCGACCAGGACCTGATGAGCCCGGGTGTTCAGAAGCTGGTGCGGCCGCGCATCGGTTTTATCGGTGCCGACCCCGGCAACGCTTTCGACCCGACGCTGCCGGTGGGCGTGCAGATCGCCGAGAAGCTTCTTGCCGTCAGCCCCGCTACGGATATGGCGGAGGCAAAGAGGCGCGTCGTGGCCCTGCTCGATGCCGTGCGCATCCCCTCCGCCGCACGCCGCTATGCCGAATTCCCCAATCAGTATTCCGGCGGCATGCTGCAGCGCGCGGTCATCGTGGATGCGATGATCAACGACCCCGATCTCCTCGTCTGCGACAACATCATCCAGCCGCTGGACGTGACCGTCGCGGCGCAAATCGTGCGGCTGCTGCGCGAACTCCGCCAGCGAATCAATGCCGGCATCGTCTTCATCTCCACCTCCGTCCCGTCCATCGCCGAGATTTCGGATGAGATGGTGGTGATGGCGGGCGGCCGCATCGTGGAAGGTGGCCGGCCGATGGACGTGATCCGCGCCCCGCGGCACGCGGTGACGAAGGAATTGATCACCCGCACGCCCCGCATCTGGACCGGGGAGGCCGCGCCTGAGCCACAGGCGCGGGAGGCGCAGCCGATCCTGCAGGTGTCCGAAATCACCAAGACCTATCATGTGAAGGATCGCACGCGCTTCTTCGGGCGCCAAAGCGTGCAGGCGGTGCGCGGTGTCAGTTTCGATGTGTTTCAGGGCGACAATTTCGGGCTTGTGGGTGAATCCGGCTGCGGCAAATCCACACTCTCGCGCCTGCTTTCCTGGGTGGAGGAGCCCGACAATGGCGCCATCCTATTCGAAGGCCGCAACATCGCCGAGATGACGGGGCGGGAACGCTTCGCCATGCGCCGCGGCTTTCAGCTACTGCTCCAGGACCCTTATAATTGCCTCCCGCCGCATATGCCTGTGGGCAAGACCATCGGAACGGCGCTGTCCATCCATAGCGTCGGGCGACGCGAAACCGCAGAGCGTGTGCGCGATGCCATGGCGGAGGTGGGCCTTTCTCCGGACGAGCTCCACCGCCTGCCGATCGGCATGAGTGCGGGCCAGCGCCAGCGCGTCAACATTGCCCGCGCCCTGGTTCTGGAGCCCAAGCTGCTGATCCTGGACGAAACGCTCTCCTCCCTCGATCCCGTGGAACAGGGACGCCTGCTCAACCTTTTCGAGCGTCTGCAGGCCAGGCACGGCCTGACCTATCTCTTCATCTCACACGATCTCGCCATGGTGCGGCGTGTCTGCACGCGCATCGCCGTCATGTATCTCGGCAAGATGGTGGAGATTGCGGATACCGGCGGCGTTTTCTACGATCCTGGCCATCCCTACACCAAAGCCTTGCTCTCGGCAGTGCCGACGCTGGACCAGCGCCCCTATCGGACAGAAGACGTGTTGCTGGACGGTGAGCCGCCCAGCCCCATCGACCTGCCGCCCGGCTGCTCGTTCACCGCGCGTTGCCCCGAGGCGATCGCGACCTGCCGTCTGAAGGAACCGTCTCTATGGACTCGTCATCCGGGCCGTCTGGCCGCCTGCCACGTGACCGCGCCGAGCGCGACGGCGGCATGATCGGGGGGATCGAAGCGGATGCGGTAATCGACGCACCGCGCCTGCACGCGCTGATGGCGGCCTTCCAGCCTCATGGCGGGACGCCGGATGGCGGCATGCATCGCCTCACCCTCTCGGCCGAGGATGGCTTGGCGCGGGATCACCTCGCCGCCTGGTGCAAGGAGCAAGGGCTGAGCCTCACGGTCGATTGCATGGGCAATATGATGGCGCTGCTCGAATGGGCGGGGCCGGATGCGCCGGTGGTGATGACCGGCTCGCATCTCGACAGCCAGCCGCGGGGCGGCCGTTTCGACGGCGCTTACGGCGTACTCGCCGCCTGCGAGGCCGTGGAAGCCGTGCGGAAGCATGTGCAGGCCGCCGGCAAGACCCCGCTTTGCAATCTCGCGATCGTCAACTGGACGAATGAGGAAGGGGCGCGCTACCAGCCAAGCTTGCTCGGCAGCGCCGTCTATACAGGGCAGATGACGGCGGAAGATGCGCTGGCGCGCCGCGACGGCGAGGGTATCGCGGTGCGCGATGCGCTCCGCGCCATCGGTTATGACGGTGCCGGCGAATTCCCGAAGCCAGATGCCTACCTCGAACTGCATGTTGAATGCGCCTCCGTGCTCGAACGGCACGGCGAGCGTTTCGGTGTCATCACCCGCCATTGGGGCGCGGTGAAATACCGCCTCGCCTTCATCGGCAAGCAGACCCATACGGGCCCGACACCGATGGCGGACCGGCAGGATGCGCTGCTCGCAGCGGCCCACCTTATCTCCGCCCTCGGCACCTATCCCGGCCACGCCAGCGGCACGCTGCATACGTCCGTCGGCCGCCTGGAGGTCTATCCCAACTCTCCCAACGTCGTGCCGGGCGAGGCCGTGCTCTTTATCGAACTGCGCTCGGCCGATCAGTCGGTGCTCGACTGGGCGGAGGCCGAGATGCTGGCGGCCGCCGACCGCGCCGTGGCCGATATGCGGGTCTCGAAGGAAATCCGCTTCATCGACCGCCGCAATGTCGGCTTCTTCGACGAGAATTTGATTGCCCTTGCAACCGAAGTGGCAGAGGACCTTGGTCTGCCGACCCGGCATCTCGACACGATCGCCGCGCATGACGGCATCTGCATGATACCGGTCTGCCCTTCCCTGGTCTTCAACGTGCCGAGTGTCGGCGGCATCTGCCATCACCCCTCCGAATACACCGCACCGGAGGATATCGAGCTTGGCGCCGAGATCCTGGCCCGTATGTTGCTTCGCCTTTGCGAGGATGGAATTGGTCTCGTGAAAGGCGCTGCATGAGTGGGATTGAGACGGTTGCCGGCGTCCTCGAACGTTCCCCTTGGGGGAAGCGGCGCGGTCTTGTCGTGCGGCCGGGCGTGCCGGCCATCGCCTCGCCCATGTGGCAGGCGGTGGAATGGTCGAACTGGATCGTGACCTCCGAGGAAGGGCCAAAGACACTCTTTCTCAAGATGCTGGAGCCAGACCTTCTTGGCCTGATCGACGCGACCGCCGCCCATGCTGGGGCAGTGGCAGGTGCCGCGGCCGGTGTGGCGCCACTCGTAGAATTTTATTTGCCCGAAGATCGCACCATCGGCTTTGCCTATCTCCCCTCCCCCTGGCGGTCTGCCTGGTTGGACGATCTGCAGAAGCCCGATGTCGTGGCCGGCGCCATCGCCGCTAAGAAGGCTTTTCGCCAAAGCGCTTCTCTGGCGCGGGTATGGGACGTTTTCGCAGAGGCCGATTCCTGGGCCGCGCGGGCAGAGACTAGCGGCACGGCGCTGCCTTCCGACATATCGGCGATTCTCGACGCGGTAAGGGAGGGCGGAAAGGCGATCGCCGCGGCCGGAAAGGACCTCGCCCCCTGTCATAATGACGGTCAGGCGTCCAATCTCCTCCTCGGCCCCGAGGGGCAGGTGTGGCTTTGTGATTT
>NZ_DATJJK010000133.1:0-6907 GCF_035492295.1 Acidisoma sp. | reverse complement strand
GACCGGGGCGGAGCTGGATGCGGCGACCGAGGAATGGCTCGCGACGAAACAAGGTCCGCTCTCGTCCATCTGGGTCGCGGCGGGCGGTTTCGCGAAATCCGCGCCCAACGTGACGGAGCCGGATATCCAGCTTTACGGCGTGATTTCCGGCCATCGCGATCACGCCCGCTACATGGCGTCAGGCCCCGGCGTTACCTTGCACGCCACCCTGCAGCGGCCCAAGAGCCACGGCACGCTGCGCCTGCGCTCGGCCGATCCGCTGGAGCATCCCATCCTCGATCCGCGCTACTTCTCCTCCGATCCCTCCGGCACGGATCTCGCGACGATGATCGCAGGCGTGAAGCTCAACCGGCGCATCGCGGCGCAATCGCCGCTCGCCGATCTGATCACCCATGAGATCACGCCGAGCGCGGAGGCGGTGACGGACGAGGCGATCGGCGACTTTATCCGCGGCCACTGCACGACGCTCTATCACCCGACCAGCACCTGCCGCATGGGCACGGATGCGGGTGCCGTGGTGGATCCGACACTGCGCGTGCGCGGGCTCGAAGGCTTGCGGGTTGCGGATGCAAGCATCTTTCCGAACATGATTTCCGGAAATACAAATGCCCCGACGATCATGGTGGCCGAGCGCGCCGCGATGTTCATGGGTGCATCCTCTGGATTGAAGAAGGCGGCAGCGTAATGGCCAAGAAAATCGGCTTCGTCTGGCACGAACGCTATATGTGGCACATGACGGGTTTCGCTGCGGGCTCGATGCCCGCCGGCGGCTACCTGGAGCCTGATATCCATATCGAGAATCCGGCCGCGAAGCGGCGCATGCGCAACCTGCTCGATGTCACCGGCGTGCTCGATCACCTCACCACGATCAAGCCGCGCGCGGCGACGGAGGAAGAGGCGCTGCGCATCCACACCGCGCCCTATCTTGCGCGCGTGAAGGAGATGAGCGCGTTGGGTTTCGGAGACGGTGGTGAACTGGCCCCCATCGGCAAGGATTCCTGGGAAATCGCGCTGCTCTCCGCCGGCGGCTGCATCGAAGCCGCGGACAAGGTTTGGACGCGCGAACTTGACCAGGCTTACGCGCTGGTGCGCCCGCCCGGCCACCATGCGGAGCGCGACCGCGGCCGCGGCTTTTGCCTGCTTGCCAATGTGCCGATCGCGATCGAACATCTGCGCCATACCTATCGCGCACGGCGCATCGCGACGGTCGATTGGGACGTGCATCATGGCAATGGCACGCAGTGGATCTTCTATGACGATCCCGGCGTGCTCTCGATCTCGCTGCATCAGGACCGCAACTATCCGCGCGAGTCCGGCGGTATCGATGAGCGTGGTGCCGGGGACGGTTTCGGCGCCAATATCAACATCCCGCTGCCGCCGGGCTCGGGCCATGGTGCCTATGTCGCGGCCTTCGACCGCGTCGTCCTGCCGGCACTCGCCCGTTACAAGCCGGAGATGATCATCGTGCCGTCAGGCTTCGATGGCTGCGCGATGGACCCGCTCGGGCGCCAAATGCTGGTGACCGACACCTATCGGGAGATGACGCAACGTCTGGTCAAGGCGGCGGACGAATTGTGTGGCGGCCGGCTGATGTTCAGCCACGAGGGCGGCTATTCCCCGGCCTATGCACCCTGGTGCGGCCTCGCGGTGATGGAGACGCTGGCGGAACTGCCCGCGACGCCCGATCCCTTCGCGCATTTCCACTCCATGGGCGGCCAGGAACTGCAACCCTGGCAGGCGGACGTGTTGGAGAAGGTCGCCGCCCTGATACCGGAGATTCCGGCCTAATCCTCGGGCTGCGTGGGGGCCGGAGGTTCTGTCTTGTCGGCGCCTTCCTTTGCCTGATCCGGCGCTGCGACGAGCGCAGCATGGAGGGATTGCAGCTGGCGATTGAGGGCCTGGACGTCCTCCATGCTGAGCCCGGATTGCCGCAGGAGGCTTTGATTGAGACAGTCGCTCTCCCGCAGCGTGTAGCGCCCGGCCTCGGTCAGAAAAACCTGGACCTGCCGCTCATCCGCTTCCGCCCGGCGGCGGATGACGAGCCCTGCCTGCTCCATGCGCTTGATGGGCGGGGTGACGGTGCTGGATTCGAGCCCGAGCCGAGCCGCAATGGCACCGACGCTCATCCCGTCCGCCTCACCTAGAGCAGTGAGCACGAGATATTGCGGATAGGTGAGGCCCATGGCGTCCAGCATGGGCTTGTAGGTGCGGTTCACTTCCAGGCTGGTGGCATAAAGGGTGAAGCAAAGCTGGTCTTTCAGCGGCAGGGGCATGGTCCGGTCTCGTCGCAAGCGGGGAGGGAACCATAACACGTAAAACCTTATCGCGATAACAAATGGCTTGACCTCCTCCTTGCCCCTGGCTAGGTGAGTATCGCGATAACAATTATCGCGATACGTTGTGGATGTCAGAATAGTGTCTTTGAAGCAACGGTTGAATTGCGCTTTGCTTCGCCGGTCTCGCGGTCAATGCCTGCCGGCATCCAGCACTTCCGCCGCCTTTCCATCTTGCATCACTTAAAGGGAGCTAGGCTCATGAGCAGTGGTTTCGTCACCGCGGCCGACGGCACGCAGATCTTCTACAAGGATTGGGGGTCGAAATCGGCGCAGCCGATCGTCTTTCATCACGGTTGGCCGCTGAGCGCGGACGACTGGGACGCGCAGATGATTTTCTTCGAAGCGCAGGGTTATCGCGTCATCGCGCATGACCGCCGCGGCCATGGTCGTTCGGCCCAGACCGATACCGGCAACGAGATGGATACCTACGCCGCCGATGTCGACACGCTGTCGACCCATCTCGGCCTGGCAAATGCGGTCCATGTCGGCCATTCGACCGGTGGCGGCGAGGTCGCACGCTACGTCGCCCAGTATGGCGGCAAGAACAAGGTTGCCAAGGCGGTGCTGATCGGCGCCGTGCCGCCGATCATGCTGAAGTCCGACGCCAATCCGGGCGGCCTCCCGCTCGAGGTTTTCGATGGATTCCGCGCCGCCCAGGCGGCCAATCGGGCGCAGTTCTTCCTCGATGTCGCGAGCGGGCCCTTCTACGGTTTCAACCGCCCCGGCGCGCAGGTTTCCGAAGGCGTTGTGCGCAACTGGTGGCGACAGGGTATGATGGGCGGCACCAAGGCCCATTACGACTGCATCAAGGCCTTCTCGGAGACCGATTTCACCGAGGATCTGAAGGCAATCACGGTGCCGGTGCTGCTGATGCATGGCGAGGACGACCAGATCGTGCCGATTGCCGATTCCGCGCTGCTCGGCATCAAGCTGCTCAAGCATGGCACGCTGAAGACCTATCCCGGCTATCCGCACGGCATGGCGACGACCCATGCCGATGTCATCAACCCGGACCTGCTCGCCTTCATCAAGGCGTAAGCGGTTTGGAACAAAAAGGGGGCGGCACCTCGCGGTGCCGCCCCCTTTTTATGAGCCCGCGGCTGGCCGCGCCGGTCATTCCTGGTCGGGTGCTGCCGCCGAATTGAGCTGGATGTAGTTCTCGAGGCCGATGAGCTTGATGAGGTCAAACTGCCGCTCGAGGAAATCGAGATGCTCCTCCTCGTTCTCGAGGATGGTAGAGAGCAGGTCGCGCGAGACGAAATCCCGCACGCTTTCGCAATAGGCGATGCCTTCCCGCAGGTCCTGCGTCGCCTTCAGCTCGATATTGAGGTCGGCCTGCAGGATCTGTTCGACCGTCTCGCCGACCTGGATAGCGTTGAGGCGCTGCACATTGGGCAGGCCGTCGAGGAAGAGGATGCGTTTGATCAGCTCATCCGCATGCTTCATCTCCTCGATGGATTCAGCATATTCGTGTTTCCCGAGCTTGGTCACGCCCCAGTGCTGCAGGGTACGGGCGTGCAGGAAATACTGGTTGATCGCGGTCAGCTCGTTGGTCAGCTGGGTATTGAGGTATTCGACGACCTTGGGATCGCGCAGCATCGGGTCCGCTCCACCGCTTGAAAATTGCGCCGCTTCGGGAGCGCCGCGTGCCCGCATCCGGGCGAAGACCTATTTTATCACTCGGTTATGAAAGGCGCATCAAGGGCCGCGGGGCGCGCGCCCCTTAGGCTTCCTGGAAGGAGCCGGGCTGGGTCTCGTCACCGCGGATGATATGGAGCAGGCGCTTGATGCAATTGCCGCATTGGGCCCGGCAGCCGCAGGCGGCGTAGACCTCGCTCGGCTTGGTGGTGTTGGCAGCCTCGGCGGCGGCCTTCACTTGGCGATCGGTCAAGGCATTGCACAGACAGACATACACGGCGAGGGCGCTCCGCAGGCTGCGATTGCGAGTAACTTGCAATCCCATAGCGGGTTTTCGCGCCCCATGAAAGTAAGAACTATTCTCAAAATTGCTGACAGCCATGATTCGGAGGCCGGCCGGCGGCTCCAGCCCCAGAATCAAGAAGGCCCGGTGCCGAGGGCACCGGGCCTTCTTGTCGCGCATGCGCGGAGGATCAGTCGGTGAGCGCGTCGGGCGAGAGCACCATGCAGGGCGTCCGCCCCTGAATGCCCTGGCAGGCATTGACCGCGGCATTCTGCGACAGTCCGCTCAGCCGGGCGCGGTAGAGGGTGCGTTGCGAGACCTGGACCGGCATGACAACCGTGCGCGCAGAGGCCAGCTGCATGCGCTCGGTATGACGGGCGGTATCGATCGCATGGCGGGCATCGTTCGGCGTCCCATAGGCGCCGACCTGAATGCCCCAGCCGCCGCTGCTGCCGCCGCCGACGGTAGCCGGCAGGGTGTCCGCCTCGGCGGGTGCGATCAGATGCAGGCCGCCGGTCGGGCGCGGTTGGTAGACGGCCCTGGTCGGCTGGCCCATCTCGGCAGCGAGATTTTGCGTGCCGCCCGGCCCGATGACCTTGGGTTGGTAGGTGACAGCCGCCGGCGCATAGGCGGGTGCCGGCGGGGCGGTGTTCTGGGCAAGGCGAGTGCCCGTGGGCACGGCGGCCGCCGGTGCTCTGGTGGATTGGTAGGCGGGCGCCACCTGGAAGACCGGCTGGCGCGCCGGCAAGGGCGCGGGTGCTGTCGTCACCGGGCTCGCTTCCACCACCGCCGGACGGTAGGCGAGTTGCCGCTGTGCCTGGGGTGAGGGCAGGGGGGCGGCGAAGACAGAGGCCGTCTGCACCGGCGCCGCAGGCGTCACCACCGCGGGGGCCGGCTCGTCATGCGCCACCATCAAATCGGGCGACACGGCACCGCCGCCATTGGCGACCAGAGTCTGGCCATGTTGAGCCACCTGCTGGGCATTCAGCGCGTCGGTGCTGGCGGCTTCGGAATCCGCGGTCTCGTTCATCGCGAGGAGGGCCGAGGCGCTACCCTGGCTGCCGCCGGCGGGGAGGCTGCCGGTCGTGCTGCCGGCCGTCACGAGGCCGCCGCCAGTATCGGCCAAGGTTGGGCCGCTGCTGGCCGGAGCGCCGCTGTTATAGGGCGCAGCGCTCGGCGCCGTCATGCTGTTCATCGCGAACTGGTCCGCGGGCGAACGGCCCGTCGGCATGTCGCCCTCAATATGCGGCTCGATCATTGCGAGGTAATGCGTGGTCTCGGCCGGCAGCGGGCGGCCATCCGTCAGATACTGGTTGAGGCGCTGCGGTCCGGCATTATAGGCGGCAAGGAAGCCCGGCGAGCCGAAGAGATCATACATTTCCCGGAGATAGGCGGTGCCGGCCATGATGTTGTCATGCGGGTTATAGGGGTCGTCCCCCAGCCCGTACTGCGCCTCGAGTTCCTGATAGGTCTGCGGCATCAGCTGCATCAGGCCCATGGCGCCGACACCCGAAGTGACGAGCTGGCCGTTGATGTAAAGGTTGCCGCCGGATTCCACGTGGATGACATTGCGAATCCAGCTCGGCGGCACGTCGAAGCGGCGCGAGGCTTCGTTGATATAGGGACCCCAGGGATCGGAGGGGGGGCCGGGCGGCTGATAGTCGCCGCGGGCATTGTATTTGTATTCGCTCGCCTGCTGGCTGGCCGAGAGATGGGAATGATGGCCGGCGCAGGCGGCAAGCAAGCCTAGTGCGGCAAGACCGGCGCCGAGACGCAGCTTCGCGAAAAGGCCGCGCACCCTGCCTTTGCCCTCTGGTCTGTGGCCAAGAGGGGCTCCGGTCACATCTACGGGAGCATCAGAGGGGGGGGTCACGGCAGCCTCCGTCGTGGCGCGGCCTTCGGGGCCGTTGAGTCACGACGGCTTGATGCCGCCGCTTTCACAGATTGCTTAATCCTGCTGTTCAGGAATGACCCCTAACGCACTAATGCAAGACGAAGTTTGGTGCAACACGAACCGTTCGTTTTAGGGATCGTCCCTGTCCAAAAGATTGCATAGAGTGCAGAAAGCTCCGGTATTGGTGAGGTTCCGCCGCATGTTCACATCTTTGCGTGCTCCGGCCGCTCTCGCCGGTCTTGCCGGCCTTGGCCTGTTGCTGGTGGGTTGCGCGGGCGGCGGACCTCGCACAGCGGTGGCCCCCGCGGCCGTGACGGCCGAGGCGTCAGGGCCGCTTTATGCGACGGTTGCGCTGGTGCGCCCGGTGCCGCCCGCCTCGGCCGATGGCGAAGGCGCGGTCCTGGCGGCGCTCGGGCTTGCCGCCGGGGGCAGGCCGGGCGGTCTTTCGGAAATTCTCGTGCGCACCGATGACGGGCAGACGCTGTCCGTCGTCACCACGGAAGCGGCCAGCTTCGCGCCCGGCGCGCGGGTCGTCCTGCTGCCGGGCTCGCCGCTCAGGCTCGGCCGCCCGGGCATGACCGCCCCCGCGAGCTGAGCCTCGGCCTGACCGGCTGCGCCTGCGCGGCAGCTGGCCCAAGAGTGCGGTTGCAGCGCGGGGGCGGATCGGCTATCGGCGCCGCACATGAATGCCATTTCGGGTTCTCAGACTTTGATCTCCGTCGAAGCCGACCAGGGCTTCGCCATCGATCTGCGCCA
>NZ_DATJJK010000132.1:0-8669 GCF_035492295.1 Acidisoma sp. | reverse complement strand
AGATCGCGCTGGGTTGCCATGCGCTTGGTCGGCTCGATGGCGAGCTTCCCGGGGCGGGGGTAGCGGTGATAGTCCAGCGCCGCTTTGCGGAGATTTTCGTCCAACTTTGCCCCCCTTTGCGCCGTCGCGGCGCAGATCGCTGGGCGCTATAAGACCAAGGGTGGGGCCACGATGCAACGCGGCTCCCGGGCCGAAGCCCGGGTTACAGCCATGAATTTTTTAAGGAAAAAAGTATGGTGCGGTCGAGAAGACTCGAACTTCCACGGGGTTGCCCCCACAAGCACCTCAAGCTTGCGCGTCTACCATTCCGCCACGACCGCATCGTGGGCGCCGCGATATAGCCAATGATTGAACCGGCAGCAACCGCCTCCGTGCGGAATGACACACGCGCTGGGGTGGACTCAGATGCGCGTATGCAGTGGAAGCTCGACGAGGAGCGCGTCCCCTATCCGCAGGCGCTCGCGGAAATGGACCGTCTGGTGCGGGCGATCCGTGCGGGCGACGAGCCGGAGCGGGTCTGGTTCATCGAGCATCCGCCCCTGTATACGGCCGGCAGTTCAGCCAAGCCTGAGGACCTGCAGGACCCTGGCCGCTTCCCCACCTTCGCGGCCGGGCGCGGCGGGCAATGGACCTATCACGGGCCCGGCCAGAGGGTCGCTTATGTCATGCTCGACCTCGAGCGGGCGCATGGCACGGTCCCGGCGCGCGACCTCCGCGCCTATGTCCATGGGCTGGAGGAATGGGTAATCCGCACCCTCGACCGCTTCAATATCCGCGGCGAGCGCCGGCCTGGCCGCGTGGGCATCTGGGTCGCGGACCGGGTGGCCGGGACGGAGGCCAAGATCGCCGCCATCGGCGTGCGCGTGACCCGCTGGGTCTCCTGGCATGGCATGGCCATCAATCTGGAACCCGATCTTGGCCACTTCGCAGGCATTGTTCCTTGCGGCATCCGCGAGTATGGGGTGACAAGCCTCCATGCGCTTGGGATTGCAGTGACCATGGCTGAACTCGACGCGGCCCTCGCGGCAAGTTGGGCGGAGGTCTTCGGCAGCGCCCTGGTCAGGGGTTGACGGACAGAGCCCCGGCGGCAGTGCCTGCGGGGTCGCGGTGTTGGTGTTGAGAAGACGCGCGACGGGTGCCGGCAGGGCCCGGTCTCCGACGCGTCGCATTGATGGGAACCTGGGATGGCCTCGGCGGCCGAGCAACTTGCGGCAAATCTGAACTTCGGCACCTTTGCCAAGGCGACCGAACTCAAGAAGCGTATCTGGTTCACCCTGGGGGCGCTGATCGTCTTCCGGCTTGGCACCTATATCCCGGTCCCCGGCGTCGACCCCGCCGTCATGAGCCAGCTCATGACGCGCAACGGCGGCGGCATCCTCGGCATGTTCGACATGTTCTCGGGTGGCGCCCTCGGCCGCATGACCGTCTTCGCGCTGAACATCATGCCCTATATCAGTGCGAGCATCATCATTCAGCTCATGGCTTCCGCCATCCCCTCGCTGGAAGCCATGAAGAAGGAAGGCGAGTCCGGCCGGCGCCGTCTGAACCAGTATACCCGCTACCTCACCGCGATCATCGCAATCTTCCAGAGCTACGGCATCGCGGTCGGCCTGGAAGGCATGCGCGGCAGCCTTGGCCCTGCGGTGGTCGACCCCGGCCTCTTCTTCCGCTTCACCTGCGTCGTCAGCCTTGTCGGCGGCACCATGTTCCTGATGTGGATCGGCGAGCAGATCACCGCGCGCGGCGTCGGCAACGGCTCCTCGCTCATCATTTTCGCGGGTATCGTGGCCAATCTGCCGAGCGCCTTCGTCAATCTGCTCGAACTTGGCAAGACCGGCGCGCTGTCGCCGATTTTCGTCATTGCCTTCATCGTCGGCGCGGTCGTCATCATCGGCTTCGTGGTCTTCATGGAGCGCGCCCAGCGCCGCATCATCATTCAGTATCCGAAGCGCCAGGTCGGCCAGAAGGTCTATGGCGGCGAATCGAGCCACATGCCGCTCAAGATCAATACCTCCGGCGTGATTCCGCCGATCTTCGCAAGCTCGATCCTGCTCATCCCGGCGACCATCATCGGCTTCTCCCATGCCGGAGCCGGCAGCCCGGCCTGGGTGCAGTGGCTCGCGGGCTCGCTCGGCCACGGCCAGCCGGTCTACATGTTCCTCTATGCCGCGATGATCATCTTCTTCTCGTACTTCTATACGGCGGTGGTCTTTAACCCCGAGGAGACGGCGACCAACCTCAAGAAGCAGGGCGGCTTCATCCCCGGCATCCGGCCGGGCAGCAACACGGCCTCCTATTTCGACCGCATCCTGACCCGCCTCACGACGGTCGGCGCTCTCTACCTGGTAATCGTCTGCCTCGTGCCTGAGTTCCTGATCGGCCACTACAGCCTGCCCTTCTATTTTGGCGGCACGAGCCTGCTGATTATCGTATCCGTCACTATGGACACGGTGACGCAAATTCAGTCCCATCTGATCGCGCACCAGTACGAAGGCCTGATCAAGCGAGGCCGTGGGCGGGGGAGAGGCCGGTGAACATCATTCTTCTGGGGCCACCAGGAGCGGGCAAGGGCACGCAGGCGAAGGGCCTGCAGCTCCGCCACGGCATCGCCCAGATCTCCACCGGGGACATGCTGCGCGCCGAAGTGGCTGCCGGCACCGAGACCGGGCGGCGCGCCAAGGTGATCATGGATCGCGGTGAGCTCGTCTCGGACGACATCATCATCGCCATGCTGGCGAGCCGCATCGAGAAGCCGGACTGCGCGCATGGTTTCATTCTCGACGGCTTTCCGCGGACCGTGCCGCAGGCCGAGGCGCTGGACGTGATGCTCGAGAAGCGCGGCACGCCGATCGACGCGGTGATCGAGCTTCGCGTGAACGACGAGGTTCTGATCGAGCGCATCGCCGGCCGCTTCAGCTGCGCCAAGTGCGGCGCCAGCTATCATGACACGTTCAAGCAGCCGAAGGCTGAAGGCACCTGTGATATCTGCGGCAGCCACGACTTCATCCGGCGTCCGGACGACAAGCGGGAGGTCGTAGCAGCCCGCCTGCTGGCGTACAACCGCCAGACGGCGCCGCTGCTGCCCTACTACGAGGCGCAGGACCGCCTGCGCGTCGTGGACGGTCTGGCCGATATCGAGGAAGTCGCCGCGACCATCGAGGCCGCTCTGGAGACCCTGCCCAAGCGCCGAGTCTCCCATGCGCTCACGCAAAGTTGATCCACGGCGGTTGACTCTCAGTTAGGGGCGGCGCTATTCCGCACCTCCACCGATCGAGGGCAGGGGTCCTGGTCGGTACTTTTTCTCGGCCATATCCGGGACGACCAGCTGAACGCGCCCGAGCGTTCGGCGCTTGAGGAGTGTGAAGCGTGGCGCGTATTGCCGGGGTGAACATCCCGACCAACAAGCGGGTGGTCATCAGTCTGCGTTATATCTATGGCATCGGTCCCACCACCGCGGTGAAGATTTGCGAACAGCTTGGCATCGCGGCCGACCGCCGGGTGAACCAGCTGTCGGACGACGAGGTTCTCCGCATCCGTGAGCTCATCGACCGGGAATTCCGGGTTGAGGGCGACCTGCGGCGTGAAGTGTCGATGAACATCAAGCGTCTGATGGATCTCGGCTGCTATCGCGGCCTGCGCCATCGTCGTGGCCTTCCCGTCCGTGGCCAGCGCACGCACACCAATGCCCGCACCCGCAAGGGCAAGGCCGTGGCGATTGCCGGCAAGAAGAAGGCGACCCGATAAGGGCCTCGGCCCCTATCTTCGCCTTGCGTTGAACTCTATCCGACGCGAAAGCCGCCGAAGCTCAGCTGCGGCGGCTGCGTCATCAGTGACAGGATTGATCTATGGCGAAGCCCGCCTCGTCTCGGCCCCGCAGGAAAGAGCGCAAGAACATCAGCTCTGGCGTGGCGCATGTTGCCGCTACCTTCAACAACACGGTGGTGACCATCACCGATGCCCAGGGCAATACCATTGCCTGGTCCTCGGCCGGCGCCCAGGGTTTCAAGGGTAGCCGCAAGTCCACCCCGTACGCCGCCCAGATGGCCGCGGAAGACGCGGGCCGCAAGGCGCGCGAGCACGGGATGGAGAACCTTGAGATCGAGGTGAGCGGCCCCGGCTCCGGCCGCGAAAGCGCGCTGCGGGCCCTGCAGACGGTCGGCTTCTCCGTCAGCTCCATCCGGGACACGACCTCCGTTCCGCATAACGGCTGCCGGCCGCGCAAGCGCCGCCGCGTCTGACGGAACGCTAAGCCGTCCTGTTGCCGGATATGCCGGCCCTTTCCGTCTGATGTGGTGAGGGTCCGGCGCCCGGCTTGTTCTTTTATGAGGCGAACGTGGTATTGCAGAGAAATTGGGAATCGCTGATCAAGCCCGAGAAGCTCGAAGTCGAGTCGGGTAACGATCCCTCCTGCGTCGCCACCGTCGTGGCGGAGCCGCTAGAGCGCGGCTTCGGCATGACTCTCGGCAACGCTATCCGCCGCGTCCTGCTGTCTTCCCTGCAGGGCGCCGCCGTGACCGCCGTGCAGATCGATGGCGTGCTGCACGAGTTCAGCACCATCCCGGGCGTCCGCGAGGACGTGACGGACATCGTGCTGAACGTGAAGCAGCTCGCGCTGCGCATGCATGGCGAAGGCCCGAAGCGCATGATGCTGTCGGCCACCGGCCCCGGCGAAGTGCGTGCCGAGCAGATCCAGGCCGGCCATGACATCGAGATCATGAACCCCGATCTCGTCATCTGCACGCTCGACGAGGGCGTGAAGCTGGGCATGGAATTCACCGTGAACATCGGCAAGGGCTACGTCGCCGCTGCCGCGAACCGCCCCGAGGATGCGCCGATCGGCCTTATCCCGGTCGATTCGATCTACTCCCCGGTGCGCCGCGTTTCGTACAAGGTGGAGCCGACCCGCGTCGGTCAGGTCACCGACTATGACAAGCTGCTGCTGACGGTCGAAACCGACGGCTCGGTGACGCCTGAGGATTCGGTGGCGCTCGCCGCCCGCATCCTGCAGGACCAGCTGCAGCTGTTCATCAATTTCGACGAGCCGCAGCAGCTTCGCCTCGAGGAGCAGCAGGACGACCTGCCCTTCAACCGCAACCTGCTCCGCAAGGTCGACGAACTCGAGCTGTCGGTCCGCAGTGCCAACTGCCTGAAGAACGACAACATCGTCTATATCGGCGATCTCGTTCAGAAGAGCGAGCAGGAGATGCTGCGCACGCCGAATTTCGGCCGCAAGTCTCTCAACGAAATCAAAGAAGTGCTGACCGCCATGGGTCTCGCGCTGGGCATGAATGTCCAGGGCTGGCCGCCTGAGAATATCGAAGACCTCGCCCGCCGGCTCGAAGAGCCGTTCTGACGCACGGCTTCACACCCTAACCGCGTTTTGACAAACAGCACGCACAGGTCAAAGGACTGAAACCATGCGTCACGGTGTTTCCGGGCGGAAGCTCGGCGTTACCTCCACCCACCGCGCCGCCATGTTCCGCAACATGGCCGTCGCCCTGATCAAGCACGAGCAGATCACCACCACTCTGCCCAAGGCGAAGGAGCTGCGGCCGGTCGCCGAGAAGCTCGTGACCCTGGGCAAGCGGGGCGGCCTGCATGCGCGTCGCCAGGCCTATGCGCAGCTGCGTGACGAGACCATCGTCACGAAGCTCTTCGAGGCTCTGGCCGAGCGCTACAAGACGCGCGCCGGTGGCTATACCCGCGTGCTCAAGGCCGGCATCCGCTACGGCGATGCCGCCGACATGGCGATTATTGAATTCGTCGATCGCGACCCCTCCGCCAAGGGCCAGGACAGCGGCCCGAAGCCGGACGTCGTGACCGAGGACGAGGCGGGCGCCGAGGCGTAATCCTCCGCCGACCTTCGGGTCAGGCTATAAGGAAAGGGCGGGCCGCAGGGTCCGCCCTTTCTGCTTTTCGACGCGTCTTCTGAGGGTGTGACCTTTGGCCCGTTCTCCTGGCCCTTCCGGCGATCTCTTCGGCGCTGAGCCCAGCCACGATGTCGCGTCCGTGCCCCGGGGCCGGACGTCCGGGCGAAAACTGCGGCCGCTGGCGGATCGCCTGCGCCCCGGCACGCTTGCCGAGGTCATCGGCCAGGATCACCTCCTTGGGCCGGAGGGCACGCTCGCCCGCATGCTGGCGCGCGGCTCGCTCTCCTCCTTCATCCTCTGGGGTCCGCCCGGCGTCGGCAAGACCACGATTGCGCGCCTGATCGCGGAACAGGCCGGCCTGCTGTTCAGCCAGATATCCGCGGTCTTCTCTGGCGTCGCCGATCTCAAGCGTGTCTTCGAGGAGGCGGCGCGCCATGCCCGCACGGGCGAAGGCACCTTGCTCTTCGTGGATGAAATCCATCGCTTCAACCGCGCCCAGCAGGACGCCTTTCTGCCCGTCGTGGAGGAAGGGATCGTCACCCTCATCGGCGCCACGACCGAGAACCCCTCCTTCGCGTTGAACGGCGCCCTGCTTTCCCGCTGTCAGGTTCTCGTCCTGAAGCGGCTGGACGATGCCGCCCTCGTGCAGTTGCTCGGCCGGGCAGAGACGGAGGTTGGCCGTGCTCTGCCGCTGACGCCAGAAGCACGCGCGACGCTCGCGGCGATGTCGGACGGCGACGGCCGCTACCTTCTCAATATGGCCGAGCAGCTGTTTTCGCTTCCCGACGAGCAGGAGGCGCTCGACCCCGGGGGGCTTTCGGATCTTCTCTCCAAGCGCGCCGCGCTCTACGACAAGGACCGCGAGGAGCACTACAACCTCATCTCGGCGCTGCATAAGTCGCTGCGCGGTTCGGACCCGAATGCCGCACTCTACTGGTTCTCCCGCATGCTGGAAGGCGGCGAGGACCCGCGCTACATCGCCCGCCGCTTGCTGCGCTTCGCGGCCGAGGATATCGGCATGGCCGATCCCCAGGCGCTGGTGGTGACGGAGACCGCCTGGACGACCTATGAGCGGCTGGGTAGCCCGGAGGGCGAATTGGCCCTGGCCCAGGCGGTCGTCTATCTCGGCACGGCGCCCAAATCGAACGCGGTCTATACCGGTTTCGCGGCGGCGCGGCAGGCGGCGAAGCAGACCGGCAGCCTGATGCCACCCGCCCATATCCTGAACGCGCCGACCAAACTGATGCGCGAGCTCGGCTATGGAGAGGGCTATGCCTATGACCATGACGAGGAGGAGGCCTTCTCCGGGCGCAACTACTTCCCCGATGGCATGGCGCGGGCGGAATTCTACCAGCCGGCCGAACGGGGCTTCGAGCGCGACATCGGCAAGCGCCTCGATTATTGGGCGAAGCTTCGCGAGAAGCGTGCGCAGGAGCGCGATGCATGAGTGCTGTTGAGGAAAGAACCGTCACCGAGGACGAGGCCGATATCCGCCTCGACCGCTGGTTCCGCCGCCACTTCCCGGGCCTCACCCAGGGGGCCATCTCGAAACTCTGCCGCACGGGGCAGATCCGGGTCGCGGGCCGCCGGTCGGAGGCCAATACGCGGCTCCAGCCCGGTCAGGCCGTGCGCATTCCGCCGCCGGTGCTGGCGGTAGCCGATACTGAGCCCCCGCGCCCTGAAACAGTGGTGGATGCGCGCCTGGTGAAAGACCTGGAGCGCATGGTCATTTACCGGGACGACTGGCTGATCGTCCTCAACAAGCCGCCGGGCCTCGCGACCCAGGGCGGCCCCGGCATCACCAAGCATCTCGACGGCATGCTGGATGGGCTGCGCGGCGACATGCCGGTGCGTCCGCGCCTGGTCCACCGGCTGGACCGTGATACCTCCGGCGTGTTGCTTCTCGCCCGCACCCCCGGGATGGCCGCGAAGCTCGCCGCCTCCTTCCGCACGCGCACGGTGGAGAAGACATATTGGGCGATCGTGAAGGGCCTTCCGGTGCCGCTGGAAGGGCTGATCGACCAGCCGCTGACGCGCGTTCAGGGTCTGGGCGGCGCCCGCAGCGCCATCGCCCATCCTTCCGATCCCGATTCCCAGAAGGCGGTTACGGAATATGAGACGCTCGATCATGCCGGCCGCAAATTCAGCTGGCTCGGCCTTCATCCTCAGACCGGGCGCACCCACCAGCTGCGTGTGCATTGCTCGGCCATGGGCAACCCGATCCTGGGCGATGTCGCCTATGGCGGGGAATCGGAGATGGATACCGTGACCGGCCGCTTGCACCTCCATGCCCGCGCGCTCAAGCTGCCGCATCCGGCGGGCGGCACCTTGACGGTCGCAGCTCCGCTCCCCGCCCATATGGAAGAGACCTTCCGGCAGCTGGGCTTCGTGGCCCCCGCGCTCGAGACGCCACGTTGGAAGCGCTGATGTCGCTCTAGGGATCGGTCCGGCCACGAGCACGACGCCCTAGCCGGGCACGACGATCCGTTCGGGGGGCACCGGCCTGCCGGTGAGCCTGGCGACCACGCATTCCGCCGCATCAATGGCCATCTGCGCCATCGATCCCTCGGTGACGCCTGCCATATGCGGCGTCAGCACCACCTTTGGGTGGCGGCGCAGCGGATTGTCGGCCAGCGGCGGTTCGGGGGAGGTGACGTCGAGCCCGGCGCCCGCGATATGGCCGGAGTCGAGGGCCGCGATCAGCGCCGCCTCGTCGATCAGCCCGCCGCGCGCGGTGTTCACCAAGAAGGCGCCGGCCGGCAGCGTCGCGAGCGCCCTCGCGCCGATAACGTGGTGTGT
>NZ_DATJJK010000131.1:0-4190 GCF_035492295.1 Acidisoma sp. | reverse complement strand
CGGCAGGCGGCCTGCAGGCGCTGCATATTGGGAATGCCGCGCCGCTCCATCTCATCGAAGAAGTAGCCGTATGTCTCGGCGACCACGGCCGGATCCATGCCGGCATATTCGCCGCCGCCGGGCATGGTGTAGTTCTGCGTGTCGATCAGCAGCAGCGCCGTCTCACCTTTGACCACCGGCACGTCGCGGCTCAGCTTGAACTCTTTCATGGCGCAGAACCCTCAATAGATCGCGGCATAGCGGTCACAGATATCGGAGGGTTCGAGCGTGTCCAGCGCCGCAATTTCCGACCGTTTGAATTCGAGATAGGCGGACAGAAACTTCGGCCCGAACCAGTCGCGGGCCTCGTCGGTCGCTTCCAGCAGATCGAGCGCTTCGCCCAGAGAGCGGGGCAGGGTGCGCACGCCGGCCGCCGCCCGCGCCGCCTCGTCCATGCTCCAAAACGCTGGCAACTCGGGCGGCAGGGTCATCTTCTTCCGCATGCCGTCGAGCCCGGCCCAGACGATGGCACCAAGGGCGAGGTAAGGGCAGGCGGCCGCGTCGGCCACGCGATATTCCAGGTTGAACTGGCGCTCGGCCGCATCCGCGGCGCCCGGAAAGATCGGGCAGACACGAAGTGCCGCGCCGCGGTCCTGCTGTCCAAGGAAGGCCCAGACCGGCGCCCAGCGGTTGGGCTGCAGCCGGAAATAGGAGGCAACGGAGGAGGCGGTGACGGCGCTGGGTGCGGGCAGGTGGTGCAACACACCCGCGATGAAGGGTGCGACACGGGGCGCGATGCCGAAGGGTGCTGCGGCATCGTGCATGGCGGGCGTGCCGTCCTCCTGCCACAGGCTGAAATGGAGATGGGTGCCGTTGCCGATTCCGTCTGGCGCCATGATTGGCGCAAGACTGGCGCGGAAACCCATCCGCTCGGCGACGGAGCGAATCATCTCCCGCGTGATCACGGCTTCGTCCGCCGCGCGTAGGCCGAATGTCGGCTTCACCACCACCTCGAACTGGCGGGGCCCGTATTCCGGCAGGAAGCTGTCCGGCGTGATGCCAGCCGCGCGCAAGGTCCCGATCAGGCTTTCCCCGAACGTGCCCTGGCGGCGGAAGGAGCTGAGGGAATAGGCGTCGCCCGGCCGCTCCTCGATCCCGCTATGGACGAATTCCTGCTCGAAGGCGGATTTCACGACCAGCCCGGTCTCCGCCGCAAGGGCCGTCAGCGCCCGGCGCAGAAAATCCCGCGGGCAGCAGGCCCAGGGCCTGCCGTCCAGCTCCCGGATATCGGCAAGGTAGAAATGCTCCGCCGCGCCTTCGTCGAAGGGTAGCTGAACGGCGGTCGTAGCCTCCGGCATCATCACGAGATCGCCCTCTGTCCCGAAGGGCGAGGAGAAGATGGTGCCGAAGGCGGAAATCATGATGTTGGAGCCGGTGAGCCCCACGCCCTGGCGCAATCGGCTCTCAAGCTCCGAAGCCGGAAAGCCCTTGCCACGGACGAGACCCGCAAGATCGCAGATCCCGACGAAGACCAGTTCTTCCTGCTGCACGGCGCCCTCCGCTGCTCTCGCAGGAATGATGGCCTGTCCGTCCCGCGAAGGCAAAGTAACGCCCGCTTTGGCTTGAGCTTGGCCTGCGCCGCCCAACCTTTCGAGGACGCTTCCGGAAGGAGAGAGAAATGACGGACCATGTTTACCGGCTGATCGAGGTGGTGGGCTCTTCGCCCAGCAGCATCGAGGACGCGATCCAGTCCGCCGTCGCCAAGGCGTCCCAAACGATCCGCCATATCCGCTGGTTCCAGGTCGTGGAGACGCGCGGCCAGGTCGAGGAGGGGCGCGTCGCCTATTATCAGGTGACGATGAAAATCGGCTTCTCGGTTGAGGACGAGGCCGCCTCCCTCCGGCCCTGACCGTCGGCAGACTGTCCTGGGCAGAGATCAGAAATTCCAAGGACACAGGCCAGGAGGGTCGCAATGAGAGGCGAGGGGGCGTAGTTTAGGTCACAAATGGTAATCCGTTGCCGCCGCCCCCGCGTCCGCGTGACGCTGTTCATTCAAGGATCGCGCTATGCCCGCCTATCGCTCCCGCACCTCCACCCATGGCCGCAACATGGCGGGCGCCCGCGCGCTGTGGCGCGCGACGGGCATGGGCGACGGCGATTTCGGCAAGCCCATCATCGCCATTGCCAATTCTTTCACGCAGTTCGTTCCGGGCCATGTCCATCTCAAGGATCTCGGCCAGCTCGTCGCTGGCGAGGTCCAGAAGGCCGGCGGTGTGGCGAAGGAATTCAACACCATCGCGGTGGATGACGGCATCGCCATGGGCCATTCCGGCATGCTCTACAGCCTGCCCTCGCGCGAGCTGATCGCGGATGCGGTGGAATACATGGTGCAGGCGCATTGCGCCGATGCTCTGGTCTGCATCTCCAACTGCGACAAGATCACGCCCGGCATGTTGATGGCCGCCATGCGGTTGAATATCCCGGCGATCTTCGTCTCCGGCGGTCCCATGGAAGCCGGCAAGATCAAGGCTGATGGTACCGGCGGTGCGGCGGTCGAAAAGCGCGCCGACCTCATCACCGCCATGGTGGCGGCTGCCGACCCTCATGTTTCCGATGCCGATGCCGAAGTGCAGGAGCGGTCGGCCTGCCCGACCTGCGGTTCCTGCTCGGGCATGTTCACCGCCAATTCCATGAACTGCCTGACCGAGGCCCTCGGCCTCTCGCTCCCTGGCAATGGCAGCCTGCTCGCGACCCACGCCGACCGCCGCAAGCTCTTCGTCGAGGCCGGCTGGACGATCGTCGATCTCGCCCGCCGGTGGTACGAGCAGGATGACGCCTCGGCCCTGCCGCGCAATATCGCGAGCTTCCAGGCCTTCGAGAACGCCATGTCGCTCGACATCGCCATGGGCGGCTCCACCAATACCGTGCTGCATCTCCTGGCCGCCGCACAGGAAGCCGAGCTGCCCTTCACCATGGCCGATATCGACCGGCTGTCCCGCCGCGTGCCCAACCTCTGCAAGGTCTCGCCCTCGGTCATGAATGTCCACATGGAGGACGTGCATCGCGCCGGCGGCATCATGGCGCTGCTCTCGGAACTCAACCGCGCCGGACTGATCCATACCGATCTGCCGACGGTGCACAGCTCGACCATGGGTGCCGCGCTCGCGCAGTGGGATGTGGTGGGGGCAGACCCCAGCGGCACGGCCGGCACGCTCTATCGCGCGGCGCCCGGTGGCGTGCGCACGGTGGAGGCCTTCAGCCAGGAACGCCGCTTCGCGGAACTCGACACCGACCGCGCAACGGGCGTCATCCGCGACGTGGAACACGCGTTCAGCAAGGACGGCGGTCTTGCCGTGCTCTTCGGCAATATCGCGACCGAAGGGGCCATCGTGAAGACCGCGGGCGTTGATGCGTCCAATCTCGTCTTCTCGGGGCCCGCGCATATCTTCGAAAGCCAGGATGATGCCGTCGCCGGCATTCTGGGGGACAAGGTGAAGCCCGGCGAAGTGGTGCTGATCCGTTACGAAGGCCCCAAGGGCGGTCCTGGCATGCAGGAAATGCTGTATCCGACGAGCTATCTGAAGTCGAAGGGCCTCGGCAAAGCCTGCGCACTCATCACCGACGGCCGCTTCTCCGGCGGCACGGCGGGGCTTTCCATCGGCCATATGTCGCCGGAAGCCGCCGAAGGCGGCGCCGTCGGCCTGGTGCAGGACGGCGATATCATCGAGATCGACATCCCCAACCGCATCCTGCGCGTAGCGCTGACGGATGAGGAACTGGGCCTGCGCCGGATCGCCATGGAAGCGCGCGGTGCGGCCGCCTGGAAGCCGGAAAGCCGGGAGCGCGTGGTCTCCCCGGCGCTCCGTGCCTATGCCGCGATGACGACCTCTGCCTCCCGCGGCGCCGTGCGCGACGTTTCCCAGGTCGAACGGCGGTAAGTCCTTCACCCGCGTCACAGAAAGGCGGAGCCGCAAGGCTCCGCCTTTCTTGTTGCAAGAGGGGGCATGCGTTTCGAATATTGCGTTTACCTTGAAAAGGTGCCTATACGAAGTCGCAGACGGAGTGACGACCATGACCATGCCCGCATCCGCCCTGCCGGTTTCGAGCCAGCGGATCGGCGACCGTTTGCCTTCCCCCAGGGAAAAAGACGTCGCCAACCAGCTTCGGCGTATCATTGCCGCTCAGAGCGAGGCAGGACAGGACACCACCCT
>NZ_DATJJK010000130.1:0-9406 GCF_035492295.1 Acidisoma sp. | reverse complement strand
GAGCCCGGCGCCCGCGATATGGCCGGAGTCGAGGGCCGCGATCAGCGCCGCCTCGTCGATCAGCCCGCCGCGCGCGGTGTTCACCAAGAAGGCGCCGGCCGGCAGCGTCGCGAGCGCCCTCGCGCCGATAACGTGGTGTGTCTCCGGCGTCAGCGCGGTGTGGAGCGAGAGCACCTCGCTCTCCGCGAGCAAGGCATCGAGGCTCGGGGCACGGGTCGCGTGGCGATAGACCTCCGGTGCAGTCCGGCGGGAGAAGGCCGAGACCCGCATGCCAAGCAGGTGCGCCAGCCGCGCCGTCTCCTGCCCGATCGGTCCCATGCCGTAGAGCCCGATGCGGGCGCCCGCCAAGTCACGCACGCGCATCTGGCCGGTGCGCCAGCCGCCCTCGGCCACCCTCTTGCCGAGGGCCGGGATGTCCTTGAAGAGCGCCAGGACGAGGGCAAGCGTGTGTTCGGCGACGGCGACAGCATTCGCCCCCGGCGTTCGGGTGACGAGCAGGTTTCGCGCCCGTGCCGCGTCCAGATCAACCTCGTCGGTGCCGGCGCCATGGCGCGCAATGATCCGGAGACGCGGCGAGGCATCCATGACGAGACCGTCGATCCGTCCCTGGCGCGCGATGATGGCATCCACCTGCAGCCTTGCCGCCTCTTCCGCCAGACGTTGCGGGGAGGGAAAGGCTTCCATGGTGTGAATGTCGAGGCCGGCCGCTTCGAGGATCGCCACGCCTTCCGCAGCAATGTCGGGAGAGCTGACGAGGACCCGCATTCTCGTCACCAGCTAGCGCCTGTCGCGCTGCTCACGCTCGAAATGCCGGTAGTATTTACCGGTCACGAGGTCGGTCTGGACCACGACGGCGACGTCGGTCGTGTTGAACTGGTGGTCGACGACCGCGCCATCGCCCACGAAACCGCCGAGCCTGAGATAGCCCTTGATGAGCGGCGGCAGGCCGACCAGGACCTGGCGGGCGTCGATCGCCGCCGGGTCCATCCTCTGCATGTCGACATAGCGATGCGGCAGGGCGCGGAGGCGGATATCGGGCGGGGCAAGGTGGTTCGCGTGGAGATAGGTGAGTTCGGCGGCCAGGCCGTCGACATCCGTGCCGGGCAGGCTTGCGCAGCCGAACATGAGGTCGATGTTGTGGGTGAAGACATAGGCCGCGATGCCGCGCCACAGGAGCTGCATCGCGGCCCGTCCACGATAGGCGGAATGGACGCAGGAGCGGCCGAGCTCCAAAACCTGCCCAGGGAAACGCTCGATCAGCGAAATGTCGTATTCGTCGGCCGAGTAGAAGCGCCCGATCGTCTCGGCCGCTTCCCGCCGGATCAGGCGATAGGTGCCGACGACCGCATCCGGCCCGTCGCCGAGGTCGTGATCGACCACGAGGAGATGGTCGGCGACCGCATCGTAGCGGTCGCTGTCGCGATGGCGGGCCTCGGTCGTGGCGTCCGGGTGGGCACCGAGTTCCTGGTAGAAAACGCGGTAGCGGAGCGCCTGGGCGGCATCCAGCTCTTCGGCGGTTCGGGCGATACGCAGACCGAGATTGCCGGCACGCAGTTCACCGATGCCTTCCTCGTTTTCGATTCCGGCAAGAGGTTCTGTTGAGCTCACTTAGCGTCCATGACCGGCACCGGAGCCGGTGACGAGAGGGGGTGGTGAAGAGGCATCGTCGCTCGCGCGGGCGTTGCGCCGCTTCTGGGCAGGTTTCTTGTCGGAGCTCTTGCTCTCACCCTGGCGCTGGCGGCCGAAGAGTTCGAGACGGTGGGAGACGAGGTCGAAGCCGAGGCGCACGGCGATGCCGCGGATCGCCTCTTCCAGTTCGGGATCGATGAATTCGATGACCCGGCCGGTATCGACGTCAACGATGTGATGATGGGGGCCGGGTGTCGCCGGCTCGTAGCGGGCGCGGCCACCGCCGAAATCATGGCGTTCGAGGATGCCGTTTTCCTCGAAGAGCCGGACCGTGCGGTAGACGGTCGCGATCGACATGCGATTGTCGAGTGCCACGGCGCGGCGATACAGTTCTTCGACGTCCGGGTGATCCGACGCATCGGACAGGACACTCGCGATGACACGGCGCTGCCCCGTCATCTTCAGGCCCTTCTCGATGCACAGGCGCTCGATGCGCGACATCATCGGTTAGCTTCCGCTTCTATCCACGCCCTCAGGCGTTCCTGTCAGCGGTCCCATCTCCGCAGAAGAGAGACTGGAACCGCGTCGCCCCGTTATAGGGTCAGCCGCCTGAGGAGGCAAAGACCGGCTGAGGGTCGGCGCGTCAGCTGCCGCGGTTCGACCGGCCGGACGGAGCCTTGACGGCGGTGCGCGGCTTGGTGCCGAGGCCGATCTTCTTGGCGAGCGAGGAGCGCTGCCGGGCGTAGTTCGGCGCCACCATCGGGTAATCCGGCGGCAGGCCCCAGCGCTCGCGATACTGTTCCGGCTCCAGATTATAGGCCGTCTTGAGATGGCGCTTCAGCATCTTGAGCTTCTTGCCGTCCTCGAGACAGATGATGTAGTCGCCGAAGACGCTCTTCTTGATGGGGACCGCCGGCTGCGGCTTCTCCGAGGGTTCGGGCTGGACGCCGACGTTCGAGAGGGTGCGGAATACGTCCTGGATCAGGCTGGGCAGGGCTTCCGGTGCAACCGTATTGTGGGAGACATGGGCGGATACGATTTGTGCCGTCCAGCCAAGGACGCTGAGATTGGTCGTATCGTCGGACATTCTGCAATTCTCCAGGCCGGATGGTTTAGCCGCGTGCTTCGCCAGTATTAGATATTTCTTGCTTCAGCGCCCGTATAGACAGAATTCGGGCAATCCAGCGATGTTGTTTCGCATGCCGCCAAACATGAACGGCGTAGTTAGTCCCTGTCTACATCGACCTGAGCAGTCCAGGCAACATCCCTGATCCGGCATCAAGTAAAGCGATATCATGACGGTAAATACATCCCATGCGGCGTTTCTTGATGTGACAGCAGACACCTGTCCGATGACCTTCGTCCGCACGCGCCTGGCGCTGGAAAAACTCCCGGCGGGGGCAATCCTGCGCGTCCGGTTGCGCGGCGCGGAGCCCAGAGAAAGCGTGCCGCGCATGGCCGCAAGCCAGGGCCACGTGATTTTGGAGATGATCGGACACGAGTCCGATCCGGAAATTCTCGACATCCTCATTCAGCGCGGCGCGAAAGCCTGATCGTGGCGGAGGTCGAGAGACGGCACGTTGCCGTCGTCCTGCCGCCGCGCGAAGGCTTCGGGCCGCAATCGGCGGGCGCGATCGCCCTGCTCCAGGCACGGCTCGCCGATCCAGGGTCGGCGCCGGCGGGGCCCTTCGCCGTGACTGTTCTGGGCGCCCGGCAGGACGGGCCGGTCTTTCCCCTGCCCTATGTGCCAGTGCTGGACTCCTGGTGGCCGCCGGGTTCCGACGCGCGTTACGCGGCGGGCCTACGGCGGGCGCTCCTCCCCCTGCGTCCGGCCCTGATAGAGGTCCATAACCGCCCCGATCTCGCCCGCCGCCTCGCCGCCTGGTTTCCGCCCCAGCGCATCGCGCTGTTCCTGCACAACGATCCGCGCGGCATGCGGGGCGCGAAGACCGCCGCGCACCGAAGCGCCCTCTCCCGCCGGCTCGGCGCCGTTGTCTGCGTCTCGGCGTTTCTGGCGCGCTGCTGGACAGAGGGGACGTCCGGGCTGCCGGCGCCCAGGGTGCTTCCCAATTGCCTCGACCTCTGCCGCCTGCCGCCTGCCCTTGCGCCCGAGCAACGGGCGCCGCGCATCGTCTTCGCCGGCCGCCTGGTGGCGGACAAGGGCGCGGACAGTTTCGTCGCCGCCTGTGCCGAGGCCCTGCCGCTTCTGCCGGGATGGGAGGCGGTGATGATCGGCGCCGATCGCTTCCGCCCCGACAGTCCGGAGACACCGTTCACGGAAGCGCTGCGGCCACGGGCCCAGGCTGCGGGTGTCCGTCTGCTCGGCTACCAGGATCACGAAAGCGTCATGGTGGAATTGAGCCGTGCCGCCATTGCGGTCCTGCCCAGTCGCTGGCAAGAGCCCTTCGGTCTCGCCGCTCTCGAAGCCATGGCGAATGGGGCGGCCCTGATCGCGACCCGCCGGGGCGGGCTCGCGGAACTGACAGAAGATGTGTCTGTGCCGATCGAGGCCGAGGATGTCGCGGGAATCGCGCAGGCCATCGTCGGCCTGGCGCGCGACCCGAAGCGGCGCGCGTCCCTCTCTCAGGCGGGTCTGGAACGGGCCCGTGCCTATGATCTGCCGGCGGCCCGCCGGCAGCTGGACCAATTGAGAATGGAACTGCTGCGCCCGTGATGCGTCTCACACTTCTGATCCAGCGGGTGGCCCTCGCCACCATGCTGTTCGTCATGCCCGCTCTGCTGCAGGGCCGGGCGCTGGCCGACGTTCTCATGTCCGTCACCGCCATGCTGTTCCTGATCCATTGCGGTCTCACTCGCCAATGGGGCTGGGTGCGCCGCGGCTGGGTGCCTTTCGCAGGCGCCTGGTGGGCTTGGGAAATGCTCTGCTCCCTGCCCCTGCCTCCCATCCTGCATGGGGATTGGCCGTCTTTCGTCCAGGCACTGGTGATGGTGCGCTTCTTCGTCTTCGCGGTCGCGATGGAAGTCTGGCTGCTGCGCGATCCGCGGCCGCGGCGTTGGCTGCTCTGGGTGGTGCAGGCGGTCGTGGCCTATATCGGGCTCGAATGCTACTTCCAGTATGCGACGGGCAAGAACACCTTCGGCGACGGCCGCTTCGTGGATGGCGAGCTGACCGGCCCCTTCTTCAAGCCGCGCGCTGGGCCCGAGCTGGTGCGCATCCTTTTTCCGGCCCTTTGGCCGCCGGTGATGGCGCTGATCGCGCGGCGCGCCTGGCTGTGGCGGATTGCGGGCCTGCTGCTCGCCTGCCTCGGCATTGCCGTGATGGTGCTGATCGGCCAGCGCATGCCGGTGCTGCTCACCGGTCTTGGCCTCGTTATCTCGGCGATTCTGCTGCCGAAGCTGCGCCCCGTCGCGATCGGTGCCGTGGTGATCGGCGGCATCGTGCTTGCCGCCTCCCCCATCATCTCGCCGCCGACCTACTATCGCCTGGTCGAGAAGTTCAGCCGCCAGATGGACCATTTCCAGACCAGCCCTTACGGCTATCTGTGGCGGCGCGCGGACGAGATGACCGAGCAGAACCCCATCTTCGGCCTCGGCTTCAACGGCTTCCGGCGGGATTGCACCGAGCCCCGCTATTTCGTGGGCTGGAGCCACAGGCCGGAACACGATGGCGGCGGCGCCGGCATCTGCAAACAGCATCCCCACAACTTCTACACCCAGGCGAGCACGGATGGTGGCTATCCGGGCCTCGTCCTCTTCTCCCTGATGTGTCTCGCCTGGCTGCGGGGGATCGGCCGCGGCCTGTGGCGCGACCCCGACGCGCTGCGGGTCGGACTTTTCGCGGCGGCGCTGATCCATCTCTGGCCGATCGCCTCCACCAGTGCCTTCACGAGCCTGCCGGTCAGCGGTTATTTTTTCGTCATCCTCGGCTGGGGCTGCGCAGAGACGCGCTGGCGCAAGCTCTCGCCTGCGCGGGATGCGGGGCGGGTTCCTACCCCCGCCGAATGACCGGACCCGGATAGTCCTGTATAGCTTTTCGTTGTGTCCTCGCGACTGGAGTATCTCTCATGCCCGATACCGTTGCCGATAAAGCGGCTGGCCTTGGCCAGGATCTCGTCCCCGTCACGGTGCTCACCGGCTACCTGGGCGCTGGCAAGACCACGCTGCTCAACCGCATTCTGACCGAGAATCACGGCAAGAAATACGCCGTGATCGTGAACGAGTTTGGTGAGCTCGGTGTGGACAACGACCTCGTCGTCGATGCCGACGAAGAGGTTTTCGAGATGAACAACGGCTGCATCTGCTGCACCGTGCGCGGCGATCTCATTCGCATCCTCGCTGGCCTGATGAAGCGCCGCCAGAAGTTCGACGGTATCATCATCGAAACGACCGGCCTCGCGAACCCTGCCCCCGTCGCGCAGACCTTCTTCGTGGACGAGAGCGTGCGCGCCCGCGCCCGTCTCGACGCCATCGTGACGGTGGCGGACGCCAAAAACCTCCCGGCCCGTCTGGCCGATAGTTCGGAAGCCGCCGCCCAGATCGCCTTCGCCGATGTCATCCTGCTGAACAAGGTCGATCTCGTGGGCGCCGACGAACTGGCCGCCGTCGAGACGCGCATTCGCGCCATCAATGCGCTGGCGCCGATCATCCGCTCGGAGAAGTCCAACGTGGCGATCGAGGCGGTGCTGGACCGCCGCGCTTTCGATCTCAACCGTATCCTCGCCCTCGACCCGGACTTCCTGGAGTCCGACGAACACGAGCATAACGAGGAGATCAACAGCATGAGCTTCACGGTGTCCCGCCCCATCGACCCGCAGAAGTTCAATGCCTGGATCGGCACCGTGCTCAACGGCCAGGGCCAGGATCTGCTGCGCACCAAGGGCATCCTGGACTATGCGGGCGAGAATCGGCGCTTCGCCTTCCAGGCCGTGCACATGATCGCCGACGGCGACTTCATCGGTCCCTGGAAGGAGGGAGAGGCGCGGCAAAGCCGCCTCGTCTTCATCGGCCGCAATCTCAACCGCCCGCAGCTTCGCCGCGGCTTCGAATCCTGCCAGGTGGGTTGATCCGCTCCATGCTCGCTGCCCAGACGCCCTCGCGCGAAAACCTGATCGAGACGCGCGGCGTCTCCCGCAACCTCGATGCCTTCGTCGTCCAGGCCGCTTTCGACCGGGGGGGTGCGTTCGCAGCCTTTGGCCTGGGGGACGGCTCCGTGCGTTTCGCGCCGCTCGCGGACGGCGCGGCGGACTGGACGATGGCCATGGTGCATGACGGCGCGATCCTCGGCCTTGCCGCCGATGTCCTGCCTGGAAGCGTGGTAACCGGCGGCGATGACGGCGATTTCCGCCGCGTGCGCGCGGATGGCGAGGCTGTGACGCTCGGCGATATGGGCTCCAAATGGGTGGAGCATGTGGCGAGCTACGCGCCCACGAAGGGGCGCGAGAAGGACATGCCGATCCTCGCCTGTGCCGCGGGCCGCCAGGTTCACCTGTTCGATGCGCGCGGCCAGAAGTTGAAAGTGCTGGAGCATCCTTCGACCGTCACCGGCATCAGCTTTGACGGGCGCGGCAAGCGCCTCGCGGCCTCGCACTACAACGGCTGCAGCATCTGGTTCGTGGCCGCCAAAACCGATGCGCCGCGCCGGCTGGAATGGAAGGGCAGCCATATCGGCATCGCGCTCCATCCGGACGGCGAATCCGCCGTCACCTCCATGCAGGAGAATGCGCTGCACGGCTGGCGCCTGTCGGACGGTCAGCACATGCGCATGAGCGGCTATCCGACCAAGCCGGAGAGCATCTCCTTCTCGCGCTCCGGCCGCTGGCTTGCGTCTTCCGGCGCCGACACCGTGGTGCTCTGGCCCTTCTTCGGTGGTGGCCCCATGGGCAAGCCGCCATCGGAGCTTGCTGGCGGGACAGGCGCCGTCGTGACCCGCGTGCTCTTCAATCCCAAGACGGATGTCGTGGCGGCGGGTTTCGCCGATGGCCGCGTGGTGCTCGCCGAGGTCGAATCCGCGCGCATCCTGCCCGTTGCCCCCCCGGGTCACGGCGCGGTCTCCACCCTCGTCTGGGATGAGAGCGGCAGCTATCTTGCCTTCGGCACGGAAGAAGGCTTCGCTGGCGTGGTCGACCTGTCGAAGCGCTGAGGCGGAACTCTGCGGAAGCCTCGACCGGTCACGGAGGCGGGACTGAACCCGCCCCGAGACGGGAGACGTTGAGAATGACAGAGACTGGCGGAGATCAGCAGCCGCGCCGGATCAGGCTTGGCATGGTCGGTGGGGGCCCGGGCTCCTTTATCGGACCGGTGCATCGCCTGGCGGCGCGCATCGACGATCGCTTTGAATTCGTGGCCGGCGCCTTTTCCTCCGATCCGGAAAAATCCCGCCAGGCGGGCGTCGACTGCCATATCGATCCGGCCCGCGCCTATCCGACCTGGCAGGCCATGGTCGAGGGTGAGCGGCAGCGCGCGGACCGCATCGACGCGGTCGCCATCGTTACCCCGAACAATCTGCATTACGCGCCGGCCAAGGCTTTCCTGGAGGCCGGCTTTCACGTCATCTGCGACAAACCGCTGACCATGACGGCGGCGGAGGCCGCGGATCTGGTCGAGACCGTGCACCGTACCGGCCTCGTCTTCGGGGTCACTCATACCTATGCCGGCTACCCGATGGTGCGGCAGGCGCGCGCCATGGTGGCGGCGGGTGAGCTTGGCGCCATCCGCGTCATCCATGTCGAATATGCCCAGTCCTGGCTGACCGAGACGATCGAGAAGACCGGTCTGAAACAGGCGGTCTGGCGCACCGACCCGGCGCAATCCGGCGGTGGCGGGTGCCTCGGCGATATCGGCACCCATGCCTATCACCTGGCGAATTACGTGACCGGGCTGACGGCGGAATCCCTCGCGGCCGAGCTATCGATTTTCGGCGAGGGAAGGCGGCTGGACGACAATGTCCATATCCTGCTGCGCTATGCCGGCGGGGCGCGCGGCATGCTGTGGGCGAGCCAGGTCGCACCCGGCGAGGTGAATGGTGTGCGGCTGCGGGTGTTCGGCGAGAAGGGCGGGCTTTCCTGGCATCAGGAACAGCCGAACGAGCTGATCTTCACCCGCCACGGCGAGCCGCCACGGCATATCACGCGCGGCGGCCCTGGCGCCGGTGATGCGGCGGTCTATGTGCCGCGCGTGCCGGCCGGACACCCGGAAGGGTATCTCGAAGCCTTCGCCCAGCTTTATACCGATGCCGCCGAGCAGATTCTGGCCCATGCCGAGGGTCGCGCGCCCTCCGCCCAATCGCGCCTGTTGCCGACGGTGGAGCAAGGGGCGGCCGGCATGCGCTTCATCGAGGCCGCGCTCGAATCGAACCGCCGCAACGCCGCCTGGATTTCCGATCTCTGAGCTATTGATGAAAGTCTGACGAACGGTTCAGGTGAATCGCTTCGGCGAGCCACCCGAACCGATCAGACCTTAGAGGCGTGGTGCATCGGCGGTGGTGCGGCCGCGCCGGAATTCGGGTTGCAGGGCGCGATAGAGGCCGCGATAGGCCTCGATCCGCGGCAGATAGGCCTCGCGCAGGGCAGCTTCGGGCGCGATCGTCTCGACCACGGGCGGCTGCTCTGCGACCAAAGGTCCCCCCGCCGCCATGCGGCCGAGCCGTGCCGCGCCGAAAGCGGCACCATGCGCACCATCGGCGAAGCGGCCGAGCGTGAGACCGGTGGCGGCCGCGATGATCCGCGCCCACAGCCGGCTGCGCGCGCCGCCGCCGATGAAGCCCACCTGCCCCACCGAAATCCCTGCCGCTTCCAGACCGGCGACGCCATCCGCCAAG
>NZ_DATJJK010000129.1:0-5643 GCF_035492295.1 Acidisoma sp. | reverse complement strand
GATGGACATTCTGCCGCCCGAGGAACTGGCGGGCTTTGCGGCGCTCGGCGAATTGTCCCTCGCGGGAGACGTGGTACCGGTCGCCGGCATTCTGCCCGCGGCCATTTCAGCTGCGGAGCGAGAATGGGGGCTGATCTGCGCCGCGGCCCAAGGCCCGGAAGCCGCCTGGGCAGGAAAACTGCAGATTCTCGCGGCGCCCGACCTCATCAGCCTCATCAATCACTTTCGCGGCACGCAGATCCTCTCGCCGCCGGACGTTGCCGGGCTGACAGAGCCGCGCCCCGGCCCCGATCTCGCCCAGGTGAAGGGCATGGAGCTTGCCCGCCGGGCGATGGAGATCGCGGCAGTCGGCGGACACCACATGCTCATGCTGGGGCCGCCGGGGGCGGGCAAATCCATGCTCGCCGCGCGGCTGCCCGGGCTGCTGCCCGATCTCACGCCAATGGAGGCGCTCGAGGTCAGCATGGTCCACAGCGTCGCGGGCATGTTAGCGGGGGGGCGGCTATTGCGTCGGCCGCCCTTCCGGGAGCCTCATCATTCCGCCTCGCAAGCGGCGCTGACGGGCGGCGGCCAGCGGGCGAGGCCGGGCGAGGTCAGCCTCGCGCATCGCGGCGTGCTGTTTCTCGACGAGTTGCCGGAATTCCCGAGCATGGCGCTTGAGGCGCTGCGCCAGCCGGTGGAATCCGGCCGCACCACCGTCTCCCGCGCCTCGGCGCGCGTCACCTATCCTGCGCGTTTCCAACTGATCGCCGCCATGAACCCCTGCCGTTGCGGCCATTTCGGCAATGCCGCGCGTGAATGCGGCCGGGCGCCGCGCTGTGCTGAGACCTATCAGGCCAAGATCAGTGGTCCTTTGATGGACCGGATCGATCTGATCGTCGAAGTCTATCCCATCTCTCCGTCCGAACTGTCCCGCGCGCCGCCCGGAGAGCCGAGCGCCGCCGTCGCCGCGCGGGTTGTAGCCGCCAGGGCGCTTCAGCAGGCGCGGGCAGGCCAGGAGACCGGCTGGCTCAACAGCGAGGCCGAGATCGACAGTATCCGGCTGGAGGCCGAGGCCCGTGCCTATGCCGAGACGGCGGCCGACAAGCTGGAACTGTCGGCCCGGGGCTTTACGCGGATGCTGCGGGTCGCGCGCTCGATCGCCGATCTCGCCGGGGTTCCTGTGGTGCGGCGGATGGACATCGCAGAAGCGCTCGCCTATCGCCACCGCCGGCCGGGCCAGCCTGTGCTGCGCCGCTCTCCTGGCGAGAAGCGCATCGCCTGAGGCCTACCCGGTTGGGCTGCCCGCTAAATGCCAGGCGATGAGCTGCAGGCGCAGTTCGAGGCGCTGCAGGGGTTCGAGCTCGAGGCCGAGAATCTCCTCGATTCGCTCCAGCCGGTTGAGCAACGTATGGCGGTGAATGCCCAGCCGCCGGGCCGAGATCGAGACATTGCCGTCATTCTCCAGCAGGCAGGCGAGGGATTGCACGAGCGCCCCCTGCTGCCGGCGGTCGTGCTGCAGCAGCGTCAGGATCGCCGGGAAGGGCCGGTCTCCGGCCTCCTTCGGCTCGGTCGCCTGCAGGAAGCGGGAGAGGGCCGTCAGTTCCTCGGCCCACAGGATGCGGCGGCCGGGTTGCAAGATGCGCCCGAGCCGCAACGCCTCGCGCGCCCTCGCATAGCCAGCGGGTGCCTGCCTGATCTCCTCCAACACCGGGCTGATCGCGATGCGCGGCCGCAGGCGGGCCGCGTCCAGCACATCGGCGAGGGCACCGAGTTGCTCCCGGGTGACCGGCCCCTTCGGCCGCTGCAGCACGCCGAGCAGCAGACTGCCGCGCCGCGCGACCTGGCCGCCCAGCGTCTGCCGCCGGATGAAGGTGCGGATGAGGGCGAGGGCATTATCGCCATTCGCCCCTTCCACATCGGCCGCGAAAGCGATGAACGGGATGCCGGAACGCAGGTCCAGCTCGGCGGCGGCCTCGGCCGTGGCGCCGGTACCGTGCAGCACATCCACCACGCGGTCTTCCGCCCGCCGCTCGGCCGGACGCGCGATCTCGGCCGCCTGGGACAGCAGCAGCGCCGCCGCCATGGCCCCGGCCTCGGCGGCCAGACTATCGAAACGGCTGATCTCCTCGCGGGCGCTTTCGATGACGAGCCAGCCGCTGGGCTGTGGCTGGGTCGGGATGGCGGCGGCAAAGCCCAGCCGGCCCGAGGGCGCGGCCAGGGGCTGGGTGGTGCCGCTGACGGCGCGCAGGGCCGCGAGGGCTGTCGCTGCTTCAGGTGCCAGGCTTGAGACGAGGAAGACAGCGCCGCCCGGCTCGGTCGCCTGAAAGCGCGCGAGCAACTGGCCGCCGGTATCCACGACGCCGATATTGCGGCCGAAAAGGCGGCCGAGGCGCGTGCAAAGCGCGGGCAAGCCGCCACCGCGCATCACAATCTGCAGCAGATCCCGGTTCAGCCGCTCGGCGCTTTCCAGTGCGACATATTGCGACTGCACGAGATGCGTCAGCAGACTATGCGTCACGTCCCGGAAGTTGATCGCCCAAGGGAGCACGATGACCGGGATGCCGAGTGCGTCACTCCGCTTCAGCATCACGTCCGGCACGCGGTCCATATAGGTGCCAAGGGCTATGACGAGAGCCGCGATCTGCAGCTTCTCCATGACCTGAAAGATGTCGCGCTGCAGCCGCTCATTCGCGCCGAGCACGACGCCCGCCGTCATGATCAACTCATGACCGGTCAGCGAATCTTCGATATCCTCGTGGTCGACGACATGCACCCAGCGCAGCCGCCGGCCTAGTCCGGCATGGCCGGAGACGACCGTTGCCTGGTCAAAAGGCGCGATCGTAAGGCATTCGGCGACTGTGAGGCCGAAGTCGGATGCGGTGGCGGGCGGCACGCTTACCCCTAAAATCCTCATTCCCGCGGTGCCCAGCGGGATGCCGGGAGAATGACGTCTTTTTGCTTCTTTTTCTGCAGAAAAAGAAGATGCCTTCGTTACTTGCGCCGAAAGGCCGCCCCCGGGTGGTTCTCCGCCAGCCGCTTGTGGCCGGCGCCGAACAGGTTCTCGCGCAGTGTTGTTCCCTCGTATGCGGTGCGGTAGCGGCCGCGCCGCTGCAGTTCGGGCATCACGAAATCGGCGAAATCCCCGGCCGTGCCGGGGGCGAGGAAGCCGCGCATGAGGAATCCGTCGAGGTCAAAGGTATCGGACCAGCGCTCGATCTCGTCCGCGCATTTTTCCGGACCACCGCAGACGAAGAGGCGCTTGCGGTCGAGCCGCGCGGCATCCTCGATGATGTCGCCTACCGTCCAGCCGGCGGGGAAGGGGTAGCGCGCCATATGGTCCGCGCCCGGACCGCCTGCCGCGATGATGTCCTCGATCTTCTCATGGTGGCCGTAGCGCGAGAGGTCCATGCCCGAGCCGAAGCGATGGGCGAGGTAGCCGTCCGCGCTGGCGAGCTTCATGTAATCGGCAAGCTTGGCTTCCGCCTCGGCGTCGGTCGCGGCGCAGATGATGTTGCATTCCGCGAAGAGCCGCACTTCGTCATGGCCGCGCCCGGCCTCTGCCGCGATGCGGCGGATGTCCTGCACATGGCTGAGCAGGATGTTCTCGGTATAGCCGCCGATGAAGATTCCTTCGGCATGCCGCGCCGCGAAGGCCCGCCCGCGGTCGGAACTGCCGGCCTGGAAGAGCACGGGCGTGCGCTGCGGCGTCGGGCTCATCAGATGCGGGCCGGCGACCTTGAAATGCGCGCCCTCGTGGTTAATGGCGTGGACTTTGCTCGGGTCGCTGACCATCGAGGCCCCGGTATCCAGGCGCAGCGCGTCCTCCTCCCAGCTCTGCTCCCAGAGTTTGAACGCCACCTCTGCATATTCCTCGGCCCGGTCGTATCGCGTGCCATGGGCCAGGGGCTCGATGCCGAAATTGGCCGCCGCCCCCGGCAGGTAGGAGGTCACGATGTTCCAGCCGACACGGCCCCCACTCAGCATATCGAGCGAACTCATGCGGCGCGCGAAGGAGAAGGGATGCTCATAGGTGGTCGAACTGGTGGCGGCGAAGCCCAGATGCTTTGTCGCCGCCGCCATGGCGGGGATGAGCACGAGCGGATCGTGGATCGGCACATGCATGCCCTCACGCAGCGCCACATCCGGCGTGCCGCCAAAACCGGCCGAGATGCCCAGCGTATCGGCGAAGAAGAGGGCATCGAATAGACCGCGCTCCAGAGTCTTCGCCTGTTCGATCCAGAAGTCGAAATCGCCGAAGTTGCGGCGCTTGTTGTCAGGGTGTCGCCACAATCCGTAGTTGTTGTGGCTGATGGCGCCCATCTCCAGCAGCATGAAGTGGATTTGCCGCCCGGCGCGTGTCTCGGTCATTGCCATTCCTCCAGCGTTTGCCTCAACCTTCGGCGGGCCGTCGCAGGCGGACGAAGGTGAGGAGCGCGGTCGCCGTCAGCACGATCGCGATGATGATGGTGGCGAGCGCGTTGACCTCGGGGCTGACGCCGAGATGGACGCGCGAGAAGATGACCAGGGGCAGCGTGGTCGAGCCCGGCCCCGAGGTGAATTCGCTGATGATCACGTCGTCGATGCTGAGCGAGAAGGCGAGCAGCCAGGCGGAGACGATGCCCGGCAGGATGAGCGGCAGGGTGATCAGCGCGAAGACGGTGGCAGGCATCGCCCCGAGATCGAGGGCGGCTTCCTCCACCGAACTGTCGAACCCGGCGAGCCGGCTCTGGATGACGATCGCCACGAAAGCGCTGCAGAAGGTGATATGGGCGGCGCAGATCGTGATGATGCCGCGCCCATGCGGCCAGCCGAAGAGCTGTTCGCTGCCCACGAACATCAGCAGCAACGCGATGCCGGAGACGATTTCCGGCATCACGAGCGGCGCCATGACCAGACCCATGAAGAAAGAGCGGCCGCGAAAGCGGCGGAAGCGGCTCAGCGCGTAGCCCGCGAGCGTGCCGACGATGGTGGCCCCCGTCGCCGAGATCAGCGCGATCTCGACCGAAACCCGCGCTGCGCGCAGAATCTCGTGGTCGCGCGCCAGCACGCCGTACCATTTCGCCGAAAGCCCGGTCCAGATCGTGACCATGGGCGAGGCGTTGAAGGAATAGACGACGAGAATGACGATGGGGGCATAAAGGAAGGTGAGCCCTGCCACGAGGATCGCGGTCAGCAACCGCCAGGAGAGGGTTGGTGTCATGAGGCGGCGACGAGCTTCGCCTCGTTGCGCTGCCTCAGCCAGATCAGCAGGACGATCGGCACGAGCAGGAAGAGGACGACGGCAGTGGCGACGGCCGAGGCGGTCGGCCAGTCGCGATTGCTGAAGAATTCGTCGAAGACGACGGAGGCGATCATCTGATGGCCGGGGCTGCCGACCAGCGTCGGGATCAGGAATTCGCCCACAGCCGGGATGAAGACGAGCAACGAGCCGGCGACGATGCCTGGCAGTGACAGCGGCAGGGTGACGGTCAGGAAGTTAACGAATGGCCGCCCGCCGAGATCGCTTGCCGCTTCCAACAGGCTAAGATCGAGCTTTTCGAGGGTCGTGTAGAGCGGCAGCAGCATGAAGGGCAGATAGGCATAGGCCATCACCAGGAAGACCGCGAATTGCGTGTTCATCATCTGCAGGGGATGATGGATGATGCCCGTCCACATCAGGAC
>NZ_DATJJK010000128.1:0-5284 GCF_035492295.1 Acidisoma sp. | reverse complement strand
GGCGAAAGGCGACGCCGTGCGCCTCGTGCAGCCGCATCATGGCCTTGCCCACCGGCGCGCCGAGCCGGTCGACGAAGGGCAGCAGGTCCTTGGTGACGACGGTGACGGCCAGGCCACGCTCCCGCAGGCTCGCCGCGACCTCCATGGCAATGAAACTGCCGCCGAGGATGACGGCATGGCGGCTGCGCTCCGCCCGGGCGAGGATCGCATCGGCATCGGCCCGGCTGCGCAGGATGAAGACGCCAGCGCGTTCTACTCCGGGCAGATCGGGGCGCCTCGGCGTGCCGCCAGTCGCGAGCAGTAAGGCATCATAGGCAAGGCCTAACCCGTCCGCGAGGTGGACCTGCCGCCCCGCCGCGTCGATCCCCGTCACCTCGCCCGTGCGCCGCTCGATCTCCTTCTCGGCATAGAAGGCCTGGGTCTGCAAGGGCGACTTCTCCGCCCCCGGTTCCCCGGACAGGACATACTTGCTGAGGATGGTGCGGTCGTAGGGCACACGGTTCTCGCGGTCGATCATGACGATCCGGCCCCCGAAACCCTCCTCTCGCAGCGTCTGCGCGGCGACGGCACCGGCAGCACCCGCACCGACAATGACGAAGCATCGCGCATCGGCCGCGCGCGGCGGGGCCTCGCGCTTCTCCAGCGTGAGCTTGAGGCGGATATGGCCATTCTCGATCCAAGCCGCGAAGCGGGGCAGTGGGTCCAAGGCCGGCGGATCCAGCACGTCGCCCTGGCGCAGGCAGAAGGCGGCCTTATGCCATGGGCAGATGATGCGCCCGTCATGAACGACTCCCTGCGCCAGCGGCGCGCCGGCATGGGTGCATTCACCGCCCACAGCCGAAACCCGCCCGCCCTCGCGCAGGATCAGCAGGGGCGTACCCTCTACCTCGCGCGCAACGACGCGGCCTTCCGGGAACTCTGCAAGCAGGCCGAGATCATGGTCACCTTGTGCCATTGACAGCTCCGTCTCTGCGGCCTCAGCGCCGACCCCTCATATGGGTCGACGCTGAGGCCGCGGGCCCCCCGAGGGCCAGCGAGCTCGCCGTCTCATCAAAAATTGACCCGGCAGAGAGGGTTCAGCCGCCGCTAGCGCGCCGGGGCCAAAGCGAATCCTATGGCCATGGCGATCTGCTTCTCAAAGCGCTGCTCTCTGTCCGGGTCGTCCAGCCCCAAGGTTGCTTCCAGATAAGCGTCACCCAGAATGAGGTTGATGAAACCCGAAGCGCGCTGACGGGCTTCGTCCTCTGCGATGTCTGCCCGCAGGAGGATTTCCCGCACCCACCGCCGCACGACAACCGTGCCGGATTGCTCGAACATGCGGGCGAGGGCCGGAAACCGCCAGCCATCCGCGATGATGAGCCGATAGAGCGCCAAGGCGTCGGGGCGCACGAGTTCGCTCACGATCTCCCGTGCCAGGCGCTCCAGGGCGGCGGCCGGTGAAGGGGCCGCCGGCAAGGCGTCCGGCCCGGATTGCTCGCCCATGCCACGGCACATGTCCTCGATCAGCGCTTTGAACAGGTCCTCCTTTGTCCCGAAATGCCGATAGACGGTCATCTTGGAGAAACCGCCTTCGGCTGCGACCCGCTCGAGGCTCGCGCCGGACCAGCCGTCGCGCAGGAAAACGGGACGGGCCGCCGCCAGGATGGCCGCGCGTTTCTCCTCCAGGCGGCGCATGCGCGGATCGCCGGCTTTCCACCCCTTGAGTCGCGATCCCGGAGACGAGGCTTGCATACGATACGGTTCCGTATTACATCACGGTATGCGAGACGATATCGTCTCGCATCTTGTTCTCTCAGAGGAGGCGCCCATGCGCAACCCGGAAAGGCTCGCGACCTTGTTCGCCGAGATCATGAATAGCCACGATGCCAGCCGTTTCGCCGAGTTGGTCTCGGAAGACTACGTCAATCACAACCCGGCCGTGGAACCCGGCCGAGCCGGGCTCATCCGCTTCATGCGTCACTGGTTCGAGGCGATCTCGGATACCCGCGTGACAGTGGAGGACGTTCTTGTCTCCGGCTCCTCCGTCGTCGGCCGATACACGTACCGTGGCCGCCATACCGGAGCCTTCCTGGGCATTCCCGCGTCGGGCGCCGAGATCACGATGCGGTCGATCGACATCTGGCGTGTCCGTGACGGCCTGTTCGCCGAACACTGGGACGAACTGAATACGTTGGACGTGTTTCAGCAGATCGGCGCGATCACCATGCGCAGAGCCGAAGCATGAGCCCGGCGTTCTTGGCGGCGGCTGCGACGGCCCTGGCCTTCACAGTCGCAGGGCTGGCCAACGCCATCGGGGTCGGCGGTGCCGAGCGGAACTTTCGTGCCTGGGGCTATCCCCCTGGGTGGCGGTGGGTGACAGCCGGCATCGAGATTGCGGGTGCCGCGGCACTTCTTGACCCCATGACCAAACCATTCGCCCTGGTGGCGCTGTGGCTGGTTATCATCGCAGCGATCGGGACCCTCGTCCGCCATCGCGCGGGGCCGGCCCACATCGTGCCGGCGATAGGCTTCGCCGCCCTCCTTGCCGTCACGACGCTGCTCTCACTGTGGCGCGGCCTGTACGGCTGAAACGCGCATGCGCGAACCGCTGCTGTTCGCGAGGGCTCCGCGCGGCTGTCACGGCGTGGATTGATCATCGCCGCCGTCGCGGCCTAAGGCCGCATCCCTCTTCTCTGGACAAGCTGCGCGGTAAACTCGTCCGATATCAGAAACTCCAGCGCCTCGCGCAGCGCCGCGACCTTGGCGCGCCCCATCGCGGCCTCGAAATCAGCCTCGGCCTCCGCCCAGAGCGTGTCGGTCTCGGCCAGCTTTTCCAGGCCGAGCGGCGTCAGGCTGATCAGCCTGTTCCGGCGATCGGCGGGATCGATTGCGGTTGCGATGTAGCGATCCCGTTCCAGGGGTTTGAGCGTATGCGCGAGCCCGCCTGAATCCATCACCAGAGCCTCGGCAAGCTTACCCACGGTCGTCGGTTGCGACCGCTGTATCCGGGCAAGGATCGCCCTTTGCGTTGTCTTCAACCCGGCGGGCGCAAGGGCCGCGTCATAGAACTGCGAGATTCGGCGGGTCGCCTTGCGCAGTGCGGTGCAACTGCACCGGCTTCCATTCGGATCGGCGGTGTTTTCCATGCTGATGCGCCTCTCGGTCTCGCCGCGCTTGACACTATTAGAAGCATATGCAGATGTTTGAGGCAATCGCTTTGAACACAGCAATCCATAGTCCGGGTCTCCGCGATCACCATTCACCGCGCGTGACGAAAGGAATCGCCCATGAGCCGATCTGCCATCTCGTCCTCGCAGCCCAGCCAGCCGTTCGGCCATCGCTATGTCTTCGTGGTCGTGGCGGTCGTCTTCCTCTGCCTTCTTGTATCGGCCGGGGTACGGGGCGCGCCGGGCGTGCTGCTGCTGCCATGGCAGGCGGATTTCGGCTGGAGCCGGGCCATCATCAGCCTGGCGGCGGCCATCGGCATCTTTCTCTACGGCCTGATGGGCCCTTTTGCGGCCGCCCTGTTCCATCGGTTCGGCGTGCGGAGGGTGATGATGCTGGCTTTCGCCCTCATCGCTCTCGCCACCTTCGGCAGTCGCTTCATGCAAAGCCCTTGGCAGTTGATTCTGACCTGGGGCGTGCTCTCGGGCCTCGCCACCGGTTGCCTGGCCAATGTGCTCGGCGCATTGGTTGCGGCGCGGTGGTTCATCAGCCATCGCGGCCTCGTTCTCGGTATCCTGACGGCAAGCACCGCCACCGGCACGCTCATCTTCACGCCCGTTCTCTCGGCAATCGTCACCACGGATGGCTGGCGCACGGTCGTGCTCGTGATCGCCTGCGCGGCCACCTTGATGATCCCCCTCGTCGCTTTCCTGCTGCCCGAACGCCCCTCCGCCATCGGTCTGCTGCCCTGGGGCGCGTCTCCCGGCATGGCGCTGCCGCCCGGGCCGGCTCACGCTTCCGTCTGGCGGCATGCCGTCGACGGGCTGCTCCTCGGCGTCCGCAGCCGCACCTTCTGGATTCTGTTCGCCACTTTCTATATCTGCGGCTTCACCACCAACGGCCTCGTCGGCACGCATCTCATCGCGCTCTGCGCCGATCACGGCATCGCGGAAAACCGCGCCGCGGGGCTGCTCGCCTTGATGGGTTTCTTCGACCTCATCGGCACCACGCTCTCGGGCTGGCTGACCGACCGATTCGATTCCCGCAAGCTGCTCTTCGTCTATTATGGGCTGCGCGGCCTGGCGCTCATCTATCTTCCCTATTCGGGCTTCGGGCTGATCGGCCTGGCCGCTTTCGGCGTCTTCTTCGGGCTCGACTGGATCGCCACCGTGCCGCCGACGGTGCGGCTGGCGACGGAGGCTTTCGGGGACACGCGCATGCCCGTCATCTTCGGCTGGATCGTCGCCGGCCACCAGTTGGGCGCTGCGAGCGCCGCCTTCCTGGCCGGCCTCTCGCGCACGCTTGAGGGCACCTACCTCCCGGCCTTCCTCTTTGCCGGCCTGCTCGGTATCGGGGCCGCTTTCCTGTCCATCTATATCGGCGATGCCGAGCGCCGGGTGAGCGCCCTGCCCGCGCCGCCATGATCCGCTTTCTCCGCCGCCTCGGCCTCGTGCTCGGCGCCCTGCTGCTGCTCGGCGGTGCTTCGGTGGCGTTATTGGGCGAGATCGGGTCGCCCTGGCCGCGAACCTGGTGGCGGGAGGCGGCCGGGCTCAACCTGCCGCTGCCCGGCCGGCTTACGCTCGAGGATGCGGTGAGCGGGCACGCCTTCACCAATGCCGACCTGCGCGGGCGATGGACGCTGCTTTATTTCGGCTACACGTTCTGCCCCGATGTCTGCCCCACCGACCTCGCCGAGGTGGTCCAGGCTCTGGGACTGATGGGCAAGGGAGCGAATGCCATCACGCCCGTCTTCGTCACGGTGGATCCGGCGCGCGATACGGCCGACGTCCTTACCCGCTACGTGGCGCTGTTCAGCCCGCGCCTCCGAGGCCTCACCGGCAGCGCTCCGTCCATCACCGAAGCGGAACGGATGTTCCGCGTCTATGCCGTGAAACAGCCGATCCGCGGTGGGGGCGGCGCCTATCTGATGAACCACTCGACCTTCTTCTACCTCGTGGGTCCCGACGGGCAGGTGGCCGCCGCACTCTCACCCGATCTCCAGCCGCGCGGATTGGCCGAGGCCATTGAAAGACATGTGCGAGGCTGACGCGGGGCCGCTATCGCCCTAGTTTTCGACGGTGGCGTTGAGATAGCCGCGAAATTCATCCGCGCCCGCGAACGAGGTTTGCGTGCCGGGACG
>NZ_DATJJK010000127.1:0-12526 GCF_035492295.1 Acidisoma sp. | reverse complement strand
CATCATCAACTTCGTGGGTTTCCGCCGTCTGCGCTATCGGCTGACCCTCCGGGATTTGAGTGAAATGCTCTTGCTCCGCGGGTTCATCGTTAGTCATGAGGCAGTTCGGGACTGGGCAACGAAACTGCTGCCGCTCTTGGGAGATGCGCTACGCAAACGGCGGCACGGCACCCGCCGCGAAGCCGGTATCAGCTGGTACGTTGATGAGACCTACCTGAAGGTGCCCGGCCGGTGGTGCTACCTCTATCGGGCGATTGATCGGGACGGCAACCTGATCGACGCAATGCTGAGCGAGCAGCGCGACATGAGGGCGGCGAAGGCGTTCTTCCGTTCCGCGAAAGCCACCATGGGCTTTCGCCCTGACCGGGTGACGACGGATGGCCATGGCTCCTATCCAAGGCCGATCCGCGCAGTGCTGGGAGAGACGGTGCGGCACCGGACCAGCGTTTACCTCAACAATCGTCTTGAACAGGACCATCGCGGCATCAGAGGAAGGATCCGATGTATGCGCGGCTTCAAGAGCCCTGACGCCGCGAGCCGCTTCTGTCGCGAGCATGGTGAACTCCGAAATCTCCTTCGTCCCCGCCGTCGCCACAACCAGATTGTCCCAGCCGCTCTCGTTTTGCAGAACCATGGTTTCGACCGGACGATCTCAATCGAACACGAAGAAGAAGCCTACAGCTGGCTCACGGGTGATCTGGCAAAGCGTGAAACCGGGGGACGAAAGATGCTTGACTGCCTTCGGCATGTTTTAAGCGGTCTATAGCCGCTTCGCCGTCAAGTGATGGCTTCCGAGGTCGTTGAAATCCGCTTGGCTGACTTCCTGCAACTCTTCCGGTCTGCCACCTTGGATCAGCTTGATGAGCAGTCGCGCCAGGCTTTGACCGGTTGTGACATGCGGAAAGGTAAAGGCGCTCAGTGGCGGGTTGATGAAACTATGCATACGCGTTCCGCCATAGGTGATGATTCCGAAATCCTCGCCAACGTGCTTGCCGAACGGACGCAAGCCTGACACGAAGCCCATGGCGGTGTCGTCATGGGCGATGAAGGCTCCCGTGATTTCCGGCCTATCGCGCAAAACACTGGATGCTATCTCCAGCCCGGCATTGGATGAATTCCTAGCGCAGATGACGGACTGTGGCGCAAGATCAACGCCCCTTTCCCGATGGATCTGCGCCCAGCCGCGCCGGAATTGCATGCTGTAAGTCAAATCCTCGGGCGGCGCGATGAGCAGTGGCTGGCTGTGCCCAGCATCAAACATCATCGCCCCGGCCCGGGCGCCTATACGCTCATGATCCACATCGACGAAAGCATGCGGGCTGAACAGCTCGGTTCGACCAAATGTGATGAAGGGCGTCTTCGTCTGCAGCAGCCATTTGACGCGTTCATCCTGCGGCTTGGTATTGGTCAGAATGATGCCGTCGACAGAATTCTCGCTGACCAGTTCCTTGAGAACGATGATCGGGTCATCGTCTCGAAGCAACGGAACCACCGCCGTCCGATAGCCGATCGTCTTCAGGAAAGAGGATACGCCTTCGATCAAGGACGCCACGAACTTGTTGACGTCACCCTCCCCGCCCAGAGGCAGGATGATGCCGATGGCATGGGTGCGGCCGGTGCGGAGATTGATGCCGCCGAGATGCGGCCGGTAGCCGAGCGCCCGCGCCGCGGCTTCAACCTTGTCGATCGTATCGGCGTTGACATCATCGCCGCGCTTCAAGGCGCGCGACACCGTTGTCGGCGACAGGCCAAGATGGTCCGCAACGGTGCGTAGCGTCACGCGGCCGTCCAAAGCCATGCCGCGCGCAGGCCTCGCCTGGCCCGTCTCGGATCGGCCTTTGGCTGACGCGGTACGCTTCGTCCCCCGCTTCTCCATGGGCGTGCTCGCCCTCCGTCAACTGTGGTTCTGACCCTGTATCGCACCATCGTCGGGCCATTTCCAGCTACCACTCGGAAAAACGACCCGTAACGATACGGATTATCCTGTTGTCGCCTTGTATCGGAATATCTGTTTTGATCAACACTCTTTTTCCCCGCTTGACCGCCGACTGTGAATCTCGTTAGGTAACGCTACGGTCGACGCGACGTGAGGGCTAACCCAGCCGGCGACTGGTGCCACGCCTTTGGCGCCGGACCTGTGGGAAGAATGACGGGGATCAATCCCTGCTTGGACAGGGCTGCCGATTTTCTGCGGAAACGGTCAGTCTCGTAAAGACGAACGCGTAATTCGAACCAAGAAGGGCAGCACATAATGCCACCAGTTCCCTTGAGTTTCGGCTCGACCGTATGGACCTTCAGCTGGATACCGCCCTACGAAGACGGCATCAGGCGTGTTGCGGCGGCCGGCTGCCAGAGCTTTGAACTTTCGATCTGGAATCGAGAAGCGATCGACAGCTATTATACCAAGCAGCGCATTCAGGATCTGAAGTCCCTGGCCCGGGATGAAGGGCTGACGCTGAGCAATATCTTCTGCAATCTGAATTTTTCGTCCAAGCCGGGTGACAAGTCCTCTCGTGCTGATCTGGATGGTTTCCGCAAAGGGGTGGAGACCGCGGCGGAACTGGGCTCCCCGCTCATCACGACATCGACGCCCTATCCCTTCGGCCGCGAGATTACGCCGATTTTGCGCCGGCCAATATCGCAGCTATCGACAGCGGATGTCGAGCCGCAATGGAATTGGACTGCCGAGTACAACCAGTGCGTTGATAGCCTGGCAAAAGCCTGCGAGTTTGCTGCAGATGCCAGACTCAAAGTCGCGATTGAGCCGCATCCCTATCGCTGGGTGAATTCGGCACAGAGCATGGCGCGCTTGCTGGAGCGTACGGGATCACCCAATCTCGGGTTCAATTTCGATCCGAGCCATCTGTTTCCCTCAGGCGATATGCCGCATTTCACCGTGCTGATGCTGGGCGACCGTATCTTCAACACGCATCTCTCCGACAATGACGGCCAGACGAATGCGCATTGGCGGCCCGGACGCGGAAAGATCGATTGGGTTGCCATTCTCTCAGCCCTTGAGGCCATCGGCTACAAAGGCCCGCTGACGCTGGAACTGGAAGATGTGCCCGGCGCGTCGCATTGGACCCATACGGACCCGGCCACGCGTCAGCTGGAGGTCGAACTGAAGAAGTCCATTCAGTTTCTGCGTGATCAATATTCCGAACTCCATGCTGCATAATTGCGAGATATGACCATGAGCGCGTCAGCGAAACCCGTGCAGCTCGGTATTGTGGGCTGCGGCAATATTTCTTCGACCTACATCGCCACGCTGCACATGTTCGACTTCGTGCGCGTGAAGGCGGTGACAGATGTGGTGCCAGCCGCCGCGCAGGCGCGAACCGGCGAGTTTGGTGTCGAAGCAACCTCACTGGCCGGCATGCTGGCCGACCCGGCGATCGATATCATCATCAACCTGACCAGCCCGGTCGCGCATGCGGAAATCAGCCAGGCGGCGCTGGAAGCCGGCAAGCATGTCTATTCCGAAAAGCCGCTCGGCATCACGGTCGCGGAAGGTGAAGGCCTGCTCGCATTGGCGCGCCGCAAAAGCCTGCGTCTTGGCGGCGCACCGGACACCTTTCTGGGGGCTGGGCATCAACTGTCCCGCCGGCTCCTCGATGACGGCGTGATCGGGCAACCGGTCGCCGGCACCGCGTTGATGATGATCCCGGGGCACGAGCACTGGCACCCCAATCCGGATTTCTACTATCAGCGCGGCGGCGGCCCGATGCTGGATGTCGGTCCCTATTACGTCACGAATCTCATCACCCTGCTGGGGCCCGTGCGGTCCGTGTTCGGCACCGAGAAGATCACGAGAGCCCAGCGGCCGGTGCTGAGCGAACCGCGGCGCGGCGACATCATCAAGGTCGAAGTGCCGACCCATACGACCGGCGTGATGGAATTCGAGAACGGCGCCACCGTCACCATCGTGACGAGTTTTGACATCGTGAAGCATCGTCACAACCAGGTCGAACTCTATGGCCTAGACGGCAGCCTGGTGACGCCCGACCCCAATAATTTCTCCGGCCCGGTCGAACTCTACAAGCGCGGCGAGGAAGCCTGGGAGCGGGTGCCGGATGACCATCCCTATGACCGTCCGACCCATGACTATGCGGGTGGATTGCGCGGCCTGGGCGCTGCGGAAATGGCGCATGCACTGCAGCATGGCCGCCCCCATCGCGTGTCGGCCGAACTCGCCATGCATGCGCTTGATGTCATGACCGGCTTTCAGCGTTCGGCGGAGAGCGGCCGGACGATCGCCATCGAGACGAGATGCGACAGGCCGCGGCCGATCGGGCGGCAGGTTCCCTTCGGATCGTTCGACTGACGGCGATTTCACCCAGACCGCAAAAGCGGCGGCACCAACAGCGTGCACAGCAAAGACGGCGCAAGATCGTCAAGCAAGGAGGAATAAATGGCCAGGACGGTTACATTAAAATCCCTGATGCTGAGTGCAGTAGCGGCTTTTTCCTTCGGAATCGGACATGCCGAAGCCGATAGCGCAACGACGGGGCCGGTTCAGCTGACGGGCATCGTTCCTTACACGCAAGTCGATGCTGACTATTTCGAATTGCAGGATATGTATCAGCGCTTTCACGCGAAATATCCGAATATTACGATTCATTTTGATGCCATGGATCATGACGCCTATCACACGAAGATGCAGGCGCTCGCAATTTCCGGCCATTTACCCAATCTGCTCTCCCTCTGGCCTGGCAAGCGCACCGGCTATCTGACCGATCGCGGCTATGCGATGGATCTTCGCCCCTGGATAACGCGGGACAATCTGGCCGCGACGCAACGCGCGCTGTTCCTGGCGCCGCAAGGCCGAGACGGGCAGATTTACGAACTTGGCGTTCCTTATGTGCTGTGGACGAGCATCGTCTATGCCAATAAAGCGCTGCTCGACAAGCTTGGCCTCACCTTCCCAAAAACGCTGAAGGATTTCAAGGCGCAGGCAGTGGTAATTCGCAAGGCCGGCTATCATCCCGTCGTTTTTGGAGACCAGTCATCCTGGATTCTGCAGTCGTGCCTGCTCTCGACGCTGGTCGGGCGCATGGGCGGTCCTGATTGGTTCCAGCATGCCCGGTTCGGGACGAACGGCGCCAGCTTCAACGATCCACCCTTCGTCAAGGCGCTGCAGATCGTGCAGGATATGACGACTGCCGGGCTGATCGACAAAAGCGAGCCGTCAACGATGCGCGAGCAGGCCCTGTCGGAATTCGTCAGCGGCAAAAGCGTCTATTTCATCGGCGGTATCTGGGAGGTTGAGAATCTCTATACCAGCCTGACCCCGGCGATGCGGGCTGAAATCCTCATGCAGCCATTCCCGCATATCGACGGCGAGGCCTTCACGGACGACGCCTCGACGTCCGGCGAAATCGCCACCGGATTCGGCATTTCCAAGACCAGCACGCCGCAGCAGGCAGAAGCGGCATGGAAATGGATCCAATTCAGCATGGACCCGGCGAACGCGGATATCTATCTGAAGCACGATATTTTGCCGATTTACAAAAATCTCGATCTCAGTGCACGTATTCACGATCCGCTGCTACATACGAGTTACGATTTCTCCTCCGGCATTCATACCGTCCTGCCTGTTCTGGATGACAAGATGGATGCCGAAGGGGTCGAGCAGATCATCAATGCCGGGCTACAGGAGATCGTTCTGGGATCAACCACGCCAAAGCAGTTGGCGGCACAGTACGAAACCTGGGTCGCTGCCCATGACAGCAACCGCCATCACTGACCTGCCAGACGATTTCCGCATTGAATGGGGAGTATCATGACCACCCTCGCCCATCTCAATAGAAGGCTGAAGCCCTGATGCTGTCGACCGCGAATGGCGCATCCGGCCGGCGCCTGACGGACAGCGCGCACAGCAATGCGACGCTTGCCCGGTCCAGCCGCGCCGACCGGATGAGCTATGCTCTTCTGTCGGCGCCGGCACTTGTCGTCTATGCCGTCGTCATCATCATCCCAATCGTCTACAGCCTCGCGCTGAGTTTTACGGACTGGGGCGGGTCCGGCATGCCGCATTTCATCGGCTTCGCCAATTACATCAGTATGTTTCGGGACCCGATATTCTGGCACAGCCTGCGCGACAACGGGCTTGTCATCGCCATTTCGCTGATCGGCCAAATCCCCTTGGGATTTTTTCTGGCCTATATCCTGTACCGGCAGCTGATCTTCGGGCGTGCTTTTTTTGAGGCCATCATCTTCTTTCCGTCGCTGCTCAGTCCGGTCGCGGTTGCACTGCTTTTCGGTGTTGTCTTTGCGCCCAGCGGCCTGATTGCCCAGGTCATCGGCATGATCCTGCATTCCAATCTTTTCGAGCTGGACAGCTTCAACTCGGAATCGACCGCGATCATTCCTTATTTGATCGTGATCCTGTGGATGTATACCGGCCTCTACATGATCATCTTCCTGGCCAGCCTGCAGAAGACGAATGGCGAGATGTTGGAAGCGGCGGTTCTTGACGGCGCCAATGAATGGGATCTGCTGCACCGCGTCGTTCTTCCCGGCCAAATTCCCGTTTTCATGACCAGCGCAATCTACGCTATCGCCGGAAGCCTCAAAAGCTTCGAAGTACTTTGGATCATGACGAATGGTGGCCCGAGCTATTACAGCAATGTTCTGGGTCTCTACATGATCCAGAACACTTTCACCTATTACAAATACGGCTTCGGCAGCGCGATTGCCGTCGTCCTGATCCTGTTGAGCACCGGCCTCATTCTGCTGCTGGCCCGCGGGACGCAATATCTGTCCGCGCGATTCGAGTGAGAGACTCGGATGTCGCAATCTCAAAGAGTCCGCGCCCAGGTTCCCCTCCTATTCCGGTGCAGCGCCTATGTCGCGCTCGCCTTTTTCACCGTCTTCACGGTCTTTCCGCTGGCGTGGCTCTGCTACACATCCTTCAAGCCCGAGCAGGATATCGTGGCAAATATGATCGCCTGGCCATCCACCTGGACTTTCGACAATTTCAGCCAAGCCTGGCAGATCGGCGCCTTCCCGCATCTTTTCGTCAACAGCATTCTCTATAGTGTCGTCACGACGGTTGTCGTCATCATCCTGTCAGTCGCGGCCGGTTTTGCTTTCGCGAAAATTCCCTCTCGCTTCACGAGATTCTGGTTTTCCTTCGTGCTGGTCGGCCTGCTGATCACGATCTCTTCCTCGGTCGTGCCGATCTTCGTTGCGGAGACCTATCTCGGCATCACCAATACGCGCATCGGGATCATTATTCCCTATATCGCCTTCAACATCTCCTTCGCGATTTATCTAGCCTGGTCTTTCGTCCGATCCATCGACAACGAAATCATCGATGCAGCGCGTATCGACGGCGCTGGCTATATCCAGATCTACTGGTCCGTGGTGCTGCCCATGGCCCGCCCCATCGTGACAACGATCGGCATTTTCACCTTCCAAGCCTGCTGGGTCGAATATGTGCTGGTCTATATGATGTCATCCGATGACACGATCCGGACCGTGCAAGTGGGCCTGAGCATGCTGCACGGCCAGCTGTCCTACAATTTCGGTCTTCTCTTCGCGGCCGTCATGATCGCAACCCTTCCCATGATGGTGCTGTACGCCTTCTTCCGCCGTCAGCTTCAAGCCGGCTTCTCCATGGGCTCCGTTAAAGGATAGCAGGTGATGAAACAGGCACTGATCGTCTGGGGTGGATGGGACGGGCATGAGCCGGAGCAGGGTGCCGCGATCGTTCGTGATCTACTTGAATCATCAGGCTTCCAGATCCAGGGTTGAAACGACAACCGCGGCCTTTGCGCACAGCAATCTGGGCCGTTTCGATCTGATCGTGTCGATCTATACGATGGCCGATATCGGCGCGGATTAAGTCGCTAATCTGTGCCGCGCGGTTGAGGCCGGCACCGGCCTTGCCGGCTATCACGGCGGCATGGCCGACGCCTTCCGTCAATCCACGGATTATCAGTTCATGGCCGGTGGCCAATGGGTGGCGCATCCCGGCAATATCATCGACTATGACGTCGAAATCATCGAGCCGAGAGATCCGATCATGGCCGGACTGCCGCACCGCTTTCCGTATCGGTCCGAGCAATATTACATCCACGTCGACCCGTCGAATGAGGTCCTAGCGATCACGCGATTTACCGGCGCGCACGCCCCATGGATAGCGGGGGCCATCATGCCGGTCGTGTGGAAACGCCAGCACGGCCTCGGCCGGGTGTTTTATTCCTCGCTCGGGCATGTCGGGAAGGAATTCGACTTGCCCGAAATGCGCACGATCTTCACGCGCGGCTTGCAATGGGCAGCGCGCCGAGCGGCCACGCCGTCACATCAGCTTGGTCAAACTCAGTGGCAAGCCGCGGACGCGCTTGCCCGTCGCGTTGTAAACCGCCCGCCGCCACATAGGCGTCGAGGCCGATGAACTACGCCCGCTTGTCGGAGGCCCGTACCCCGCCCTCGGTCAGCATACGGCGGATGACATAAGGCTGCTTGTCGTAGGAAGCCTTCAGGCGCCCGAACACCTGCTCCTGGCGCCCATGGTCGCCGGAGAGGGTGAAGGCCATAAGCTGGTCGAGCGTCATGCCGTCCTCGGCATAGACGTCGAGCAACGCCGGCGAGACCGACGCCAGCTTCAGACGCTGCTTCACCACGTTGACCGAGACGAAGAAGGCGGTGGCGATCTCCTCCTGGGATTGCCCCTTCTCGCGCAACGCGAGGAAGGCGCGGAACTGGTCGAGCGGGTGCAACGGCGCGCGCTGGACGTTCTCGGCGAGCGAGTCCTCCTCGGCGATGCCGCTGTCGCGGACGATGCACGGCACCGGCGCCGTCTTGGCGAGGCGCTTCTGCATGACGAGCAGCTTCAGGGTCCGGTAGCGCCGGCCGCCGGCCGGGATCTCGAACATGCCGGTCTCGACGCCGGCCTGGTCGGTGACGGGCCGGACGCTGAGGCCCTGCAAGAGGCCGCGGCGGGCGATATCGTCGGCCAGCTCCTCGACCGAGACGCCGGCCTTCACGCGCCGGACGTTCGACTGCGAGAGCAGGAGCTGGTTGAAGGGGATGTGGCGCGAGGGCGAGAGGGTGATCTTCTGAACGGTGGTAGCCATCGGGATATACTCCGCGACGAGCGCCGAAAGCCTTTCTGTCGGCAGCAACTCGTCACGAAGCGCAGCGCCACCCTCTCACTCTGGAGGGCAGCGCCAAGAAACCGATGTCAGGACGGACGGAAGCGGCCGGTCACTTCCAATCAGCGGGCCTTCGACTTCCACTTAGCCGGGATCCGAGGCTCGCGTTGAAAGCCGGAGACACGCTTTTCCATATCTCCGGCTTTCAGACCCGGACGTGATCCGAACCAGAGCGCACCGGAAAGGTGCCTGGATATTCGCTCAGATCGACCACGGTGAAGGCTGGCGGAACTTGCTCGACACTGCAATGCCTGACTGGATGGCTCGGAAGGCCGAACTCGAAAGTTCGCTGCGTTGACAAGCTTTGGAAACTCCACTGACCGCTACCTAACCACCGACAGAGGTCCCACATCATAATCCAGTGGCTGAATGACCAGCTCTTGAAAAGTTAGTCCATTCGCCGTACATTGACCGAGAGGTGATTATCATGACGACGAAGCAAGAGCGACGGCTAAGAGAGGAGCGACTCGGCTTTCGCGTCGACGAGCCGACAAAGGCACTGATTGAACGCGCCGCCCAACTCGAACGACGCAAGCTGACCGACTTCTGCATGACTGCGCTGACGGATGCCGCGCGCCGGACGATCGCTGAGCATGAGACGATCGCATTGTCGGAGCGCGACCGCGCGGTGTTCTTCGATACGCTCGTTAATCCGCCGGCACCGAACGAACGGCTGGAGCGGGCTTTCGCGGAGCATCGGCATCGGGTCGTCCGGTGAATGGCCGGACGACCATCTCTGGACCTCCGTGTCGCGGTCCTCAGCGACACGCACGACCGGGAAAGCTTTACGTGCGGTGTCGAGAGCCTCGATCGCTATTTCAAGACACAGGCCGGGCAGGACATCCGCCGGAAAGCGAATGCCGTCTTCGTGCTCAGCCAGGACGCCGAGCCGGATCGCGTGCTCGGCTACTACACGCTCTGCGCAATGGCGATTTCCCAAGGCGAGGTGCCAGAGGCAGCTCGGAAGCACGTTCCCCGCTATCCGCTCGTGAGCTGTACCCTCATCGGTCGATTGGCCGTCGCCAAGGACCAGCAGGGTCAGCGCCTCGGCTCGATCCTACTTGCGGACGCGCTCCAGCGCGCGTTCGAGAGCGCGAGCACGGTAGGCTCATCAATGGTCATCGTCGATGCCCTGGACGAAGCAGCAGCCTGCTTCTACGCCGCGCATGGCTTCGTGCGGCTGCCGGACTCGCTGCGCCTCGTTCTGCCGATGCGACAAGCTGGTGTGAGGGCTGAACGATGATGTTTCTGCGCCCACCGACGACGCCGGGGAAGCGCTCGGGGAAGCAGATCCGGGGCGGCTTCGGCCCCGGGGGAAGCACGCGCGATCTGTTTGAGGATGCTTCGTCGAACGAGGCTCTGCGCCTTCCCAGGACGGTAGTTTTCGGCAACTTCTGGGCCGGTCCCATGCCGGCAGCGGCCGCGGACCCGCTACAATACGCTTTCTGCTGCTTCCCCGCTTCCCCACGCTTCCCCAGTTTTGAAGACCGGGACGGGGAAGCAAAAACGGCCCCGAAGGGCCGTTCTTAAGTCGCTCAAAATCTTGAAAGATTTTGGAAGGCTATATAAATGGCGTGGGATGTTGCTTTCCACGATGAGTTTGTCCTGGAGTTCGAGGCGTCTGTCCAGGATGGCCTACTGGCCGTCGCTAAGCAGTTGGCCGATTACGGTCCCCAGCTCGGCCGTCCGCATGCCGATACGCTCAAAGGGTCAAGCACGCCAACATGAAGGGGCTGCGATTCGAGGGAGCAGACGGCGAATGGCGCGCTGCATTCGCGTTCGATCCGGAGCGGCGGGCGATCCTATTGGTCGCGGGCGACAAGTCCCGGGGAAGTCAGAAGCGCTTTTATCGTCAGCTTATCGCCAAGGCCGATTCCCGGTTCTCTGCTCATGTGGAGGGCCTGAATGTCGGAAAGAGGAAGGTGTGAGATGGCCCCGAGCCTGAATGACATGCTCGCCGAACTTCCGCCTGAACGCCAGACAGGAGTGGAGGCGCGCTACCAGGAACTCAAGCAGGGAGTTGAAGGCCTGCGGGAGCTTCGGCAGATCGCCGGGCAAGCGCAACTCGAAGTCGCTGAGGCGCTGAACATCAAACAGCCGTCCGTGTCGAAAATCGGGAAACAGGCCGATATGTATCTCTCGACGCTGCGCAGCTATGTCGAGGCCGTCGGAGGCAAATTGGAACTGGTCGTGAAGCTGCCGCACCATCCGGCATTGCACATGGAACACTTGGGTGATGCGCTAACCGAGGAGGCGCAGCCTGCTTTCAAGCCGCGCGTCCGCCGCCGTGCCGCGTCCTAACAGCGGTTTTATCAGGTCTCGCGCCAGCCTGTGTCTCCGAAGACATATGGACCGGGTCTTTTTACGCGACGCGCATGATGTTGAAGGCAATCTGAGCGGCCTTAACAAAACGGGAGCAGCGGAGAGCGGCTGGGACAATCTGGTTGTGGCGACGGCGGGGACGAAGGAGATTTCGGAGTTCACCATGCTCGCGACAGAAGCGGCTCGCGGCGTCAGGCTCTTGAAGCCGCGGATAAATCGGATCCTTCCTTTGATGCCGCGATAGTCCTGTTCAAGACGATTGTTGAGGTAAACGCTGGTCCAGTGCCGCACCGTCTCTCCCAGCACTGCGCGGATCGCCCTTGGATAGGAGCCATGGCCATCCGTCGTCATCCGGTCAGGGCGAAAGCCCATGGTGGCTTTCGCCGAGCGGAAGAACGCCTTCGCCGCCCTCATGTCGCGCTGCTCGCTCAGCATTGCGTCGATCAGGTTGCCGTCCCGATTATTGGCCCAATAGAGGTAGCACCACCGGCCGCGGACCTTCAGGTAGGTCTCATCAACGTACCAGCTGATACCGGCTTCGCGGCGGGTGCCGTGCCGCCGTTTGCGTAGCGGATCTCCCAAGATCGGCAGCAGTTTCGTTGCCCAGTCCCGAACTGCCTCATGGCTAACGATGAACCCGCGGAGCAGGAGCATTTCACTCAAATCCCGGAGGGTCAGCCGATCGCGCAGACGGCGGAAACCCACGAAGCTGATGATGTCGCTCGGAAAGGACATCTGGTTCAGCACTCCGCCACTGCGCTTGCTGAACTACCGACCGCAATCCCGGCAGCGAAACCGCTGGTGGCCCTGAGCCGTGACCTCCCGACGCTCCGCAACCGACGCCGAGCCACAGCCGACACAAGTCATCTCGAAATCCGCACCGCCCCTGCAGCCTCAAGCTCTACCAAATTCACCGCCGAGGTCAATTCACCGCCTGGCGCGAGGCCTGACAGAACCCCGGGTCGGCGCCGGCGAAGATTTGATTGTGAAGCTCGCGCCAAGCTTCAGACACCACCGCCGGATGCTTTCATGAAAAATAAGAA
>NZ_DATJJK010000126.1:0-15686 GCF_035492295.1 Acidisoma sp. | reverse complement strand
GCGCATTGCCGTGGATGAGCTTTACCAGACCTCTCTGCCCGGCGTTTTCGCGGGTGGGGACTGCATCGGTCCGGGCGAGGATCTCACAGTTCAGGCCGTGGCGCAGGGCCGGGATGCGGCGCAAGCCATCAGCCGCTTTCTGTCGGCCTGAGAAACGGAGTCCCCCATGGCAGACCTCTCCGTCAACTTCGCCGGTATCAAATCCCCCAATCCCTTTTGGCTGGCTTCCGCGCCGCCGACCGATAAGGAGTACAATGTCGTCCGCGCGCTGAAGGCGGGCTGGGGCGGCGTGGTGTGGAAGACGCTGGGCGAGGATCCACCGATCGTCAACGTTTCCAGCCGCTATGGTGCCGTGAGTTACGGCGGCCAACGGATCATGGGGTTCAACAATATCGAGCTCATCACCGACCGGCCGCTGGACGTGAATCTGCGCGAGATCAAATCCGTGAAGCGGGACTTCCCGGATCGCGCGATCGTCGTGAGCCTCATGGTGCCCTGCGAGGAGCAGGCCTGGAAGGCGATCCTTCCCCTGGTGGAGGAAACCGGTGCCGACGGCATCGAGCTTAATTTTGGCTGTCCGCATGGCATGAGCGAGCGCGGCATGGGCGCGGCTGTGGGTCAGGTGCCCGAATACGTCGAAATGGTCACGCGCTGGTGCAAGCAGAACACGCGCATGCCGGTCATCGTGAAGCTCACTCCGAACGTGACCGATATCCTGCAACCGGCCGGTGCCGCGCATCGTGGCGGCGCGGATGCCGTGTCCCTTATCAACACCATCATGTCCATCGTCTCGGTCGACCTCGACCTGATGGCTCCGACGCCGGTGGTGGGGGGATTTGGCACCCATGGCGGCTATTGCGGGCCTGGGGTGAAGCCCATCGCGCTGCGCATGGTGGGAGAGATCGCGCGCGCCGCCGACATGCGTGGCCTGCCCATTTCCGGCATCGGCGGCATTTCCACCTGGCGGGATGCGGCGGAGTTCATTGCGATGGGTTCCGGCACCGTCCAGATCTGCACCGCCGCGATGCACCACGGCTTCCGCATCATCGAGGATCTGACGGACGGGCTTTCCAACTGGATGGACGGCAAGGGCTATGCCCGGCTGAAGGATTTTCAGGGTGCGGCCATCCCGAATTTTGTCCATTGGGAAGACCTCGACATCAATTTCAAGACGCTGGCGCACATCAACCAGGATTTGTGCATTCAGTGCGGTCTTTGCCATATCGCCTGCGAGGATACGGCGCATCAGGCAATCGGGGCGACCCGGGTGGATGGGAAGCGGCACTACGAGGTGATCGAGGAAGAATGCGTGGGCTGCAACCTCTGCTTCCACGTTTGCCCGGTCGACAACTGCATCACCATGAATCCGGCGGAGACGGGCTTGCCTTTCGCGACCTGGAAGGAGCATCCCAATAATCCGCAGGCGGTGACTGCACCCACCTCACAGACGAAAGCCTTGCTATGAGCCTTGCCACCAACCTCGCGATCGACCCCGCCCGTCTTTGGGACACGATCACCGAAACGGCGAAGATCGGCGCGACACCCAAGGGCGGCGTGAAGCGGCTGACGCTGACCGAGCTTGACGCGGAAGTGCGGCGCTGGTTCATCGCCGCCTGCGAGGAAGCCGGCGCGACCGTCACCATTGACGACATGGGCAATATCTTCGCCCGCCGGCCGGGCCGCGACAATAGCCTTGCCCCGATCGCCATCGGCAGCCATCTCGACACCCAGCCCACGGGTGGCAAGTTCGACGGTATCATCGGCGTGCTCTCCGGCCTCGAACTGCTGCGCACGCTGAAGGATTCCGGCTACGAGACGACCCATCCGATCGAGGTGATCGACTGGACGAACGAGGAAGGCTCCCGTTTCGCGCCGGCCATGCTCTCCTCGGGCGTCTTCGCCGGGGTCTTCACGAAGGATTGGGCCTATGCGCGGGAGGATCGTGCCGGCGTGCGCTTCGGGGACGCGCTGGGGGAAATCGGCTTCGTCGGCGCCGAGCCTTGTGGCCAGCACAAGCTCGCCGCCCATTTCGAGCTTCACATCGAACAGGGGCCGATCCTGGAGGCAGAGGGCAAGATCATCGGTGTCGTCACCGGCGTGCAGGGGATGCGCTGGTACGAGGTGACGGTCAGCGGCAATGACAGCCATGCCGGTTCCACGCCAATGACCCTGCGGCGAGACGCGCTGCTCGCAACCGCGCGGATGATCGAGGTCGTCCATGGCATCGCCCTGGAGCACGCGCCGCATGCGGTGGGCACGGTGGGGCTGATCGAAGCGCGGCCCAACAGCCGCAACGTCATTCCGGGCGAGACCTTCTTCACGGTCGATTTCCGCCATCCGGACGATTCCGTGCTCGCGGTGATGGAGAAGAAACTGAAGGAGCGTCTAGCGGCGGTCGCGGATGCGAGCGCGGTGACGGCCGAGGTCACCTGCATCTGGAACTCCCCCGCCGTGCATTTCGATGCGGACTGCGTCTCGGCGGTGCGGCAGGCCGCCGAGCAGGGCGGGTTTCCGCATCGGGACATCATCTCCGGTGCCGGGCATGATTCGGCCTATGTCGCGGCGGTTGCCCCCACCACCATGGTCTTCGTCCCCTGCGCCGGGGGCGTCAGCCACAACGAAACGGAGAGTGCGGAGCCCGGCGACGTTGCGGCCGGCGCTAACGTTCTGCTGCAGGCGGTGCTGGCTATGGACGCCAAGCTCGCGGAGCGCGAGCCCACGTGAGCGCCACGGCCGCGCAGCCGGCGGTGGTGAGCGTAGCGCAAGGCAAGAGCGAAGCGGCGGTGGTGGCGGAGGGGCTGTCCATCCGTTTCGGCGAAGGAGACGGGGCGACTGTCGCTCTTTCCGAGGTGGACCTTACTATCGGAGGGGGGGATTTCGTCTCCCTGATCGGGCCTTCGGGCTGCGGCAAGACGACGCTGCTGCGCGCCATTGCCGATCTCGTGCAGCCTTCCTCCGGCCTTCTGCGGGTCGCCGGGATGACGCCGGAGGCCGCCCGCCTGGCCCGTGCCTATGGCTATGTCTTCCAGGCGCCCGCCTTGCTTCCCTGGCGCACGGTCGCCCGTAACGTCACCCTGCCGCTTGAGGTCATGGGCCTGCCGCGCGCGCGTCGGCAGGCAGAGGCGATGCGCTATCTGGATCTGGTTGGTCTACGCGATGCTGCCCGCAAGTTTCCCTGGCAGCTTTCGGGCGGTATGCAGCAACGCGTTTCCATTGCCCGCGCGTTGAGCTTCGAGCCGAGCTTGCTGCTGATGGATGAGCCTTTCGGCGCGCTGGATGAGATCACACGAGACGGGCTGAACCTCCATCTCCATGAGTTGTGGGGACGAACCGGGCTGACCGGGGTTTTCGTCACCCATTCCATCCCCGAGGCGGTCTTTCTTTCCACCCACATCGTGGTCATGTCCGCGCGGCCCGGTCGGGTGGTGGAGGTGATCGAGAGCAACCTGCCCCGCCAGCGGCGCCTGGAAGACCGGGAGACGCCCGCCTTCCTGGCGCTTTCCAAGCGCGTTCGGGAGGCGCTGCATATCGGCTACGGCCATGACTGACCGCGGCGAGCGAATAGCCGCTTCCCGCGTTCTGCCAATTCCGACTGTTCTGGTTGTCATTCTCATCCTTTGGTACGCGGCAGCCATCTGGCTCAACGCCCCGCAGGCGGCCGCCTTGATGGACCCGGACCAGCCCGGTGGCTTCTGGGCGCTGGCCCAGGCATGCTGGTCCATGGACCGGCCGGTGCTGCCGGCGCCGGACCAGATTGTTTCGGCGCTGGTCGACAGCGTCTTCGGCTACCCGCTGTCCTCGCCGCGCAACCTGCTCCTGCAGGCAGGCTATACAGCGGAAGCGGCCGCCGTGGGCCTGATCGTCGGCACGGGCTTCGGCATGCTGCTCGCCATGGGCATCCTTTATGTCCGCACGCTCGACCGCTCGGTCATGCCCTGGGTCATCGCGAGCCAAACCGTGCCGATCCTGGCCATCGCGCCGATGCTGGTGGTGGCGCTGGGGGCGATGGGAGTGACGGGCCTCGTGCCCAAGGCTGCTATCGTCGCCTATCTCACTTTTTTCCCGGTGACCGTCGGCATGGTGAAGGGCTTCCGGACGCCCGATCCCCTGCAACTCGACCTCATGCGCACCTACAGCGCCGGGCAGGCGGCGGTCTTTACCAAGCTGCGCTGGCCTTCCGCCATGGCCTTCCTCTTTCCGAGCCTCAAGGTGGCGGTCGCCTTGTCGGTCACCGGCGCGATCGTGGCCGAAATGCCAACCGGTGCCCAGGTCGGGCTCGGCGCCCGGCTGCTCGCCGGAAGCTATTACGGACAGACGATGATGATGTGGAGCGCGCTCGTCATGGCGAGCCTCCTGGCCCTCTCGGCGCTTCTCCTTGTGACCTTGGCGGAGCGGATGGTGGTGCGGATGCGGGGAGGCCGCATGTGACGCGCAGCATGATGGAGCCGCGCGGCGGCGCGCACTGGATCATGGCGGCAGCCGGGCTCATCTTCTGCACGCTCGCCGCCGTCAGCCTGCGGAATTTCGACGCCATGCCCTGGGTCCTGGCCACGATCGGCCTGGTTCTATCCTTGGCGGGGCTTACCCTTTTCGCGCGGGGCGAGAGCCGGGCGGACCGCATCGCCTCGCCCGTGCTCTTCGGCCTCCTGGTGCTCTGGCTCTGGCAGATGCTGACGGTGGGGTTGAAAGTACCCTTTGTCATCCTGCCGCCGCCCTCCGCCATCGCTCTCGCCATCGGGCACAACCTCTTCACCCTCTGGCAGGATTTCGCGCAAACCTTTCTCCACGCCGTCGTGATCGGCTACGCGCTGGGCTGCGGCGCCGGATTTCTCCTTGCCCTGGCGATTGACCGCTCGCCCTTCCTGCAGCGCGGCCTTACCCCGGTCGGCAATCTCATCAGCGCCATGCCCATCATCGGCATCGCGCCCATCATGGTGATGTGGTTCGGCTTCGGCTGGCAGTCCAAGGCGGCGGTCGTCGTGTTGATGACCGTCTTCCCCATGCTGGTGAATACGCGCGCTGGCCTGGCCGAAGCGGGTGCGATGGAGCGGGACCTCATGCGCACCTATGCCGCAGGCTATTGGCAGACGTTGCTGCGGCTCCGCCTGCCCGCCGCGATGCCGATGATCTTCAATGCCCTCAAACTCAACTCGACACTTGCACTGATTGGTGCGGTCGTTGCCGAATTCTTCGGCACACCGACCCGGGGCATGGGGTTCCGCATCTCGACCGAAGCGGCACGGATGAATCTCGATATTGTCTGGGCGACGATTTGCGTGGCCGCCGTCGCGGGGTCGGTCAGCTTCGCCCTGATCGCCGCAATCGAGCGTCTGGTGACGTTCTGGCACCCGTCGCTGCGCGGCGCGCGGCGCGTCTAGGAGGCAGTCTTCAGCACGGCCCGGTGGGCCGAACCGTTTCATGATTTCGCGTTCGGGATCGTTTGGGTTTTGGCGGCATCAAACTTGCTCCCCACCCCCATGGCGGTCTCAGCCTATGTCGATCTTCAGGGAGGGTTATGATGCGACAACCGATGAGGCGACTTCTACTCGGGGCAGGGGCCGCCCTGCTGATAGGCTTGGCCGTGCCGCTTTCGGCCGCCACTGCACGAGCCGCGGATGCGCTCACGCTGCAGCTCAAATGGGTCACCCAAGGCCAGTTCGTGGGGTATTACGTGGCCAAGGCGCGTGGCTTCTACAAGGCGGAGAATCTCGACGTCACCATCAAGCCGGGCGGACCGGACATCAATCCGGACCAGGTACTGGCGGGCGGTGGCGCGGATGTGGTGATCGATTGGATGCCTTCGGCCCTGGCGACGCGCGAGAAGGGCGTGCCCATCGTCAATATCGCCCAGGTCTTCCAGCATTCCGGCATGGAACTGACCTGCCGCAAGGATAGCGGCATCAAGACGCCCGCGGACTTCAAGGGCAAGACGCTTGGCGTCTGGTTCTCCGGCAACGAATATCCCTTTCTCTCCTGGATGGCGAAGCTCGGCTATTCGACCGAGGGCGCCCATCCGGACGTAACGGTTCTGAAACAGGGTTTCAACGTCGATCCACTGCTGCAGAAGCAGGCTGCCTGCATTTCAACCATGAGCTACAACGAATACTGGCAGCTGATCGAAGCAGGGATGAAGCCCTCGCAGCTCATCGTTTTCAAATATCAGGACGAACATGTAGCGACCCTGGAGGACGGGCTTTACGTTCTGCAGTCATCGTTGAATGACTCGGCAAAGGTGGAAAAACTCGCGCGCTTCCTCAAGGCTTCCAAAGAGGGATGGGACTACGCAGCGAAGCACCAGGCCGAGGCCGTCAAAATCCTGCTTGCCGCCGACACGGCGGGAGTACTGACGAAGCAACATCAGACGCGAATGGTTTCGGAAATCGTGAAGCTGATTGGCAGCTCGCCGTGGGGTTATCTCCAGCCCGATGACTACGACCGGACGGTAAATGAACTTCTGTCGACGAAGTCGACACCTGTGATCACAACGAAGCCCGATGGCGCCTACACCCATGCCGTTTGGGACAAAGCATTCAAGAGCTGAGCAAAAACCCAACTTTGGGCGAAATATTTCCTCTGGACTTCTTCCGCGGCCCGATGCTTGCTTGGCCTCCTCAGCGCGGGGCCGAGTCAGCTCCAAATACTGCGTATAAGTTCTGACCCAGGAGAACTACCGATGATTACGAGACGTTCTGCGGCATCCTTGTTCGCCGGTACGGCGCTGGGAGCAGCCCTTGGCCTGCCACGCGTCGCACTAGCAGCGGACAAGACTATCATCATCGGCATCAATCTGCCGATCACCGGCGCGGACGCCGCCGGCGCCAAGCGCATGATGAATGGCGCGCTGCTGGGCATCCAGCAGGCAAATGACGCCAATGAAATCCCTGGCTATACGCTGAAGCCGCTCGTGCTGAACGATGCGACGGCAACGGCCGGCCAGTATGACCCGGCCCAGGCCGCAACGAACGCCCGCAAATTCGTCTCCAACGAGAGGGTTCTGGCCGCGATCGGCCCTGAGATGAGCGGCTCCGCCAAGGCGATGGCGCCGATCCTCAGCGAAGGCAACGTTTCGATGATTACGCCTTCGGCGACCAATCCGGATCTGACCAATCCGCAATTCGCGGCACAGTATATGCCGAGCGGGAAGCCGACCTTCTTCCGCACCGTGACGACCGACGCTTTCCAGGGCCCGAACATGGCGAACTTCTACGCCGAGACGCTCGGCCTGAAAGATGTCTATGTGCTCGACGACAGTGGTGCCTATGGCGTGGGCCTGGCCGATGCCTTCCAGAAGCAGGCCGAAGCCAAGGGGCTGAAGATCCTCGGCCGTGACCGGCTTGACCCGACGGCCTCCGACTACTCGGCGGTTCTGACCAAGATCAAGTCGCTCAGCGCGAGTTCGCTTTACTACGGTGGCGTGAGCAATGCTGGCGTGAAGCTGGTGAAGCAGGCCTATGGCATCGTGCCGACCATCAAGAAGGGCGGTGGCGACGGCATCTATACGCCGGACATCACGACCGGTGCCGGCTTCCCGGCTGCCGAAGGTTGGTATGTGACCAATGCGTCCCCGCATATGACCGAAGATCCGAAGATCGCGAACTGGCTGAACGAATACAAGTCAGCCTTCAACGAATCGCCGGACGACTATGCCATCACCTCCTATGACGGCGTGCTGGTTATTCTTGCCGCGCTGAAGAAGGTGATCGCTGCAGGCAAGGCGCCGACGCGTGAAAACCTGCGCGAGGCGATTGCGAGCTCGACCGTTGATACGCTGCAGGGCCCAGTATCCTTCGACGCCAATGGCGACGTGAAGCAGCGTATCGTCAGCGTTTTCCAGATTACGCATAACCCGAGCTTCCCGCTCGATGACGCCATTCATCAGTTCAAATACATCGGCGTTGCGCCGCAGAGCTGATTGACCTTCGCTGCAAAGGGGTGCCCGCCTGGGCGCCCCTTTCCTCTAGGCGCTTCACGGTCCGGCAATACGACGCTGTGTCATTATTCCGTGTCGCGCGTTCATTCCGTCGTAGGCCTCGTCAGTTTCTATGCTGATTGAGTTTTGGAATGAGATGGCATTGCCTGCGGTTCACCTTAAAAACTTCTGTTGAGAGCCGGGATCTTTTAAGAATGTCCTCCTTCGATCTCCTACTCCAGCAAGTCGTTAACGGTCTTAGCCTGGGCGCGATGTATGCTTTGCTCGCGCTCGGTTTCACGATCGTCTACGGAATCATGGAGCTGATCAATTTCTCCCATTTCAATGTTTTCATGATCGGCTCTTTCGTCGCGATGGGCGTGCTCAGCCTGTTCGGCCTCAGCGGGCAGACGATCCTGCTGCATGGGCTGCCGCTGGTTGGCGTGCTGGCGGTGACACTCGCCATTACGATGGTCGCCTGTGGCATGTTGGGAGTTGGAATCGAAAGACTTGCCTTAAGACCGCTGCGCGGCGTGCAGGGGCCGATGGCAATGATCACGACGATCGGCGTGTCCTACGTTCTGTCGAACGTGGTGATGCTGTCAGTCGGCGCCAATACCAAGAACTTTCCGAACCCCATTCCCGCCGTCGCCCTTCATATAGGCACCGCGCAGATCACGGTATTCCAATTCATCATCTGGGCTTTGTCGGCTGTTCTGATGGGCGGCCTTTATTTCTTCGTGCAGCGGAGCAAGCTCGGTAAAGCGATGCGCGCGACGGCGCAGGACCCGGATGCCGCGCTGATGATGGGTGTCGACGTCAACCGCGTCATCATGACCGCCTTCTTCCTGGGCTCGGCCCTGGCTGGCGCTGCCGGCTTCATTTTCGGCCTCTATTACAACTTTACCAATTTCGGCATCGGCTTCACCGCCGGTCTGCGCGCCTTCACCGCCGCGGTTCTGGGCGGCATCGGCAATATTCCGGGTGCCATGATCGGCGGCATCATCATCGGCCTCATCGAAGCCATGGCCGGCCAGTATGTCGGCGCGAAATGGGCGGACGTCATCATCTTCTCGCTTCTCGTCCTTGTTCTTGTCTGCCGTCCCGCCGGCCTGCTCGGGCGTCTTGCGCCCACCAAGTCCTGAAGGAGATCGGCGCATGGATACGACAACCGCTCCCCCCGATGCCAAGCCGGGACATGAGAACACCAATGCCCTGCCCATGGTCGAGGCACCGCCCGCAAAATGGCACTGGCTGACGAAGCCGTTCGACCGGCCGGGCGTTCGCACCGGCACGATTGTGCTGATCGCCGTGCTCGCCGTGCTGTTTCCTGTCATCACCGGTGATCAGGCGAATATCGACGCCGCCGGCAATGCGGCTGCCTATGCCGCGCTCGCGCTCGGCCTCAATATCGTGGTCGGCTTCTGCGGGCTGCTCGATCTGGGCTATGCGGCCTTCTTCGCGATCGGCGCTTATGCCTATGGCATTCTGACCTCCTGGCAGATCACCCCCGAATGGAGCGGCTTCTGGGTGCCTTTCGCAGCCCTCGGCCTGGTGCAGAAGGTCGTGCAGAACGGCCACACGCTGGTGCATTTCACCGTCTCCTTCTGGCTGATGCTGCCGATTTCGGGCGTCATCTCGGCCTTCTTCGGCCTTCTGTTCGGCGCCCCCACCCTCCGGCTGCGGGGCGACTACCTTGCCATCGTGACCCTGGGCTTCGGCGAAATCGTGCCGATCGTGGCGCGCAACTGGACGGGACTGACCAACGGCGCCGCCGGCCTGAACGGCATCGCGAGCCCGACGCTCTTCAGCTACAAATTCGGCATCGATGCGACCCCGTATTATTATGTCGGCATCGGCGTCGTCGCCTTTCTGATCTTCGCCAGCACGCGCCTGAGGGAGAGCCGCATCGGCCGCGCCTGGATGGCGATCCGCGACGATGAAATCGCGGCCAGCGCCATGGGCATCAACCTGACCCGCTTCAAGCTGCTGGCCTTTGGCTTGGGTGCCGCCTTCGCCGGCATGGCGGGAACCTTCTATGTCGCCAAGTTGCAGACAGCGACGCCGGATATGTTCGGTTTCCCGGTCTCCATCATGATCCTCGTCATGGTCGTGCTGGGCGGCTTGGGCAGCGTCTGGGGCGTGGTGCTCGGCGCCATACTGCTGCAGCTGTTGCAGTCCTGGTTCCTGGGCGATCTCACGCAATGGGTGAACGCCTTCGGCGACACCATCCACAACAACTATCTGAGTTCAGTCGACCTGACCCAGGCGAGCGAGCTGATCTTCGGCATTATTCTCGTCATCATGATGCTTTATCGTCGCGAGGGCCTCATCCCGGCCAACCGGCGGCAGCGGGCGCTCTCCTTCGATCAGCAGCATGCGACGGTGCAGACACATGTTCGCGCCGAGGATATTTCGCTTTCGCAAATCGGTGGCGAAGGCTTCCGGCACGAACCTGGTGATGTGCCAATGCTGGAGATCAGGGATCTCACCGTGCGGTTCGGCGGTCTGGTCGCGCTCAACAAGGTCAATCTCACCGTGCCGGCGGGCAGCGTCGTCGCGGTCATCGGGCCGAACGGCTCCGGCAAGTCGACGCTGTTCAATACCATCACCGGACTGACGCGGGCCGGGGAGGGCAGCATTCTCTTCCGTGGCAACGAGATCCTGGGTATGCCGCCGCATGAGATCCTGAAGACGGGCATCGCCCGCACCTTCCAGAATATCCGGCTCTTCACCACGCTGACGGTCGCGGAAAACATCATGGTCGGCCTGCATGCCCGCCTGAAGGCCGGGCCTTTCTCCGCTGTCTTCCGCTCACCCAAGAAGCTGACGGAAGAAGCGGCGGGACGGGACTGGGTGTTGGAGATCGCCAGGATCTTCGGCAACCGTCTGATGCCGCGCCTGACACAGACGGTGGTCGGCCTCTCCTACGCCAATCGCCGCCGTGTGGAGATTTCCCGTGCGCTCGCCTCCAAGCCGAAGTTGCTGCTGCTGGACGAGCCGACGGCGGGCATGAATACCTCGGAAAGCCTCGAACTCGCCGAGCAGATCAAGGGGCTGCATGCTCTGGGCCTGACGGTGCTGATCATCGAGCACAAGCTCGACGTGGTGACACGCATCGCGGACAAGGTCATCGTGCTCGACCACGGTGAGAAGTTGACGGAAGGCTTGCCCGACGAAGTGCGCCGTAACGAACAGGTTCTGGAAGCTTATCTCGGCCGGGGAGCCGCAGCCCATGCTTGAGTTCCGCAACGTCAATACTTATTACGGCGACCTGCACGTTCTGAAGAACGTCAATTACAACCTGGGCGCGGGTGAGATCATCTGCCTGCTGGGCGGCAATGCCTGCGGCAAGTCCACGACCATGAAGACGATCATGGGCATCGTGCGGCCGACCTCTGGCGAGGTTATCTTCGAGGGCGAGCGTATCGACCGCCTGCCGACCGCCGAGCGCGTGAAGCGCGGCATTGCGCCGGTGCTGGAAGCACGCCGGCTATTCCCCCGCATGACGGTCTTCGAAAACCTGGAAATGGGTGCCTATACGCGCAAGCGCGGTGCCGATTTCGATGCTGACCTGGACCGCGTCTATTCGCTCTTCCCGCGTGTCAAGGAACGGCGCGAACAGATGGCCGGAACGCTCTCAGGCGGCGAGCAGCAGATGGTCGCCATTGGCCGGGCGCTGATGGCCCGCCCGAAACTCATTTGCATGGACGAGCCCTCGATGGGCCTCTCGCCGCTTTTCGTGGAGCAGACGTTCGATATCATCCAGCAGATTAATCGCCAGGGCGTCACCATCTTCATGGTCGAGCAGAACGCGGCGATGGCGCTGTCCATCGCCCATCGCGCCTATGTGCTGCAGACCGGCCAAGTCGTGCTTTCCGGTCCTGCCTCCGAACTGCGTGAAAACGAGCATGTCCGCGACGCCTATCTGGGAGAGATGCAGGTGGTGGCTGCCTGATCCCGTCCGTCGACGCTTGAGGACTGTCCGCGCCCTGGGCTAACCAGGGGGCATGACGGTTCTTTTTATTGATGGCGATGCCTGCCCGGTGCGGGAGGAAGCCTATCGCGTTGCCGAACGGCGCAGCCTTAAGGTCTTCGTGGTAGCCAACGGGTCCCGCCCGATGCGGCCACCTGGGCGGCCCAATGTGGAGATGATCACCGTCTCCGAAGGCGCTGACGTGGCTGACGACTGGATCGCGGAGCGCATAGGCCCAGGCGACGTATGCATCACCTCTGATATCCCGCTCGCCTCCCGCTGTCTGGCGCGGGGCGGCCGTGCGCTCTCCCCGAAAGGACGGGTTTGGACGGAAGACAATATCGGCAGTGCCCTCGCTGGGCGCGCGGTCGCCGAGCATCTTCGCTCGGTGGGTGTCGATACCCGCGGGCCTGCGGCGCTGACCAAGGAAGACCGCTCCCGCTTCCTCGCAGCCCTCGATGCCGCAATCGCCGCTGCCAGCCGGCCGCCCGCGCCGAAATTCATCGTCCCGCCAGGCGGCTTCTGACTCTTCGTTTCAGGCGGCTGCCGGTTCCGCGCGCAGCAGGCTTTTGAGTTTCACCGTGGGATCCGCAAGTGTTGCGGGGTCCGGATGGGCACGCGCCTGGATCAGCATCTCGGCGAGGCGGATCTCTCTCGCCACCTTGCCGATCGGGCCGAAGGCGCTGGCACCGACGAGGCGGCCGCTCTTGAGATGGAAGAAGAGCACGGTGCCACCGAGGTCGCGCGCAACAGTCTGCTCTCCCTCGTCCGGCAGGCCGGCAATCTGAAGTGTCTCGTCGTGCTGGTCAGACCAGAACCAGGGGACGGTGTCATAGGAGGCGGTCTCGCCCAGCATCGAACCAGCGACATGGCGAGCCTGGTCACCGGCGTTGCGCCAGGCTTCCAGGCGCAGCCGCCGGCCGCCGAAAACGGGATGGGGGAAAGAGCAGCAATCGCCGGCAGCGAAGATCGCCGGATCTTCGGTCATCAACCGTTCGTCGACGCGGATGCCATTTTCGGTGGCGAGTCCTGCCGCTTCAGCGAGCGTGGTCTCGGGAAGGGCGCCGATGCCGGCGATCACCGTCTCGGCGCTGAGGTGCCTGCCATCGGCGAGGACTACCGCATGCGCCTGCCCCTCCGTTTCGATGGCCACGAGGCCGACGGCTTCGAGGATGTCAATCCCGGCGGCGCGGTGACGGGCGGCGACGATAGCCGCGACCTCGGCGGGTACTGCCCGCCCCAGGATGCGCGGCGCCATTTCAAGAACGGTGACCTGGCAACCCTTTTCATGCGCACTCGCCGCGAGTTCGAGTCCGATGAAGCCGCCGCCGATCACGACGAGACGGCGGCCGGGAGAGAGCCGCGCACGCAGTGCCAGCGCATCGCCGAAGTGGCGGAGATAGAGCACCTTTTCCGCGCCCGGGATGGCAAGCTTGCGCGGCCGCGCGCCGGTTGCGAGCAGGAGTTTTTCGTAAGAGATGGCGCGGCCGTCGGAGAGCAGAACCTGCCGCGCCGCACGGTCGATGGTGATGACAGCAACCCCGCTGAGATGCCGGATGCGCTTTTCCGCGAGTTCTGCCTCGCTGGTGATGACGGCGGGCGAGGGCTCCTCCGCCGTTGTCATCGCGGTCTTGGAGAGCGGCGGCCGCTCATAGGGCAGGTGGTGCTCCTCGCCGATCAGGGTGATCGGGCCTTCGTACTGCCGGTCCCGCAGCGCGAGGGCTGCGCGACCGCCGGTCTCCCCCGCGCCGATGATGACGATCCCCGCGGTCATTTCCGGTTCAACCGAGATCGACGAAGACGCGGCCGTCTTCGATCTTCACGGGATAGGTGCGGAGATTGACGCAGGCCGGTGCGCCCTTGGCCTGCCCTGTCGGGATGTCGAAACGCCCGTTATGCTTTGGGCATTCGATGATGCGCCCCATGACGAGACCATCGGCCAGATGGACATTTTCGTGCGTGCAGAGGCCTGCTGTGGCGAAAAAGCGATCATTGTCCAGCCTGTAGATGGCGAGGCTGACACCCCCATGATCGAAGCGGATGACGTCCTCCTCCTCGATATCATCTGAAGCGCAGGTATCGATCCATTGAGCCATAGAGCCGTTTCCTCTTGGTCTTGCTTTTGGTTTCAGGCGGCATCCGCAATCGCGGGCGCGTCCATGGGCCGGGCGCCTGCGGGTAGTTCGCGGACGATATGATAGTTCGGGTCCCGCCGCTGCTTCAGAAGCGCCGGGATGATCTCCCGGTAGGCGGCGAGAATGCTTGGATAGGGGGGCGGGCATTGGTCCTTGATTGCCGCATGCAACGCGGGCAAGGCGTGGTAGGGCACCATGGGGAACATGTGATGCTCCACGTGATAGTTCATGTTCCAATAGATGAAGCGCGAGATGGGATTGATGTAGACGGTGCGCGAATTCATGCGATGGTCGAGCACATTGTCGGCGAGCCCGCCATGCTGCATGAGGCCGGTGAGCACATGGTGCCAGGCGCCATAGAGACGGGGCAGGCCCACCAGCAGGAGCGGCAGCCACGAGCCCAGATAAAGAGCGAGCGCGATCGTTGCCGCATAAATCAGAAACCAGGCGCGCGCAACACGGATCACGTTCGGCCACTCGGTCTGCGGAATGAAGGTCTTCTCTTCGGCGGAGATATGTCCAAAGGCGTTCATCACCATGTGCTTCATCGCATCCCATGCATCGAGCACGCCGACAAAGCCCAGGAGTACCCTGATCAGCACCGGCGGACGCATGACCGCGATCTCGGGATCGAGGCCGACGATCAGCGTATCCGTATGATGGCGCGTATGGCTCCAGCGCCACCGCGTCGGATTGCGCATGATCATGAAGCTCGCGACCTGATAGACGGCCTTGTTCATCCATTGAGTCTTGAAAGCCGTGCCGTGGCCGCATTCATGCCAGCGTGAGTCGGTGGAGGACCCATAGAGCACGCCATACGCCGCCAGCGGCAGTGCGGCCCACCAGGATGGCCAAATCCGGATGGCGAGGCCGGCAAAGGCGAAGATGAGCCCGAACCAGATGAGCGTATCGCGAATGGCCGCGCCATCGGAGCGCTGCATCAGCGCTTTCATCTCCTTGCGCGGCAGATTCGTGTGATACCACTCGGCTGACTTGAGGCCGGCCTGTTCCGCTCTCCCGGCATCGACGCCGAGCAGGCCATAGTCTCGCTGTTCTAATGCCGATGACGCCATGGAACGTTTCCTCGGTTCTTACTCGCAGATAGAACGCTTGTTCCACAAAGGCAACTCAGTTATGATGGTTCCTATCATCTCGCATCATTTTATTGCAGAGATGTTGTTGGAGGTCGTGGCCCGCAAATTTAGCCCATCATGGTCAATCGTCCAACCATAGCCGATCTTGCCAACGCCGCCGGCGTCTCCATCGCGACAGTCGACCGCGTCCTGAACCGCAGGTTGCCGGTGAGCGCGGATACTGCCCAACGCGTCGTCCGGGCGGCTGAAGCGATCGGCTACCACGCGATTGGCCTCCTGAAGCGCCGGCTTGTCGAGACGCCGACGCGGCGCTTCGGCTTTCTCCTGCAAAAAAAGGAAGACGTCTTCTATTCCGCCTTTGGCCAGGAATTGGCGAAGGCGACGACGAGCTCTCGGGAGGTGAACGGCAAGGCCTGGGTCGACTTCAGCGAGGAGCTCGTTCCCAGAACGATCGCCGCGCGGCTCGAAGCGATGGCGGAAAAATGCGATGCCATCGCCGTCGTCGCCGTCGATCATCCGCATGTCAGCGACGCGATCGAGCGCGTGACTGAGAACGGAAAGCCGGTGTTCAC
>NZ_DATJJK010000125.1:0-2550 GCF_035492295.1 Acidisoma sp. | reverse complement strand
GTGGAAGTCTCGCTCCTCAGGTATTCGAAATCGAAGAAGGCAGCGACGGTTTCCGCCCATGCCCGTCAGCGGCCTTGATACGGATCGTCTCTCGCCACGACGGGGAGGCCCGCTTCAGCTATCGGTGCTGCGGCGCGTGGCGCGCACGAAATCGACGAGCACCGGCGCGGGGGCCGTGCTCGCCGCCCAGTATTCCTCGCGGCCGTCATTCCAGTAGTGGATGGCCATACCGCGATAGAGCGCCTTCACGACCCCATGGGCCGCCTCGTGCCCCGCGGGCCAGAGGCAGAGGGTGACCGTCGCATTGCCCTGGCGATAGATCGCCACCCGCGACCTGTGGCCGGCGATCATATCGTCACGGGCATCCACCAGCGTGAAGCCCGGCACCGCGGGCGCCTTGGTATTCGCCGCCGCGCTGAGGCTGACCCGCAAAGCCGCATCCCGAACGCTCATCAAATCCGGCCGCACGTCCTTGCCAGGCAAAAGCGTCAGCAGCACCGTCGCTGCCAGCGCCGCCGATACGGCGAGGCCCACCGCCAGTCGTCGATAGGGACGGATGAACCGTATTTTGCTCCGAGGATCGTCGACCAGGGCGTGAACACGGGCCACCAGCGCGGCCGAGGGTGCCTCCTTCGCATCCAGCTCCGCCAATGCGCCGCGCAACTCCGCCAGTTCGGCCAGCATCCGCGTGCAGGTCGGACAAGTCTTAAGATGCGCCATCAACATGGCTGCTTCAGACGGAGACAATGCACCATCTAGAAAAGCATTGATCTGCAAATTTCGGTCATCACAGTTCATGTCGGTTGACCATCATTTATCCAGGCCTTGCGCAACCGTTCCCGCGCCCGCGCCAGGCGCGACATGACCGTGCCTGCCGGGATTGCCAATGTTTCGGCAATTTGAGCATAAGAGAGATCGCCGAAATCCCGCAGGATTAGAATCTCCCTCAGCCCGTCCGGCAAATCGGCGATAAGCGCGCGCAGCCTACGCGCGCGATCGCTCACGATCGCGACTTGTTCGGGATCGGGTGCCTCATCCGGCAGTTGTGCAAGATACTCTTCGTCTTCCATCGGAGGAGACCGAGTCCTTGAGTTGACATGGAGATTCCGCATGATCGCCGCCATCCAGGCCTTGAAGTCCCCTCCTTGATAGGACGGGAAATACGTCAAGGCCCGCACGTAGGTTTCCTGCACCAGATCTTCCGCGCGCGGCTTGTTGCCTGTCAGCGCCAGGGCAAGCCGGTGCAGATAGCTCAGCAGCGGCAAGGCCATGGCGCGAAACTGCGATCGCGTGGGATCGACTGGTGTCATCGGAACCGAACCTATTGGACGTCGATTTCGCCAAGCATGTCCGGGTGGATGGCGCAGTGGAACTTGTAGGTACCCACTGCCTTGACCGTGAAGCTCCAGCTGGAGCCAGGATCGATGGTGTTTGAATCAAAGCTTTTGCCGTCGAGGCTGGTCGCGGTATGCGGGTCCGTATCCTGGTTCGAGAACAGGATGACGTCACCCGGATGCGCAACGATCCTATCCGGCATGAACATGTAGTTGTTGATTATTACCTTGACCGTTGCTGCCTGCGACGCAGAGACAGTCAAAAGAAAACCGCAGACTGCAGCAAGACCTGTCTTCAACATTCTGGTCTCCCTTAGCTGAGTGCTGTGTCGGTGATGGCGAGGCGACCGGGTTCGGCGTGGACAGTCGCGGTCGTCATGCCGAGATATTCTCCAACCGCACCGGCCGGTATTGTCATGATCGGGCCGCTATGCGGCGCCTTGCCCGGCGCCGGCTGCGGAAAGGCCGTCGAGCGGGCGGTGTGATAGGCAAGGCGGCCCTCCACCTTCTGCACGATCTGATGGATATGGCCGTTCAGCACGGTGACGCTGCCGAAGCGCCGGAACAGCGGCAGCACCGCCGCCACATCGCCAGTACCCCAGCCCCATTTGGCATAGACTGTCCAGAGCGGCACATGCGCGAAGACGACCACCGGCGTCGAAGATGCCACACCGCGCAGGTCATCGGTCAGCCAGGCAATCTGATCGGCACCGAGCAGCCACTGGCCGTCCGCTCCATTGTGGAAGACGTTGGAAAGGCCGATGAAATGCAGGCCGTGATCGTCGAAACTGTACCAGCCCTCGCCTTTCGTATTCTTGCCGTAGCGCGCGAGGTAGAGCCTCTTGCCGGGGTCGAGGATGTCGTGCTCGCCCGGAACGTGATGGATATCGAGGCCAGACTGCGCATAGATCTGATCAGCCGTATCAAACTGATCTTCCCGCGCCAAATGGCTGATATCGCCGGTATGAAGCATGAATTGCGGCCGCGCCGGCAGTTTCCTGATGTCGGACACGGCCTGCTGCAAAGTGCCGGCAACATCCTGATAAGGGCCTGCCTTGAAGCCTATATGGCTGTCGCTCATCTGCAGGAAGGTGAATCCTCCCTGAATCTCAGCCGCCTCGGCCGCGCCGATCATGCCGATCGTCCGCGGCACGCCGGCTGTGACCGTCCACAGCATGCCTGCGCCGATCCAGCCGGCGCATTCCATAAAAGTCCG
>NZ_DATJJK010000124.1:0-15319 GCF_035492295.1 Acidisoma sp. | reverse complement strand
ATGCACGCCATGCTGACGCTGGCGCCCAAAGCCCTGCCGCCGGATAGCCCCGTGCAGCGGCCGCAGACCCACCAGGCCGAAGGCGCTCGGCGCGGGCGCGTCGCCTTGCTCACCGGCTGTGCGCAAAAAGTGCTGTCGCCGTCGATCAACGAAGCGACGGTGCGGCTGCTGACGCGCATGGGCATCGAGGTGGTGATCGCCCCCGAGGTCGGCTGCTGCGGGGCACTGACGCATCACATGGGCCGCCATGATCCCGCCATGGCAGCCGCCCGCGCCGCGATCGCCGGCTGGAGCCGGGAGATCGAAGGGGAGGGGCTGGACGCGATCCTCATCAACACCTCCGGCTGCGGCACCACGGTGAAGGATTACGGCTTCATGTTCCGCGAGGAGCCGGAACCCTGGAAAAGCCGCGCCGAAAAGGTTTCGGCGCTCGCTGCCGATATCAGCGAATACCTCGCCCGCATCGGCTATCAGCCGAGCCGCGCGGCGCCCGATCTCACCGTCGCCTACCATTCAGCCTGCAGCCTTCAGCATGGGCAGCGGGTGACGGCGGAACCCAAGATGCTGCTGAAGACAGCCGGCTTCAGGGTGGTGGAGCCACGGGACGCGCATCTCTGCTGCGGTTCGGCCGGCACCTACAACATCGTCCAGCCCGAAATTGCCGGCCGGCTGCGCGCCCGCAAGCTGGAAACGCTGCAGGAGCGCAAGCCGGATCTCGTGGCGGCCGGGAATATCGGCTGCATCACCCAGCTTTCGGGCGGCGGCCTGCCCGTGGTTCACACCATCGAACTGCTGGACTGGATGGCGGGCGGGCCGAAGCCCGCGGCGGTGCCACAGGCGGCGCGCGCGGCCTAAACCTCGGAGCACCAAGCCAGCAGGGTCATGACGTCATCGGCATAGGCCTCGGCTGAGGGGCCTGAGCCATTATAGGCCCGCACGGTCGTGCGCAGATCCTTGTAGTGAGCGTATTTGGTCTTGAGTTCGCTGAGCGCGCGGTCCAGGCACGCCTGGAACTCGCCCCATTGCTTTTGCTGGAAGAAGGCTGTGTCGGCGCCGACATATTGCAAGTCGTATTGGAAAATGCCGTAGCCCTTATAGACCCAGGAGGCCGCCGGCAGGCCGCGCAGGGCGCGGGTCTGATTGGCCTCGCCAATCAAGTCCTGGGTAAACGCATCGCCGTAGCGCTGGTGAAAGGCCAACGTGTTCTGCGGGAAGGCGCCGCGCGAGGTATTGGGCGCGTCACCGCTCGCGTCGAAGACGCAGCGGGCCAGGACAAACTCCGGCGGATGGGTGTCGATCCATTTCAGCCAGTAGAGCGCGGCCTCCTTTCCGGCGATCGCGCAAAGCAGATTGATGTCGAAGGGCGTATTCGCAATGGCGGCATTCAGCTGTGGCCCGAAATTCCGGGTCAACCACAGTTTCACTTGATGGGCTTGGCTCTCCGAAATCGGCGGCATGCGTCTGAATCCCGTCAATCGGTTTTGATGGCGATACGCTAACGGGTTCTACGGCGGGCCCCTAAAGAATCTTTGCCGACCGAGGCATAGGTCCGCCTACCGGCCGCGGTCATCGCCTTGCGGTGCGGGCCGCGCGCGCTGTTCCGCGTCATCTATGGATGGGACAGGTGGTTTTGGGAGCGCCAGCTTCCGGGGAGAGCATTGCCGAGCGGTCCTCGGCTGACGGTGATTGTCAGTCAGCTGGGATGAAGCGCAGCGTGCCTGCCCGGCGTGTCGGCCTGCCGGTGTCGTTCGTATGGTTGATGCCATCCATGACGGGCACCTCAGAGAAATCGAAGGGGCTCACCCCATCCAGGCAAGCCACGTTCACGGCATAGCTAGTCTGGTCAGATCGCCGTTGATGATGTGTGTATATGCCGCAGCGAGAACAGAAGAAGTGCTGCGCTGATCCGGTATGAAAGCGGTAGCCTGTCAACGCATCCTCGCCTTGCAGGATCTTGACCCCACCCATTTCCGCCATGACAACCACGGCGCCTCGCATTCGGCAGTAGGAACAGGTGCAGCGGCGGATCGAATTGAAGCCGTCGCTGAGGGTCGCCTCGAAACGGACCGCACCGCAATGGCACTGGCCAGCCCGAACCTTCGTGTCGTCCAGCATGCTGCCCCTGTCTCCAGTTCAGATCCCTGTTGCGCTCAGTTCTGGGGGCGTACGAGAACCTCCGGGCGACGTCAACGGCCAGGCAGCCGGCCCTTCGCCGAGAAGCGTATCGCACAGGTTGGCAGATTGACGACGCAGCCGAGCAGGCCACGTTCCCGCAAAGCTGAAACGACGCCCATCGCTCCGTGCTCAGGCTGGTGGGGCCCTGCCTTAGTCGCGCAGGGGCATCCGGAAGGTGAAGCGCGTCTCCTCGGCCGTCGAGCGCACCGAGAGTATGCCGCCATGCGCCTTGGCAATTTCGGAGGCAATGTAAAGGCCGAGGCCGAGCCCTTCCTGGCTGGGACGGACGGAGGCGCGAAAAAACGGCTGGAACAGGTTCTCGAGCGCCGCCTCGGGGATCGGCGCTCCCGAGTTTGCCACCGAGAGTTTGAAGACGCCGTCGCGCGTCGTCGCCTGGACCGTCACCGGCTTCGTGTCGTCGCCATGGGTGAGCGCATTGCCGAGAAGGTTCGACAGCAGCTGGGCCATGCGGCCACGGTCGCAGCTGACCGGTTCTGAAAGAGCGAAATCGGCCGTGATGGTCCGGTCAGGCCGTGTGCTCTGAAGCTCCCGCACGACGTGAAGCAGGGTGCGCTCGATGGGCTCGTCACCATCGCGAAGGATGGTCAATCCCCCGCCCAGTCGTCCGCGCGCAAAGTCCAGCACATTGTCGATCAGCCCGGCCATGCGGGAAATGCTGTCGTCGATCAATGCCGCAATCGCAGGGGCACGTTCGGGATGCTGCACCAGCATGGCGGTGCCGGCGCGGATGGAGGCCAGGGGATTGCGCAGATCATGCCCGAGCACGGCGATGAACTGTTCGCGAAGCTCGGCCGTTTCACGCTCCCGGACCAGGGATGCCTCGGATGTCGCAAGCTTCTGCTGGGCATCCAGTTGAAAGGCGATCATCTCGGCGAACAACTTGAATGCGCCAATGATCTCGGGGCTGTTGAGCTTGCGGGACTTTGGGTCGATTGCGCAAAGCGTGCCGAAAAAACTGCCGTCCGGCAGAATGACGGGCACGGAGATGTAACTCTGGAAGCCGTATTGCCGGGGGGTATGGTGGTCGCGGTAGAGCGGGTCTTCGGCAACACAATCGATCACGACCGGTTCGCGATGACCCCGGATTTCGTGGCAGATCGTCGATTCCAGCTTGAGTTCGCCGCCCGGCACCAAGCCGAAGGCAATATCGTCCTGGACGCAGCATGCGATCCACCGCTCCCCGGTCACTCGCGCGACCGCGGCAAAACCCATGCCGGTCATGCGACAGACCACGTCCAGGATCGACGGGACGGCCGCGATCCTGCCCACCGCGGCGACATCAGACTGGATTTCGGCCTCGGTGACGCGATTCATGGGGCCAGAATACAGTGTCGCCGTAACCATTGCATCAACGCGCTTGTCAGGCAGCCTCGGCCAAAAAGACGACCTCGGAGGCACCGCCCACCACCATGTCACGGATTGCCGCATTGAAGGCGCGGGCATGGGGGCTTGAGATATGCGCCGCGAAGGCCGCTTCGTCGGCGTAGATTTCGTCCACATGGTAGCGGCGCGGTTCGCCCGCCAGCCGGTAGGCCACGAATCGCAGGCAGCCGGGCTCTGCCCGCACAGCGCGGGTAAGATCGGCCATCATCTGCTCCATGCGGGCTTCATGCCCGGGCAGAACCTCGAAGGTTGCGTAAAGAGGCTTCATCGCACCTGCCGCCCTTTATACTCTATTCAGGGTCAGGATAAGCGCGCGCTTCTGGTGTAGCCAGCCCCGTCCTCACAAACCCGGCCTGAATTCCCGCAAGGTCATGTGAGTGAGAACCGTTTCGCTCACGCCGCCGATGGAGGCCCAGCCGTCAAGGATCACGGCCATCATCGCCCCGGCCGCGGCATGAGGGTCGCGCGCCGCGATGGCTTCGACGATCGCCTCGTGGCTGGCCTCGGAGACCGTCCGCCGCTGCTGGTCGTCCGCCGGCGCGCTCATGGTGAAGGAGGCGGCGAGGGCGGTGCGGATGAGCGCGCCGATCGACTGCAGGAAGGGGTTGTCGGAGGATTGCAGGACGAGGAGGTGGAAGGCGAGGTCGGCCTCGGCAAAGGCCTGGCGCTCGCCATCCGCCTCGCGCATGCGCCGGGCGAGTTGGGTCAGCTGAGCCAGCTGTTCGGGCGTCCGCCGGGTCGCCATCAGCGCCGCGGCCATCGGCTCGAAGGTCTGTCTGAGCTCGAAAAGCTGCGCCAGAAAGGGCCGGTCGACCCCGATTTCAAAGCGCCAGTCCAGGATGTCGGCGTCGAACATGTTCCAGTACCGGGGCTCGAGTACGCGGGTCCCGACCTTGGTCTTGGCGACGATCATGCCCTTGGCGACGAGCTTCTGCATCGCCTCGCGCAGCGTGCTGTTCGACACCTTGAATTGCTTGGTCAGCAGTTCCTTGTTGGGCAGCAGGCTGCCAGCCGGATACTGGCCGGAGACGATGGCGAGGCCGAGCCCGCGCATCACCTGATCATGGGCGGAGGCCGTCCTTTTGCGCAGGCGGATGCCACCGCCCAACCCCCGCCGCGCGCGGGGATTAGCGAAGCGCATAGGCATCGGATGTCCTTGTCAACGACCTGGCCCGCGAAGGCAGGTGGCATCTCGCGAATGGCGGTCACGGCCGCGCGCATGGGCCAGAGCCGGCGCGCATTCTGCCGTTTCCGCAATGAACCTGTATCGATCCATGCGAACCTTCAGACGTTTTCCTCTCCCGCACCCGTTTTTTGCTGGGCGTCGGGGTCAACTTGCCGAGCATACTGAAGTCGTTACCAAGAGGGAACCGGATAACTCGGATTTTTAACAGCTCGTGAACGCAACGGTCAGCGGTAGCCACCAAAGCCCGCGAGCCGCAGCTTGCGATCCGTCTCCCACTGGTTGAGCGCATAGACGGCCCAGATTGCGGCGGGAATCCAGCCGATGATGGTCGCATGCAGGAATAGGCAGACGATGCCGGACCACGGGCGGCCGATGAAGAAGAAGGAGATGCCGGGCAGGAGCAAAGCCAGGAGCAGTCGCATGGGAATCCCTCGGCGCGGAGTGAGGGGCCGCCGCTGCGGCCCTGCCATCAAGATAGGATTAATCCACTCCCTGTCATCCTGTGGCGGGCCCGCCGCCGCGCATGCCCCCGGGCGCCGAGAACAAGACAAGGCATCCAACACGGCCCGGTCACCGGCAAGTTCTTCGCGACCCTGGCGGGCTCGGGCTTTCAACCTCGCCCCATCCTGTTCTCCGCCCAGCAGCCGGCCTAGAGACCGAGGGGCGCCAGGCGGATGGCCGGTACCATCTCGCCCACCGCGAGCGCCGGCGCGAAGGGCGGGCGGACCAGCAGGGCATCGGCCGCCGCCAGACGGCTGATCTGACCGGAATCCTGCGTGCCGTAGGGATGGGCGATCCAACCGCCACCATCTTCCGGCACCAGGAGCGAGGCGCGGACGTAATCCTCCCGGATATCGTTTGCCGGCAAGGGGCTGCCGAGTCGCACGGGCTCGGCAGCCGGCGGATGGCCGGGCAGACCCTGAAGCCTCTGCAGCGCGGGCAGCAGGAAAAGAATGGCGCAGACCAGGGCCGATACCGGATTGCCGGGCAGGCCCAGCATCGGCACCTCGCCCAGCCGCCCATGCATCAGCGGCTTGCCCGGCCGCATGGCGATGCGCCAGAAATCGAGCACCAAGCCGCGCGAGGCGAGGCCGGCCTGGACGAGATCGTGTTCGCCGACACTGGCACCGCCGGTCGTGATCAGCATATCGGCGCCGCCAGCGGCCGCGGCCGCCTCGGCGATCGCCTCCAGCCGGTCGGGGACAGTCGGCAGCAGCACCGGCTCGCCGCCCGCCGCCCGCACAAAGGCCGCGAGCGCGGCACCGTTGGAGGAGACGACCCCGCCTGGCGGGAGCGGCTCACCCGGCAAGGCAATCTCGTCGCCCGTGCAGAGGATGACGATACGTGGGCGCCGGTGGACCGTAAGCCAGGGGTGGCCGGCGGCGGCGGCGAGGCCGATGTGGCGCGGGCTGAGACGATAACCCGCGGTCAGCACCGCGTCGCCGGCGCGAAAGTCCTGGCCCATACGGCGGATATGACGGCCAGGGCCCGGCGCTTCGCGCACCGTCACGCTCTCGCCTTCGGCGTCGGCATTCTCCTGGATGAGGATCGTATCCGCGCCCGCCGGAACCAGGCTGCCGGTGAACAGCCGCACGGTCTCGCCTGGGCCCACGCTGCCCGCGAAGGGATGGCCGGCCGGCGCGGCGCCGATCAGGCGCAGCCGCGCGCCCCGGGCAGCGTCCGCCGCGCGGACGGCATAGCCGTCCATGGCCGAGACATCGCCCGGCGGGTTGGACAGGCGGGACACAACAGGCCGCGCGGTCACCCGATGAAGGGCTTCGGCGAGCGAGACCGTCTCCGGCGTCGTCGCCGAGAGCCCGGCCAGAATGCGGGCGCGGGCTTCGGTCACCGAAATCATGGCCCAGGCCTCATGGCGCAGAAAAATCCCCGGACTTGCCGCCTGACTTGGCGGTGACGCGCAAGCTTTCGACCACCATGCCGCGATCGACCGCCTTGCACATGTCATAGACCGTCAGCGCTGCGACGGAGGCGGCCGTCAGCGCCTCCATCTCCACGCCCGTGCGGCCAGTGGTGCGGACCGTCGCCGTGATCTCGACCGCCGAGGCAAGGGCATCCGGCTCCAGATCGACCCGGACGGAGGAGAGGGGCAGGGGGTGGCACAGCGGGATCAGATCGGCCGTGCGCTTGGCCGCCATGATGCCGGCGAGCCGCGCCACCCCCAGCACATCTCCCTTCTTGGCCGAGCCACTCTCGATCAGCGCCAGGGTCTCAGGCCGCATCGTAATGCGGGCACGGGCGGTCGCCTCGCGCAGCGTCTCATCCTTGCCCGACACATCGACCATGGCCGCCTGTCCGGCGGCATCGAAATGGCTGAGCTTGGGTGCGCTCCCGGTCATTGCTCAGGCCGCGTCCGCGGTGCGCTCCGGCCCGATCAGATCCCGCACCGCCTGGGCAACGTCGGGCTGGCGCAACAGGCTTTCACCGACGAGGTAGCATTGCAGCCCGGCATCGACGAGCAGCTTCACATCCGCGGCCGTGCGGATGCCGCTTTCGGCGATCAGGAACCGATCCGGCGGGACCTGCGGGGCAAGCCGGATTGCCGTCTGAAGATCGGTCTTCAAGGTCTTGAGATTGCGGTTATTAATCCCGATCAACGGGGTCTGCAGGCCGAGCGCGCGGTGCAGCTCCGTCTCGTCATGGACTTCTGCCAGCACATCCATGTCGAGTGCCCGGGCAAGTTCTTCCAGCTCGCGCGCCTGGTCATCGGAGAGAGCAGCCATGATCAGCAGGATGCAATCCGCACCCATCGCCCGGCTCTCGTAAACCTGCCAGGGCTCGAGGATGAAATCCTTGCGCAGGATAGGCATCGGCACAGTGGCGCGGACGGCCATCAGATGCTCGGGCTCGCCCAGGAAATACTTGCGGTCGGTGAGGACCGAGAGGCAGGTTGCGCCGCCCTGCATATAGGCTTCGGCCAAGGCCGCCGGGTTGAACTCCTCCCGGATTAGGCCGCCGGAGGGAGAGGCCTTCTTGATCTCGGCGATCAGCGCCACACGATGGAGGTTGACGTGGTCCATCAGTGTGCGCGCGAAGCCGCGAGGGGGCGTCTGGGCCGCGATCTTCTGCTTCAGCATCTCGACCGGGAAATCTTCTTTCCGGCGCGCGCATTCAGCGCGCGTGTCATCGCAGATTTGGACCAGAACGTCTTGTATTTCTGAATTCATGCTACCGTTACTACTTCAACTCTCTTGGTTAGGCAGCTGGCTTTCGCGCCGCAACGTGTCAAGCGCAGCGCGCGCCCGGCCCTGGTCGATCGCGGCGCGTGCCGCCGTCAGGCCCTCGGCGAGGGTCGAGACGGCGCCGGCCACGACCAGTGCCCCTGCCGTATTCAGGATGACCGTATCGCGATAGGCGCCGGGCTCGCCATCCAACAAACGCATGAGGGCAGCGGCGTTAGCCGCCGCATCGCCCCCCCGAAGGGCCGCGAGGGGCGCCTGCGGCAGGCCCAGCTCCTTGGCATCCAATATCATATCGTGTGCGGTACCGTTTTCGAGCACTGCGATATGGTTGGGTCCGGCCAGCGTCAGCTCGTCCAGTCCCTGGCCATGAACGATCCAGGCTTTTTCCGTGCCGAGCTGGCCAAGCGCTTCCGCCACCGGCCGGGTCCAGTGGCTGGCATAGACGCCCGTGAACTGGCGGGTGACCCGGGCCGGATTGGCGAGCGGCCCTAGCAGATTGAAGAGGGTACGTGTGCCCAGCTCGGCCCGCACCGGGGCCGCATGGCGGAGCGCCGGATGATGATTGGGTGCGAACAGAAACACGCAGCCGGTTTTCGCCAGCACCGCTTCGAGCCGGGCCGGGGAAAGGGAGACGCCGATGCCGAGATGCTCCAGTACATCGGCGGCGCCCGATTTCGAACTGAGCGCCCGATTGCCATGCTTGGCCACCGGCACGCCGCAGCCGGCGACGACGAAGGTAACGGCGGTTGAGATATTGAGCGTGCCCTGTTCGTCCCCGCCGGTGCCGCACACGTCGATGGCGCCGGCCGGGGATGAGATTGCGACCATGCGGGCGCGGAGGGCGCGCACGGCGCCGACCATTTCAGCCACGGTCTCGCCGCGCACGCGCATAGCCATAAGAAGCCCCGCGATCTGCGCATGCGTCGCGTCGCCGGTCATGATCGCGCCGAAGGCGCTCTCGGCCTCGACCTCTGTCAGGCTTTCGCCCCGGGCGAGACGAGCCAAAAGGGGACGGATGGCGCCGCTCATGCGCGTTCTCTCAGCACGGAACTACGATGCCTGACTGCGATGCTTGGACGTCAGGCGGCCTGGGCCGGAGTATTGCGGCCGCGAGCGATCTCCAGGAAATTGGAGAGGATCTTGTGGCCATGCTCGCTCGCGATACTCTCGGGATGGAACTGCACGCCGAAGATGGGCAGGCTGCGGTGGCGCAGGCCCATGATCAGCCCATCCTCGGTAAAGGCCGTGGGCACCAGGGTTTCGGGCAGCGTCTCCCGCTCCACGATCAGGCTGTGGTAGCGCGTCGCCCGGAAGGGCGAGGGCAAGCCCGCGAAAATATCCGAATTGCCGTGAGTGACCGGGCTGACCTTGCCGTGCATCGGCACGGGTGCGCGAATGACATGGCCGCCGAAGGCCTGGCCGATCGCCTGATGGCCGAGGCAGACGCCGAAGATCGGAATCTTCCCCGCCGCCGCCTGGATGACGTCCAGGCAGATGCCTGCCTCATTCGGCGTGCAGGGACCGGGCGAGAGGACGATAGCCTCCGGCTGCTGAGCCATCACCTCATCGACGGACAGCGCATCATTCCGCCACACCGCGCACTCGGCGCCGAGATCGCCGAGGAATTGAACGAGGTTGAAGGTGAAACTGTCGTAGTTGTCGATGAGCAGGATCATGCCAATATGATGCGCTGCGCGTTTCGCAGGGTCAAATGGAACGCAGGAAGGTCTGGGTTGATGCAACCAGTCCAGCCCGCGCGACGATATAGGATCGGACCCACGACGAGGATGGACACATGACGACGCATACGGAGTCGAAAATCTTCCCGGTGACCATGACGGACGCCGAGTGGCGCGCGAAGCTGACGCCGGAGCAGTATCAGGTGCTGCGCCAGCACGGCACCGAACGGGCCGGCTCCTGCGCGCTTCTGCGTGAGAAGCGGCCCGGCATCTTCGAATGCGCGGGCTGCGGCAATCCGCTGTTCAAGGGAGATACCAAGTTCGAGAGCGGTACCGGGTGGCCGAGCTTCGACGTGCCGCTGGAGGGTGCGGTCGAGACGAGCGAGGATCGCGCCTACGGCATGCTGCGGACCGAAGTGCATTGCGCGAATTGCGGCGGCCATTTGGGGCATGTTTTTCCGGATGGCCCACCGCCGACCTTTCAGCGTTACTGCATGAACGGTGTCGCGCTGAACTTCATCCCCGACTAATCAGGCGCCAAGCCTGCCGGCCAAAACGCGGGTGGCCATGGTATGCCATGGCGCCGCGTTCCAGGCCCGGCAGGCGAGGCCCGAGGTCGAGGGCAGCACCATCACCGGGGGAAGACCCTCTGTCTCCGGTTGCAATCCGTGAGACAGGCGCCCGGTGGGAATGCCAAAAAATTCGGAGGCCGCGCGCTTGCTGTTGAAGGCGAGCAGGCGTGGCCGGAAGCGCACCATCGCGGCGCGCAGGCGCAGCCGGTCGAAACCGTGGCGCGGCAGGCTCTGATCCTGACCTGATTGCGTCTTGCAGACATCGGTGAGCCCGATCGCGAGGGCGAGAAGGTCGTGGAACTCCTCCGGCCGGAACCGACGCGGGGTGAGGCCGGTTTCCGCGAGCACCGGCCAGAAGCGGTTGCCGGGCCCCGCGTAATAGGCGCCGCGCGCGGCGGAAACGGCGCCGGCCGCCGTGCCGCAGATCACGAGATCCAGATTTTCGGCCAGGAGATCGGGCAGGATATCGGCGTCCATGACCCCTATGTAGCGCGCGCGTTTCAGGCTCACATCCCCGCGCGGCAGGCTTAGCGCCATGCGCAAGCTCCCCACCTTTGGTTCGGCAAGGGCCGAAGGAGAGACAGCATGGACTGCCGCCTGGATGGACAGATCGCGCTCGTGACGGGTGCCAGTTCCGGAATCGGCTTCGCCTGCGCGGAGGAACTGGCGGCAGCGGGGGCTGCCGTCGTCATCAACTACCATTCCCATCAGCAGCCGGCCGAGGAACTCGCCTCCAAGATCGCGCGCCGGGGTGGCCGAGCCATCGCGGTCGGCGCCGATGTCTCGCAGGAGGCGGATGTCGCGGCACTTTTCGCCAGCACCATCGAGGCCTACGGTGCACTCGACATCCTCGTCGCCAATTCCGGCATGCAGAAAGATGCGGCGCTGACCGAGATGACGCTCGATCAGTGGAACGCCGTGCTGCAGGTCAATCTCACCGGACAGTTCCTCTGCGCCCAGGCCGCCGTGCGCCAGTTCGAGGCTCAGGGCCGACGGCCGCAGTCAAAAGCTCTCGGCAAGATCATCTGCATGAGTTCGGTGCATCAGGTGATTCCCTGGGCAGGGCATGTGAACTATGCCGCATCCAAGGGCGGGATCATGATGATGATGCAGACGATCGCCCAGGAGGTCGCGGAAAAGGGCATTCGGGTCAATGCCATCGCGCCCGGCGCCATTCGTACCAACATCAACAAGGAGGAGACCGAGGGCGCGGCGGCGAAGGAAGTGCTCAAGCTCATTCCTTACGGGCGCATCGGGGCGGCCGAGGATGTCGGGCGGGCGGCTGTCTGGCTCGCTTCCGACCAGTCGGACTATGTCGTCGGGACGACGCTTTTCGTCGATGGCGGGATGACGCTCTATCCTTCGTTCCGCGGCAATGGATGAGCGGCCTCGGCCGCCGCTTCTAGGACGGCCAGGATATCGGTGAGGGTGCTGTCGGTATAATTGCCGTTGCGGTAGCCCTGGCCCAGCGCCTCCACCCCACGCTCGGCAACGAAGCTCGGCCGCTCGATGAAGCGGCCGATGAGCCGGTAGTGCTCGTCCAGGATTGCGGCGACCGGCGCCCGGATATCGTTCAGGCCGAGTGCCGTGCGCAGCTCTTCCTCGGCGCGCGCTTTGGTGACGATGGTAAGGGTGATGTTGGGCTGCTGACGGCAGAGGAAATCCATCGCCGTCACATTCACCCGGCAATCCGAACACCACATCTCGGCCGCGACCAGAAGGTGGTAGTGGCCGGGCACGGCCTTGAGGCGCCGCACGGTTTGAGGCGAAATCGGGCCGCCGCCGTTGATCCGGCTCTGAATCGCTGTCACCTCGGCAATCTCATCTGGCGTGCCGGATTTCACGAAATCCGCAAAACCGAAGTCGATGCCGCACAAAGCCTCGTAGCTCGCCATTCCGCTCCCAGCTTCCAGTCACTTGCCACCCTTGCTTCTAGGGTGCGGCAAGGCGAGCGGTAAAGCGGTTCAACCCTATGATATCGTGCTCAGCCATTCGCGGAGCCGCGCGTCGGGGTCCGGATTGAGCAGCACGTCCGTCACCACGGCCGCACTATCGGCGCCGGCGGCCAGTGCCGCGCGGCCACGTTCCGGCGTGAGGCCGCCGATGGCGACCAGGGGCATCGCACCCACCCGGCGTTTCCAGTCCGAGACGCGCGGAATGCCCTGCGGCGCCCAGGGCATTGCCTTCAGAATTGTCGGGAAGACCGGGCCGAGGGCCACATAGTCAGGCCCCACCGAGAGTGCGCGGTCCAGCTCCGCCTCATCATGCGTGCTGAGCCCGAGTTTTATTCCATGGCGCCGCAGTGCAGGAAGGTCCGCCGCTTCCAGATCCTCCTGCCCGAGATGGACGAAGTGGCAATCCTCTTCGATGGCGAGTTGCCAGTGATCGTTGATGACGAGGACCGCGCCCTTGGCCACGCAAAGATCACGGGCCGCACGGATCTGCGCACGCAGCACGGCTTCGGGCTTCTCCTTGATGCGGAGTTGCACGAAGCGAAGCCCCATCGGCAGGAAACGTTCGATCCAGCCAACGTCATCGACGATGAGATAAAACGGATGAAGACTCATCGGAAGGCGAGCCCCATGACCGGGGTGGAAGGTTCCGCCATGTCCCGCATCGGCATGGGATCGGCCTCATAAGCCTGGCGTCCGGCACGGATGGCGCTGGCGAAAGCCTCCGCCATCAAGGCGGGGTCGCCCGCCTTGGCAACCGCCGTGTTGAGCAGAATGGCATCAAAACCCAGTTCCATCGCCTGGGCGGCGTGGGAGGGCAGGCCGATGCCGGCGTCGATCACCAGCGGCACGTTCGGGAAACGCGCCCGCATGGCGCGCAGTCCGTAAAGGTTGTTCAGGCCGCGCCCGGAACCGATCGGCGCGCCCCAGGGCATGAGGACACGACAGCCAGCGTCGAGCAGCCTTTCGCCGACCAGCAGATCCTCCGTCGTATAGGGAAAGACCTCGAACCCGTCGGCGGTGAGAATGCGCGCCGCTTCGACAAGGCCGAAGACATCGGGCTGCAGCGTATCGTGGTCACCGATGACCTCGAGCTTGATCCAGTTGGTCTCGAAGACCTCGCGCGCCATCTGCGCCGTGGTCACGGCTTCCTTCACCGAATGGCAACCGGCGGTATTGGGCAGCACGCGAACCCCCAAGGCGCGGATCATCGACCAGAAGGCCTGGCCCTCGCGCCCGGCACCCGATTCGCGGCGGAGCGAAACGGTCACGACCTCCGCACCCGAGCGCCGCACGGCCTCCGCCATGATGGCAGGCGAGGGGTAAAGTGCCGTGCCCAGGAAGAGGCGGGAAGAAAAGGGGATGCCGTAGGCTTCGAGCATCTCAGCCTCCCCGCATGGGGGCGAGGAGTTCCACTTCATCGCCCTCCTTCAGGATGACATCGGCACGGGCGCGGGCGGGCGCGAAATCGCCATTGACGGCGGTCGCGACCACCGCGCCGCCATAGCCGAGTTCGTCCAGCACCTCGGCCAGGTTTTGCCCACGGACCTCACGCGCTTCGCTGTTGACGCGGATTTTCATCCCATCACCTCCGGAGAAACCGTCCTGTTAAGAAAATAATCCGCAGCCCGAGAGGCCATTGCCGGCGAGAGCAGGAAGCCGTGGCGGAAAAGCCCGTTGACCCGCAGGCTGCCTTGGCCAAAGGGCCGCAGGCGCGGAAGGTTATCGGCGAAGGCCGGCCGCGCGTCGGCGCCCATTTCGAGAATCTCGGCTTCCGCAAAGGCCGGGTGCAACGCATAGGCCGCGTTGAGCAGCTCGACCACCGAGCGCGCGGTGACGCGGGCACGCTCGCCGCTTTCCAGCATGGTGGCGCCGAGCATGAACACGCCGTCGCCCCGCGGCACGACATAGAGCGGAAAGCGCGGATGCAGCATGCGCACGGGGCGGGTGAGCGTCAGCCCCGGGCAGCGCAGGATGAGCATTTCACCCTTCACGCCGCGCAGATCGGGAAGTCTGTCCTGGGCGGCGAGGCCCCGGCAATCGGCAACCGCGCCGAGGCTTGGATCAGCGGGATCGACCTCCTGTCCGAAGGTGATGGAAACGCCGCGCACGGCCAGACTTTCGGCAAGCGCTGGGAGTGCTGCGCGCGGATCGAGATGTGCTTCCCGGCGGAAGAACAGCCCGCTGCGGAAGCGGCCGGCGAGGTCGGGTTCCAGGGCCGCGATGCCGTCAGCGTCCAGCATCTCGTGGTCCGTTGTCCGCCGGGCGAAGCGGGCAAGATCCGGGGCGTCCCGCAAGGGAGCGAGGACCAGACTGCCGCGCTGGATCGTGCCAGGGAAGACGCGCGGCCAATAGGCGAGCGCTTCCTGGCCAAGCCGCACGACCAGTGGTTCGGCACTTTCGGCCTCGCACCAAGGCGCCAGCATGCCGCCCGCGAAGCGCGAGCAGGCGCTGGCCCCGAGCGTGGCGCTCCGCTCCACGACACCGACGGAAAACCCGCGCTCCGAAAGGGCGAGGGCGGTGGTGAGGCCCATGACGCCGGCGCCCACGACGGTGATCTGCACGCAAATCTCTCCCCGGCAGCGATCCGGGGCAGGCGGGAGGGGGGAGAGCGGATGCGCGGCAGAGACTGCGCGCGGCCTTACCATCCCTTCGCCAGCATGACCTGGATCAGGTTCGAAGGGTCGCCATGTGGGGCGGCCTGTGCCGCCCAATGGCCTCTCAGCCCCTCGCTCGGGGCTCCCCTTGGGATGGTCTCTGCTAGCCGCGAATCCGGGTGCGGTCAAATCACGCAGCGTGTCGGAGGCCAAACTGTGGTCGTTTTAACGCCGCAACACATGGCATAAGGGCGATGCACTACGAGGCAAGACCCGATGACGCGCGCGCTCTGGCTTCTCGCAATGATACCTCTGCTTGCCGCCGCCGCGCCGCCGCCCTGCGGCATGAGCCTTGGCTTCAACCAGCCGGATGCCGGCGGCAGTGTTCAGCGCCCGGTATGGGAGTCGAAGGAGAAGGAGGCGCTTCTTTTCGCGGATGGGCTTCATGTCAACACCGACGGGACGAAGCGTTCCTATTCGGTGGACGACTTTTTCGGCACCAAGCAGGCGCTGAACACGATCTGCAATGCGATGGCCGGCTACTGCACGGACCT